>NZ_JBFCVS010000001.1:0-351119 GCF_040704725.1 Leisingera sp. JC11
CCCCCTGCGCGGGCGCCCAAAATGCGCTATACTCCATGCGTACCGCGAGACGCGCGCCCCTTGGCGGGAGACACAAGCACAGGAGGACGATCCGCATGGATGCAATCAAAGCCGCTGAATATGCCCGCGCGCTCTACAGCGCGCATGGCGACAAGGCCGAGGCTGAAGCCGCGCAGAAAATGCGCGAATGCGAAGAGGCCGGCAAAGACAGCGAGGCGGCGGACTGGAAAGCCGTGCGCCAAGCCGTCCGCGCAATGCGCGGGCCGAACCAGACCTGAGCAGCAGCAGCGCTGGAGGGCCATGCCACGTGGCGCTCCAGCCCTCTTCATTCCCGTTTACCACGATTGAAAACGGCACCGGATTGCGCCATAGTACGGCCAATTCCGCGGGCAGCAGACCCGCTTGCCAAGAACGGGGCATGAGCAGATGAAACATTTCCTGACTTCCGCGCTTTGCGCAGGCTTTCTTGCAGCACTGGCGCCGGCGGGCGCCGAGGCCGGCGCGATCGAGCGCGCCTGCCGCCAGTCGGACCGCACCGCGGCCTCGCCCGGCTTGTGCAACTGCATCCAGAAGGTGGCCAACCGCAGCCTGACCCGGTCCGAGCGCAAGACCGTCTCCAAATGGTTTGCCGATCCGCACCAGGCCCAGGTGGTGCGCCAGTCCAGCAACCGCAACGACGAGCGGCTGTGGCAGCGCTACAAGGCCTTCGGCGATCACGCGGCGCGCAGCTGCGGCTGAACCGGCGGCACAGCAGTAAGGCAAGCGAGGGCGTCCCGGCGGGGCGCCTTTTTCGTTTGGATCTCCGGTGCGTGAAGTGCCGCGCCGGAACGCCGTTTCATTTGATGCATCGGCGCTGCGGCATTTTCGCAAGGGGGAAAGGCTGCGGCATTGCCACCCTTGACCGGGCCGGCTCAAACCGCAAAGAACGGCGCAAGGTATTGGAGCAGTTCATATGTTGATCAAGGGCGTTACCCTGCGCGGGCTGGAAGTGTTTGAAGCTTTGGCCAAAACCGGATCCGTGGCGCAGGCCGCCGAGATGACCGGCCTCAGCCAGCCCGCGGTCAGCCAGCAGATGCGCAACCTGGAAAAGGCATTGGACAGCGAGCTGATCGACCACGGCCGCCGCCCGATGGTGCTGACCGCCGCCGGGCGCAGCTTTCTGGCCCGGACCGAAGCGGTGCTGGGCGAGCTGCGGCTGGCGCAGAGCGAGCTGACGGTGATGGATCTCACCCACCTGCAGGCGCTTTCGATCGGGCTGATCGACGATTTCGACAATGACCTGACGCCGAGGCTGGCCACCATCCTGGCCGACAGCCTCACGCAATGCCGGTTCAAGATGATCACCGCCTCCAGCCACGACGTGGTGCGCGCGATGGAAGCCCGCGAGCTGCATATCGCCATTGCCGCCACCGCCGGGGGCTTGCACGAGGGTCTGGTGGAATACCCGCTGGTGCGCGATCCCTTCATCCTGGTGGCGCCGCGCGGCACGGTTTCCGATGCGGCGCAGGCGGCGGAGCAGCTGCAGGCGCTGCCGTTCCTGCGCTATGCCCGCGAGCAGCTGATCTCGCAGCAGATCGAGGGGCTCTTGAGCCGCCAGAAGCTGGAATTCGAGAACCGCTTCGAGGTCGGCTCGCACCTGGCGCTGATGGCGATGGTGGCGCGGCGGATCGGCTGGGCGATCACCACGCCGCTGGGCTACATGCGCGCCGGCCGTTTCCACGACCAGATCGACGCTTTCCCGCTGCCGTTCGGCGAGATGTCCCGCACGATCTCGCTGTTCACCGCCGCCGACTGGGCCGACCGGGTGCCGCGGGACGTGGCCGAGACCGTGCGCCGCCTGGTGCAGACCCAGATGATCGACCCGGCGGTGCAGCAGCTGCCGTTCCTGGCGGGCGGCTTCCGGGTGATCGCTGACTAAGTCAGAGTGCGGTTTTCAGCCCTCTCGCTGCCGCCTCGATCAGGTCGAGGCAGCCGTCGAAATCGCGGGTGTAATAGGGATCGGGCACGTGGTCCGCGCCGGTTTCCGGCGCATAGCCCGTGAACAGATGCACAGGGGTCTCGCTGCCAGAGGGGCGCAAGGCCTCGATGTCTTCCAGGTTGCTGGCATCCATCGCGATGATCAGGTCGAAAGCCTCGAAATCGCCGCGCCGGAACTGCCGCGCGCGCAGGTCGGAGATGTCCAGCCCCCGCGCCCGTGCCGCCGCCTGCATCGGGCCGTAGGGCGGCTCGCCCACGTGGTAGGAAGCGGTGCCTGCACTGTCGGTCTCCGCCTCGGGGCAGAGCGCGCGGAACACGCCCTCGGCGGCCGGGGAGCGGCAGATGTTTCCTAGGCAGACGAAGAGAATACGGGTAGGCATTGGCAAACGGCTCCTGTGATCCGGGGGTAGTGATAGGAGGTTTGCGGCCGATGGAAAAGAGCGCGAAGATCGTGATCCTGACCGGCGCCGGGATTTCCGCCGAGAGCGGGCTGGGCACCTTCCGCGACGAGGGCGGGCTCTGGGCGCGGCACCGGATCGAGGATGTGGCGACGCCGGAGGGCTTCGCGCGCAATCCGGACCTGGTGCACGGCTTCTACAACGCCCGCCGCACCCAGGCTGCAGCGGCAGCGCCCAATCCGGCGCATCAGGCGCTGGCGCGGCTGCAGCGGGAGCACAAGGGCGAAGTGGTGATCGTGACCCAGAATGTGGACGCACTGCATGAGTCCAGCGGTGCCGCGCAGGTGCTGCACATGCACGGCACCCTGGCAGGCGCGCTTTGTTCCGCCTGCGGCCACCGATGGGCTGCGCCGCTGCAGATGCAGACCGGCCAGCCCTGCCCCGCCTGCGCCGCGCCTGCGGGGCGACCCGACGTGGTCTGGTTCGGCGAGATGCCGTATTTCATGGAGGAGATCTATGCCCATCTGGCCGGGGCGGATCTGTTTGCCGCCATCGGCACCTCGGGCGAGGTCTACCCGGCGGCGGCCTTTGTCGATGAGGCACATCTGGCAGGCGCACATACGGTGGAATTGAACCTGGAGCCGTCGGCCACCGCCTCCCGCTTTGCAGAGCGCCGCTTTGGCCCGGCCAGCGAGATTGTTCCGGACTGGGTGGCTGAGCTGCTTACCTAGCACCAGATGGCAAAAAGCCCGCCAAAGGGCGGGCTTTGGGCGCGAAGGAGGGCTGCAGCGCGGCCTGACGCCGCGCCCGCCCTGCCCTGCGGCGCTTAGTTCGAGTGGCCGGAGTGATCGCCGTGACCGTGGCCTTCGGCCTTGCGCTCCAGATCCACCGGCACCTCGATCTCGACCTCACCCGCCTTCTCAAAGACCAGCGTGACCTTGACCACGTCACCGTGGTTCAGCGACTGGTTCAGCCCCATGAACATAATGTGATCGCCGCCGCGCTTCAGCATGTGGGTTGCGCCTGCGGGCACGGCAAAGCCTTCCTCCACATGCATCATCTTCATGACGCCGTCGTCGCCTTCCTTGTGGGTGTGCAGCTGCACCTTGGCCGCCACATCGGAGCGCACGTCGATCAGCTGATCGTCCGCTTCGCCCTTGTTCATGATCTCCATGAAGGCGGCGCCGGCCTTGGCGGTGGGCGACGAGACGCGCGCGTACTGGTCGTGCACCATGATCATGGCGTCGCCTGCAAAGGCGGAGGTGGCAAAGGCAGCAGCAGCCGCGGCTGCAAAGACAACAGACTTCAGGGACATGTTCTGTCTCCTCATTAGTTGGGTTTTCAAATGTCAGATGGGAAAGGGGGTGGCCGGTCAGGCGTAGGATGGCGGCGCGCGGGCGCTGGCATTCAGGATATGCTGAATGGAGGGTGGAATGGCCTGCCGACCCGCCGTGACTGAGCCGCAGAGCTCAACCGGCAGCACCAGCCCCGCGGGCTGCGCCACCGCGTCCAGCACATGCATCACGCAGTCGGGGCAGCTGTGCGGCGGCTTGGCCGGCTGGCCTTCGCTGTCCACATAGATGGTGACCGGGCCGGTGCCGGTGCAGATCACCATCTGCCCCGCCGCATCGCGCTCCCCCTGCCGGGCGGCGGCGCTGTGGGCGGTCAGGGCAACCGTCAGGGCCAGGAACAGGCCGAGGCATATGCGGAAGGCATGCATCATCACCGCAAGGTATGCCCCCAAGGCGTGCCGCCTGCAAGGCCCGGCTCTGCGGCAGATTGCGCAAACGCAAACACCGCGCAGGGGTGCCCCTGCGCGGTGTGTGTAATCCGATCCGGTGAAGGGATCAGGCCAAGGAATTAAGCCTGTGCGGCTTGTGCCTTGGCGATCTCTTTCTTCACCTTCAGCGCGTTTGCCGACAGCTCTTCGTCCTTGGCTTTGGCCAGGAACGCGTCCAGGCCGCCGCGGTGATCGACAGAGCGCAGGGCAGCTGCGGAGATGCGCAGCTTGACGCCGCGGCCCAGAACTTCGGACTGCAGAGTCACGTCGTTCAGGTTGGGCAGAAAGCGGCGCTTGGTTTTGTTGTTGGCGTGGCTGACATTGTTGCCAGTCATCGGGCCTTTTCCGGTCAGTTCGCAACGGCGCGACATATCTTCATCCTTCGTTTTTTGGAGGCTCCGGCAGTCCGGCGCCAAATCACAAGGGGCGCGGCCATTGGCTGCGCCCGAAAACTGGTCCGCTGCTCTTACGCTCAACCGGCAACAGCGTCAAGTGATTCAACTCAGCTTTCTTGCCGCGCTTACTGCACCTTTTCCTGCGCCGCCGCAAGCCTCTCCAGACCGGCTTCTGCAGCGGCCCCGAGCCCCGGCCGGCCGCGCTGCCGGGCCACCCGGGCGAGCTTCTGCCAATAGGTCTGCGACAGCCTGCGCCGGCTGCGGTGCAGCTCCAGCACCCGCGCCGCGTTCAGCGGGCCGTCGCGCAGCAGCGACTGCAGGTCCCAGAAGCTGCCGCCCTCGCGGATCACCTGGCTGGCCGGATGGCCGCCGCAGGACAGCCGGCACAGCTGCAGGTCCGGGAACACCGCCTGAATGAACAGCGCGTGGCTCAGGTCCATCTTGCGGAACGGGTCGAACAGCACCACCCCTTGCAGGTCATGGCGGCCATAGCGCACCAGATCGCCGAGCGCCGCATCAAAGGCCTCTGCCTCCTTGCGGCGGCGGTCGTGCGGCACTGCGCCCGGCGCAATGGTGTATTGCGGCGAGACCGCGATCAGGCGCCGCAGGTTCAGCGCCGCCGAGAACCGCAGCGCCCCGTAGCCGCCCATGGAAAACCCCATGGCAGAGACCTCGCCAAAGCCCTTGGACAGTGCCTTCAGGCTGCGCGACAGCGCCTTGGTCTCGCTGTTGATGTACCAGTCGTTGTGGCGGGGCTGGATGTGCAGATGGGCATAGCCGTGCCTGGTCATGTTCCTGACCGGGCCGCGGTCCTCGAACTCCCCGGCCACGGCAACCCGCTGGCGGAAGGTCACGAACAGCCGCTCTGCCTGCGGGTTGAACAGAGAGGCGCGCAGATGCGCGCCATCAAAAACCCGGGTTTCCTGCATGCCGCTCAGCCCTTCAAATGGTCCTGCAGCATCTGCTGTGCCGCCACCGCCGGGGTCAGCGCACCCTCCGCTACCTGGCCGGACAGCTCTGCCATCGCGGCCTGGGCGCTGGCGGTGTGCAGCCGCGCCAGCAGCGCCTGGCGCACCTCCTGGTCGAACCAGTAGCAGGACTGATCGGCGCGGCGGCGGTCCCAGTGGCCGTTCTCCTTGCGCCAGTCGGTCAGCATCTGCATTTCCTCCCAGGCCTGTTCCAGACCGTGTTCTTCAACAGCGGAGACCATCAGCGCCTTGGGAAAGCCCTCCGGATCCTGCGGGCGCTTGCGCAGCAGCCGCAGGGCGCCCGCGTAGTCGGCGCAGGTGCGGGTGGCGACGGGTTTCAGGGGGCCGTCGGCCTTATTCACCAGGATGAGGTCGGCCATTTCCATGATGCCGCGCTTCACCCCCTGCAGCTCATCGCCGCCGGCAGGCGCCAGCAGCAGCAGGAACAGGTCCGACATTTCCGCCACCACGGTTTCCGACTGGCCGACGCCGACGGTTTCGATCAGCACCACGTCAAAGCCTGCCGCCTCGCACAAGGCGACAGCTTCGCGGGAACGGCGGGCGACGCCGCCCAGGTGGCTCTGGCTCGGCGACGGGCGGATGAAGGCGTTCCTTTCGCGGCTCAGGCGCTCCATCCGGGTCTTGTCGCCCAGAATGGACCCGCCGGAACGGGCGGAGCTGGGATCGACCGCCAGCACCGCCACCCGCAGGCCGAGCCCGGTCAGCATCATGCCGAAGCTTTCTATGAAAGTGGATTTGCCGACGCCGGGCGTGCCCGACAGTCCGATGCGCAGCGACTGGCGCTTGTGCTTGGCCAGCTCCGACAACAGCTCGCCCGCCTTGGCACGGTGATCCTCGCGGCCGCTTTCCACCAGGGTAATGGCGCGGGCCAGCGCCCGGCGGTTGCCATCGAAGATCTTCTGAGTCAGCTGTTCGGTGTCCATGCGCGTCTTCCTGATGTGTTGGGCGGACCTTGGCGCAAGCCGTGCCGCAAAGTCCAGCCCCTGCCGTCTGCGGCGCACCCTACATCAGCGCACGCCGCAGGAAAGGCGGCAAATCCGCCGCGCCTGATGCGGTTTGCGGAGTGAAAGAATGGCGATTTGGCGCAGGAGAACCAAATTGCTACTGCGATCAACCGCCCGGCGGCACCGTCGGGCAGCGCCCGTCCGCCCCCACGGGCGGGCGCTTTGCTTCCCGCCCTCGGACGGCCACTGCCCTAAGTGGAGATTTCAAAGGCAGTTATCACGGACACACTGCTAGACCTCCCGCCCCCCTTTGGCGATAAGGCGGCATGACCAGATTGCCGATCGAAGACGCCCTCCCCGAACTCTTGGACGCCCTGCGCGCCCGCGGCCGTGCAGTGCTGCAGGCGCCGCCCGGCGCGGGTAAGACCACACGGGTGCCGCTGGCGATGCTGGAGGCCGGCCTCACCCGGGGCCGCATCGTGATGCTGGAACCGCGCCGCCTCGCCGCCCGTGCCGCGGCGGAGCGGATGGCGGAAACGCTGGGGGAGAAGCCCGGCCAGACCGTCGGCTACCGGGTGCGCGGCGATGCCAAGGTCTCCAAAGCCACCCGCATCGAGGTGGTGACCGAGGGCATCCTGACCCGGATGCTGCAATCGGCCCCGGACCTGCCCGGCGTCGGCGCGGTGATCTTCGACGAATTCCACGAACGCTCGCTGAATGCCGATCTGGGTCTTGCCCTGTGCCTGGAGGTGGCGGGCGCGCTGCGCGATGACCTGATGCTGCTGGCGATGTCGGCGACGCTGGACGCGGAGCCGGTGGCGGCCTTGATGGACGCGCCGATGGTGACCTCCGAGGGCCGCAGCTATCCGGTGGAGACGCGCTGGCTGGAGCGCCCCCTGCCCGCGCAGGCCCGCCGTGTCGATGCGCTGACGGATCTGGTGGTTCAGGCGGAGAGAGACACAAAGGCCCCAGGACCAAACAGTGGCGGCGGCATTCTGGTGTTCCTGCCCGGCGAGGGCGAGATCCGCCGCGCCGCCGGTGCGCTGGAAAAACGCCTGCCCGGCCACTGCCACATCCGGCCGCTGTTCGGCGCCCTGCCCTTTGCCGAGCAGCGCGCGGCGATCCAGCCGGAACCGCAGGGCCGCAAGGTGGTGCTGGCGACCTCGATCGCCGAGACCTCGCTGACCATTCAGGACATAAGGGTGGTGGTCGATATGGGCCAGGCGCGCCGGGCGCGGTTCGATCCCGGCTCCGGCATGTCGCGGCTGGTGACGGAGAAGGTGACCCGCGCCGAGGCCACCCAGCGCCAGGGCCGTGCGGGCCGGGTGGCGGAAGGCATCTGCTACCGGCTGTGGACCAGGGGCGAGGAAGGCGCGCTGATGGCGTTTCCGCCTGCCGAAATCGAAAGCGCCGACCTCACCGCGCTGGCGCTGGAACTGGCCCTGTGGGGCGCCGCGCCGGACGATTTGATGTTCCTGACCCAGCCGCCTGCGGGGGCGCTGGCGGAGGCGCAAGCGCTGCTAACCATGCTGGGGGCGCTGGATGCGCAGGGGCGGATCACGGAGCATGGCAAGGCGCTGGCCGCCCTGCCGCTGCATCCGCGGCTTGGGCATATGCTGCTGCAGGCCGGGCCTGCGGCGGCACCCTTGGCGGCACTGCTGGGCGAACGCGACCCGCTGCGCGGGGCACCGGCAGACCTTTCGCTGCGGCTGAAGGCGCTGCGGGACCCCAAGGGGTTTATGCGCGACCATCCTTATCAGCTGAACCGCCCCGTCGTGGAGCGGATCAAGAGCGAGGCGCGGCGGCTGGAGAAACAGGCGGGGCGGCGCGATGCCGGGCTGTCTGCTGCAATGATGGCCGCGCTGGCCTATCCCGACCGTATCGGCCAGCGCCGCAAGGGCGATAATCCTCGGTTCGTGCTCTCGGGCGGCAAGGGCGCCATTCTCGACGGCGGCGACACGCTGGCAGGCGCGCCGTTCATCGTGGCGCTCGATACCGACGGCAACCCGCGTGAGGCCAGGATCCGGATGGCGGCGCAGATCTCTCAAGGTGAAATCCGCGAGCTGTTTGCCGATCAGATTGCCTGGGAGGACAGCTGCGAATGGTCCAAACGCGACCGGCGGGTGGCGGCGCGCCAGCAGGAGCGCTTTGGCGCGGTGGTGCTGGACGACAGGATCTGGAAGGACGTGCCGCCGGACGCCGTGGCGCGGGCGATGCTGGACGGCGTGCGCGACCTGGGCCTGCGCCTGAGCGGGGCCGCAGCACGGCTGGCGGCGCGGGTGGAGCTGGTGCGGGCGGAAGGCTTTGACCTGCCGGATTTCTCCCTCCCCGGCCTGACGGAAACGCTGGAGGACTGGCTGCTGCCGATGCTGGACGGAGTGAAATCCGCGGACGACTGGAAACGCTTCGACCTGCTGCCCGCGCTCAAGGCCGCGCTCAGCTGGGAGCAGACGCAAGTGCTGGACCGCGAGGCGCCGGGCAGTTTCATCACCCCGCTGGGCCGTAAAATCCCGATCAGCTATGACGGCGAGATCCCGGAAATCTCGGTCCGCCTGCAGGAGATGTTCGGGGTGACCCGGCATCCGTCCGTTGGCGGCGTGCCGCTGAAGGTGTCGCTCCTGTCGCCGGCCCAGCGCCCGATCCAGATCACCCGCGACCTGCCCGGCTTCTGGGCCGGCTCCTATGCCGATGTGAGAAAGGACATGCGCGCCCAGTACCCCAAGCACCCTTGGCCCGAGGACCCCACCCAGGAAGACCCGACGCTCAGGGCCAAGCGGCGCAAGTAGGGGAACGCAGCGCGCCACAGGCGCGCTGCCCGGCCCAACGGCTGGCGGCGCATCTGTGATGCGCAGATCAGCGGGCGGGAGCGCCCCTGCCCTCCGCAGCCCGCGGTTTAACGGCAGTTTCACGGTTTCCTGCGGTAATGGGCGGCATCCGCCACGCGAGCGCAAAAAATATCTTTCCGATGCAGGATTTTCCGCCTGCCGGATGCGGCAATCTTGAAACTCCGGGCAATCAGGCATACTTTCCCACAACTACGCACAAAAACACGGGGCCAACCCAACACCAAAGGCTGAGCAGACATGACCCGCACCCTGACCCGCGCCTGGGAAGAGATCCTCAGGCCGATGCTGAAACGACCCAACCGCCTGCAAGTTGCCGCCCTGTGCTACCGCACCGGCGCGGACGGCAAGGAAGTGCTGATGATCACCAGCCGCGGCACCGGCCGCTGGATCATCCCCAAGGGCTGGCCGGTCGACGGCAAGGACGGGCCCGCATCCGCGCTGCAGGAAGCCTGGGAAGAAGCCGGCGTCAGGGCCGCGCGCATCTCCAAGCAGCCGATCGGCGAGTACCACTATGTCAAACGCCGCGAGCAGGGCCTGGATGAGCCGGTCACCACGCTGATCTTCGCCGCTGAGGTGGAGCAGCTGGAGGAGGACTATCCGGAATCCGCCGAACGGACCCGCCAGTGGATGACCCCGGCACAGGCTGCGGACCTGGTGCAGGAACCGCAATTGCAGGCCGTTTTGCGCCAATTGTAAAAGTTATGTGACATTTTTATGTCGAACGCTTGAACCGTCCCGGTGGCGGCGTTAGGCGCGTGCGCAGACCTCGGAATCAGGAATGCGACAATGAGCGACGCACCGCAGCGCACGCAATGGAACACGCTGGACAAGGATCTGAACAGGATCTCCCAGCTTGAACTGGCCGCGAGCTATGTCTCCCGCCCGCTGGTAGCGCCCGGCATCGCCCTGGCCTTCATCGTGCTGGCGGGTCTCGCCGCCGGCGTCTTCTTCGGCGGCTCGGCGATGAGCATGGTGGTGATCGCCGCCGCCGCCTTCGGCGCCTATATGGCGATCAACATCGGCGCCAATGACGTCGCCAACAACATGGGGCCGGCGGTGGGCGCAAACGCGCTGACCATGGGCGGCGCCATCGTGATTGCCGCCGTGGCCGAAAGCGCCGGTGCGCTCTTGGCGGGCGGCGACGTGGTCTCGACCATTTCCAAGGGCATTGTCGACCCCGCCGCGGTCTCCAGCAGCAGCGTGTTCATCTGGGCGATGATGGCGGCGCTGATCTCCTCGGCGCTGTGGGTGAACCTGGCAACCTGGGTCGGCGCGCCGGTCTCCACCACCCATTCGGTGGTCGGCGGCGTGCTGGGCGCTGGCGTGGCTGCTGCCGGCACCGCCGCGGTGAACTGGCCCACCATGGGCAAGATCGCTGCCAGCTGGGTGATCTCGCCGGTGCTGGGCGGTGTTATTGCAGCGCTGTTCCTCGCCTTCATCAAGGCCAAGATCATCTATCAGGACGACAAGATCGCCGCCGCGCGGCGCTGGGTGCCGGTGCTGGTCGCGATCATGGCGGGCGCCTTTGCCTCTTACCTGGCGCTGAAAGGCCTGAAGAGGATCGTCAAGATCGACCTGCAGACCGCGCTGCTGATCGGCGCCGGCATCGGGGCGCTGGCCTATGTCGTCACCGCGCCGCTGATCAAGCGCCAGTCCGAGGGCATGGAGAACCGCAACAAGTCGCTGAAGGCGCTGTTCGGCCTGCCGCTGGTGATTTCCGCCGCGCTTCTGTCCTTTGCCCATGGCGCCAACGACGTCGCCAATGCGGTCGGCCCGCTGGCCGCCATCGTGCACGCCACCGAGTTCGGCGATTTCGCCTCCAAGGTGGCGATCCCGACCTGGGTGATGGTGATCGGCGCCTTCGGCATCTCCTTCGGCCTGTTCCTGTTCGGCCCCAAGCTGATCCGCATGGTCGGCAGCCAGATCACCAAGCTGAACCCGATGCGCGCCTACTGCGTGTCGCTGTCGGCAGCCATCACCGTGATCGTGGCCAGCTGGCTGGGGCTGCCGGTCTCCTCCACCCACATTGCGGTGGGCGCGGTGTTCGGCGTCGGCTTCTTCCGCGAGTGGCACATGGAGCGCCGCCTGAAGAAATCCGCCGCAGGCCGCCCCGAGGCCAAGCGCATCGCGCCGGAGGAACGCCGCCGCCGCAAGCTGGTGCGCCGCAGCCACTTCATGACCATCGTGGCCGCCTGGGTGATCACTGTTCCGGCAGCGGCGCTGCTGTCGGCCGTGATCTACCTGCTGCTCAACACCTTCGTCGGCTGAGCCGCACCGCATTCACACAAGGAACCCCCGCGCCGTCCGGCTGCGGGGGTTTTTCTTTGCTTTCAGGGTCAGCCCCTAGAACCGCTCCACCCAGGGCCGCAGCACCAGCTCGTCGCTCCAGGCGGAGCGGTGCTGGCAGATCAGATGCATGTATTCCCGGGCGATGGCCTCCGGGTCGAGCATGCTGTCGGGATTGTCCGCTGCCTCAGCCCGTTCCGGCCGCGAGGCATTGCGGATGCCGCCGTCGATGTTGACCCAGGCCACATGGATGCCCTTGGGATGCAGCTCCCGCGCCATGGATTGCGCCAGGCCGCGCTGCGCGAATTTGCCCATCGCAAAGGGCGCGGAGTGCGCGAACCCCTTCACCCCGGCAGAGGCACCGGTGAACAGGATGGTGCCCTGCCGCCCGTTTTCCGGCTGCTGCGCCAGCATCCGTTTGGCCGCCGCCTGGCCGAGCACAAAGGCGCCAAAGGCTGTGATCTCCACCGCCTTGCGCACCGCCGCCGGGTCCAGCTCTGCCACCGGGCCGCGCAGCCGGGCCGACGGGTTGTAGCAGGCCACCCGCAAATCGCCCGGCAGACTGTCTATGAGTGCCGCGGTTCCCTCGGCATCGGTGCCGTCCAGCACGTGCAGCTCTGCCCCGGTTTCCGCCGCCAGCAGCTCCAGCTTGGCGGTATTGCGCGCTGCCAGATGCAGCGCATAGCCCGCGCCGGCCAGCTGCCGGGCAAAGGCCGCGGACAGGCCGGTCCCGGCCCCGACGATCAGCGCCTGCGGTGTTGCGGATGTTCCGTCCATGATGCACCTCCTTTGCTAAACAAGGAAATGCTGGCGGCAATCCGGTGCCGGCACAAGGGGTAATGGGACCCAGCCGTGGCTGGCGGCCCTGTCAGGCCTCTGCCCCGGCGGGCAGCTGCGCAAGCACATCCGCCGCCGTGACCACCTTGCCAAAGCCAGCGTGAAGGGCCGACAGGGTGACCTCCAGAACGGTCCCTGCGTCCAGCATGCCGCCGTTGCGCGCGGGCATGTCAAAGGCGATCAGCGCGTCCTCCGCCACCTCGACGCCGAACCCCAGATTGGCGGCAGAGCGCGCGGTCGAGTTGACGCAGAACGCCGCCACGCCGCCAACGATCACCAGCCGGCTGACGCCCGCGTCGCGCAGATGGCTGTCCAGCCCGGTGCCGTAGAACCCGGAAGAGCCGGTTTTCCAGAACACCGCCTCGCCCGCCTGCGGCACGGCGCAGGGCAAGGGCTGGCCGCTGGGCAGATCGCGGCGGAACTTGCTTTCGGGGCGCGGATCGTCGTGCATCACATGCACCACCGGCAGCCCCGCCGCACGGAACGCCGCGGCCAGGCCTGCCACCACCTCTTCCGCCTGCGGGTTGGCCTGCGGACGGCCCGAGGCGGCCACATTGGCCATCTCCTGCTGCATGTCGACGATCAATAGGGCGGTGCTGCGGTCCATGGGAAAATCCTTGTGGTGAAATCCATGGCAGAAGGTTTGCCGATCACGGCGGCAAGGGCCAGCGCAAAAGCCGGTGCCCCCGCGTCACGGGCGCTGTCCGCATGAAAAAGGCGCGCAGCAGCCCCGGCTGCGCGCGCCCTTCCAAATCAAATACCGCCTGCGGCTCAGCCGCCCAGGCACCAGCGCATGATGGCCTTCTGCGCGTGCAGACGGTTTTCCGCCTCGTCGAAGATCACCGACTGCGGGCCGTCCATCACGGCGCTTGTCACCTCTTCCTCGCGGTGGGCCGGCAGGCAGTGCATGAACAGCGCATCCGGCTTGGCATGGGCCATCAGCGCATCGTTGACCTGATAGGGGCGCAGCATGTTGTGGCGGCGCTCCTTGGAGGACTGGCTGTCATGCATCGACACCCAGGTGTCGGCGACCACCAGGTCGGCGCCTTCAACGGCCTTGGCCGCATCCCGCTCGACGACGATCTTGGAGCCGGCCTTGCGCGCCAGCCCCATGAACTCCTCCTCCGGGTCCAGCTGCGAGGGACCAGTGAAGGTGAGGTCGAAGCCGAACTGGCCGGCCGCATGAATGAAGGAGGCGCAGACGTTGTTGCCGTCGCCGCACCAGACCACCTTCTTGCCTTTGATCGAGCCGCGGTGCTCCTCGTAGGTCTGCACGTCGGCCATGATCTGGCAGGGGTGGGTGCGGTCGGTGAGACCGTTGATCACCGGCACGTCCGAGTATTCCGCCATCTCGGTCAGCACGGTCTCGTCGAAGGTGCGGATCATGATCATGTCGACATAACGGCTGAGCACCCGGGCGGTGTCGGCGATGGTCTCGCCATGGCCCAGCTGCATGTCCTTGCCTGACAGAACCATGGTCTGGCCGCCCATCTGCCGCACGCCGACGTCAAAGGACACCCGGGTCCGGGTCGAGGGTTTCTCGAAGATCAGCGCCACCATCCGGTCCTTCAGCGGCAGCTCATCATCCAGCGCCGCCTTGGGGCGACCCAGGCGCGCCTGCTTGGTGGCTTTGGCCTGGTCGATGATCGCCCGCAGGTCGGAAGGATCGGTTTTATGGATGTCGAGGAAATGGTTCATGGTCGTATCGCTTTGTTCTGACGAAGGCCGGGGGCTGCCTGCCCCCGGACCCCCGGGAGTATTTCTGCAAAGGTGAAGATCAGGAGGCTTCGACCTGGGCGGCGGTTTTTTCCAAGCGGCTGACGGCCTCGGCGATGTCCTCGTCCGTCAGGGTCAGCGGCGGCAGCAGGCGGATCACGTTGTCCGCAGCCGGGACGGTGATCAGCTCATTGCCGTAGCCGGCCTTCACCACATCGGCATTCACCGCCTTGCACTTGAGGCCCAGCATCAGGCCGGAACCGCGCACCTCCTCGAAGACGTCCGGGTGGCCGGCCACCAGCCCCTCCAGCTGCTGGCGCAGCAGGCCCGCCTTGCGGTTCACCTCGGCCAGGAAGGCCTCGTCGGCGATGTGGTCCATCACCGCGCAGCCCACCGCGCAGCCCAGCGGGTTGCCGCCGTAGGTGGAGCCATGGGTGCCCGCGGTCATGCCGCTGGCGGCCTCTTCCGTGGCCAGCACCGCGCCCAGCGGGAAGCCGCCGCCGATGCCCTTGGCCACCATCATGATGTCCGGGGTGATGCCTGCCCATTCATGGGCAAACAGCTTGCCGGTCCGCCCGACGCCGCATTGCACCTCATCCAGGATCAGCAACAGGCCGTTGTCGTCGCAGATCCGGCGCAGCGCCTTCAGCTCTGCATCCGGCACCACACGGATGCCGCCCTCGCCCTGCACAGGCTCGATCATGATCGCGGCGGTCTTCTCCGAGATGGCATTGGTGACGCCATCCAGATCGCCGAAGGTCAGATGCACGAAGCCGGGCAGCAGCGGGCCGAAGCCCTTGACCATCTTCTCGGACCCTGCGGCGGCGATGCCGGCCGAGGACCGGCCGTGGAAAGAGCCGTCGAAGGTGATGATCTCCACCCGCTCCTCCTGGCCCTTGTCATAGAAATACTTGCGCGCCATCTTCACCGCCAGCTCGCAGGCCTCGGTGCCGGAGTTGGTGAAGAACACGGTGTCGGCAAAGGTATGCTCCACCAGCTTGTCGGCCAGCGCCTGCTGCTGCGGGATCTGGTAGAGGTTGGAGACGTGCCACAGGTTCTGCGCCTGCGACGTCAGCGCCTCCACCAGCGCCGGATGGGCATGGCCCAGTGCGTTCACCGCAATGCCGGAGCCCAGATCCAGGAAGCGTCGCCCGTCCGCCGTGGTCAGCCAGGCGCCTTCGCCTTTGACGAACTCAAGCGGTGCACGGTTGTAGGTCGGCAGAACGGACGGGATCATCGGGATCATCCTTTTCAAAGGTGGAAGCCAAAGCTGTGACGTAAGCCTGGCCTTGGGTCAACGGTGGATCAATGGATTTCGAATGGGGGATGTGCTGCACGGCAGGCACAGGGGATCAGGGGCCGGTCACGCCAGGCGGCGTCGGCGTCGCAAAACGGGGGTATGTGCGCGTTTGATCATGGTGGGGTTCCATAGTGGAGGTTTCGGGGAAAGAAAACCCCTTTTGTGCAGCCCGCCCTGCCAATCCGCCGCAACCCGCTTCCATTTCACCTTTGCGCAAATACTCCGGGGTGAATTGGCCGCCAGGCCAAGAGGGGCAGCGCCCCTCTGAACTCAAGCCTGAGGGGCAGCGCCCCTCCCCCTGCCGGCAAAATGCGTCACCGGCCGGATCCTTTCCCCTTGCATCCCGCGGCGGCTTGCCGCACCGCTTGCGCCATGAGCATCGCCACACCGCAGAACCCGGCCCTGGCCGCCGCCCTGATCCTGGCGGCAACCACCTTCATTGCGGGCACCACGCTGATGGCCAAGGCGCTGGGAACGGATCTGCTGGGGGCGCCGCTGCACCCGCTGCAGATCAGCCACGGGCGGTTCCTGTTTGCCTTTATGGCGATCTCGACAGCGGTGCTGATCCTGCGGCCCAGGTTCATCCGGCCGCATTGGGGCTATCACATCGGGCGCACCTCCTTCGGCTGGGCCGGGGTCACGCTGATGTTTGCCTCGGTCGCCTATATCCCGCTGGCCGATGCCACCGCGATCACCTTCCTGAACCCGGTCTTCGGCATGCTGCTGGCGATCCCGCTCCTGGGCGAGCGGGTCGGCCCCTGGCGCTGGGGCGCGGCGCTGGTTGCGATGATCGGCGCGATGATCCTGCTGCGCCCCACCCCCGCCAGTTTTCAGCCCGCCGCACTGCTGGCGCTGGGGGCGGCGGCAGTGATGGGGCTGGAGCTGATTTTCATCAAGAAGCTGGCGGGCCGCGAAGGGCCGCTGCAGGTGCTGTGGTTCAACAACCTTCTGGGGATGATGATTGCCAGCTGCGCGGTGCTGCCGGTCTGGCAGATGCCCAGCCCGGCGCAATGGGGCGCGCTGGCCGCGCTGGGGCTCTTGATGGCCTGCGCCCAGGCCTGTTTCATCAACGGCATGGCGCGGGCCGATGCCTCCTTCGTGGCGCCGTTCAGCTATGCCACGCTGGTCTTTGCCGCGCTTTACGACTTTCTGGGTTTTGGCGCGGTACCGGACGCCGTTTCCTTCCTCGGCGCCTTCATCATTCTGGCCGGCGCGGCGATTCTGGCCTGGCGCGAAGGCCGGGTGCGGCCGCCTGCAGGCCGCGCGGCGGCGGCCGGGAAGTAACCCGCGCCCGCCCTCCTCACGAAAAGTTATTTTATTCCAATGACCCGGCGGCGACGCCGAGGTCGAAAACCGGCAATTTCCGCCTGCCCGGCGCGCCACCCTGCCTGTTAGCAGGACAGGAGAATACAGATGCACGAAAGGCGAATCCCCGAATGGCTGCGCCACGCGCCGGTGCCCTCGGTCCGGGATTTCGGGATCCTGGCGGGGCTTGAGGCAGTGGTGCGCGGCATCCTGATTTCGGTGTTTCCGCTGATCATGTACCGGGCGCTGGGGGATGCCGGGCTGGTCTCTGCCTCCTATTTCGCGATTGGCATCCTGTCGCTGCTGGCCGGGCTGATGGTGCCCGCGCTGATCCGGCTGGTGCCGCGCCGCTGGGCCTACAGCCTGGGCGCCCTGATGTTCGTGGCCTCGGCAGCCCTGGCGGTCGAGGGCAGCCCGGTTGCGGTGCTGGCGGCGCTGGCGCTCAACACGGTGGCGGCGGTCGCCACCTTCATCTGCTTCAACGCCTATGTGCTGGACTACATTGCCCGGGTCGAGCTGGGCAAATGCGAGACCTCGCGGATGTTCTATTCGGCGCTCGGCTGGACCGCCGGGCCGATGGCCGGCGTGCTGCTGCTGGAGGTCTGGGCGCCCGCCCCGTTCCTGATCTCCGCCGCGGCGGCGCTCATGATGCTGGCGGCCTTCTGGTGGATGCGGATGGGCAACGGCAAGCAGATCGCCCGCGCCCGCGGCCCCGCCTCCAACCCGCTGAAATACCTGCCGCGGTTTCTGGAGCAGCCCCGGCTGATCACCGGCTTTCTGTTTGCCGTGATCCGCTCCTCCGGCTGGTGGATCTATGTGGTCTACCTGCCGATCTTTGCCATCGAAAAGGGGCTGGGGCAGGAACTCGGCGGCATCCTGCTGTCAGTGACCAATGCCAGCCTGTTTGCCGCGCCGCTGCTGCAGCGCTGGGTGCAGCGGCATTCGATCCGCTTTGCGGTGCGCACAGGGTTCCTGGCCGTTACGGCCTGCTTCGGCGCCGCAGCAGCGCTGCAGGGCTGGCCCGATGTCTCCGTGGCCTTGCTGATGGCCGGTTCCGCGGCGCTGATCCTGCTGGATATCTGCGGCGGGCTGCCCTTCCTGATGGCGGTGAAACCCTCGGAGCGCACCGAGATGTCTGCGGTCTATTCCAGCTACCGGGATATCTCCGGCATCTTGACGCCGGGGGCCGCCTGGCTGGTGCTGATGGTGTCGCCGCTGGCCGGGATCTTTGCGGCGGGGGCCGCCGCCACCGCCTATGCCGCCTTCCTGGCCGGCAAGCTGCATCCGCGGCTGGGGCGCAAGAAGCCGGAGTCCCCGCCCGCGGACGGCGCGCTGCCTGCGGAATAGCGGCGTCAGGGTTTCAGCCGGTAGCCGGTGCGCAGCATCCCCCAGGCCAGCAGGCAGACGGCAAAGGTGGCGCCGCTGCACACCGCCAGCCCCAGCAACGGCGGGCTGTCGGAGGTGCCGATCACCCCGAATCGCACCCCGTCGATCAGGTAGAACACCGGGTTCAGGTGCGAGATCACCTTGAGAACCGGCGGCAGCGCCTCCACCGAGTAGAAAGTGCCGGACAGGAAGGCCAAGGGCGTCACGATAAAATTGGTGATCGCCGCCATCTGGTCGAACTTGTCCGCGAACACGCCGGCGACGATGCCTAGGCCGCCTAGGAACGCCGCCCCCAGCACGATGAACACCAGCGCCGTTACGGGATGCGCGGGCACGATCTGCAGCACCGCCATCAGCCCCAGCCCGATGCCCAGCGCCACCAGTGTGCCGCGCGCCACCGCGCCGGCCAGATAGCCCAGCAGGATCTCCAGCCCCGACAGGGGCGGCATCAGCGTGTCGACGATATTGCCCTGCACCTTGGCAATAACGATGGAGGATGAAGTGTTTGCAAAGGCATTCTGGATCACCGTCATCATCATGATGCCCGGCGCCAGGAAGGTCAGGAACGGCACCCCCATCACGTCGCCGCGCTTCGGACCGATGGCGATGTTGAAGATCATCAGGAACAGCGCCGCGGTCACCAGCGGCGCCAGCAGGGTCTGGGTCCAGACCGCCAGGAACCGCTTCACCTCGCGCCAGGCCAGCGCCTTGAGCCCCAGCCAGTTTACCCGCCCGAAGCGGCGCGCGCCCAATTCCACCTGATAGCCCTGGTCTGCCATGCTGCCCCCTGAAATTCCTTGGCCTGACTGCATAACGGCTGTGCCAATAGGCGCAAGATGCCTTGTAACTCCGCCCGCAGTGATTAGAATAGGGCGATCACACGGAATATGATGGCGGCCGCAGAACCCCTGGGGCCGCTATTAGCTTGGAAAGGCAACAGATGTCCTGGACAGACGAGCGCGTCGAACTGCTCAAGAAAATGTGGGGCGAGGGCCAGTCGGCCAGCCAGATCGCCAAGGAACTGGGCGGCGTCACCCGCAACGCCGTGATCGGCAAGGTGCACCGGCTCGGCCTGTCCAACCGCAACAGCGGCGGATCCAAGGCGGCCGAGCCCAAGGAAAAGCCGGCAGCCGCCCCCGCAGCCGCCGCGCCGAAACCAGCCGCCGCCGCCAAGCCCAAGCCGCAGCCCAAGACCGAACCGGCCCGCCCGGCCGCGGCGCAGCCGGCAGGGGACGCCAAGCCGGCAACGCCTGCGCGCCGCCAGATCATCCCGGCCGGCCAGCCGCTGCCGCCGCAGCCCTCGGCCAATGAGATCAGCCCGGAAGCGCTGGCCAAGGTCAACGAGATCGAGAAGAAAGCCAAGAAGCTGGGCCTGATGGAGCTGACCGAGCGCACCTGCAAATGGCCGGTGGGCGACCCGGCGACCGAGGACTTCTGGTTCTGCGGCCTGCCCGCCCAGCAGGGCAAGCCCTATTGCGAGGCGCATGTGGGCGTGGCGTTCCAGCCGATGTCCTCGCGCCGCGACCGCCGCCGCTGAGGCCGGCACGGCTTTTGGAGATTTGAAGGCGTCCGCAAGGGCGCCTTTTTTCTGTCCGGGCGGCTTGCCGGCCTCTCCGCCTCCCGGAAACATGCAAAAACGTGTATGATCGCGGGGTCCGCCACTGCCCTGGCGGCGGCGGGCCTGACTCTGCGAGGAGGCCACCATGAAACGCACAGCATCCGCGGCCTGCGCCGCCCTTGGCACGGCGATTGCCCTGTCTTTTGCCCCGGCATCAGCCGACACCGTATCCGAACCGGTCCTGAAGACTGAGCTGGAAGGCATGCCTGGAACCGAAGCCAATATCGTTGTCTTCGACGTTGATCCGGACTGGGAGACCGAGCACCACTACCACCCCGGGCACGTCTTCGTCTATGTGATCGAGGGGACGGTGAAGATTGATATCGACGGGGAAGACCCTGTCGAATACAGCGCCGGTGAAGCGTTTTATGAAAAGCCGAACATCAGCATGATCGGTTCAAACGCCAGCACCACGGAGCGGGCCAAGATCGTTGTCTTCCAGGTCGGCGAGGCCGGCAAGCCGCTGATGGTGGCCAACTAGCCTGCCTCCGCCGCAGAAGCCCAGCGCCTGACGCCGCCCGATGCTGCCTGCGCAGCCGGGAGCGGCGCCAGCGGATCTGTGCCCTCAGTTCGCGACCGGGCCTTCGGATGTGAATTTCGGGATCACGCTGTCAGAGGCCGCTTTCCCCTCGATCCCCGGCCAGTTGCCCTCGGCCAAGGTGATGTTGCCGGGGATGTCCTCTTCCCAGAAGCCGACCACCACATCGGTGATGTTCAGATAGAGCTTGTCGTCGACGATGCGCCACAGGTTCGGGTTGGCCGGCACCTTGCCGCCCTTGGAGACGCCATAGGCGCAGTGGCCGTCATACTGCGGCGCGTAATAGGCCGGGTTTTCCAGGAAGGTGTCGCGGTTCTCTGCCGAGGCGAAGGCCCAGGTTGCGCCGTTGTAGTCGGCGGTGAACGCGGTGCTGCCGCGCACCGGCGCCGTCTGCGGCGTGCCGACCGGGTTCATTTCCAGGCTGCGGTAGGCCACCACGTCATAGCCGGAAACCGCATAGCCGGTGCCGTCGACATACTGCTCGCCGGCAAAGGCCGGCAGGGCAAAGGACAGCGCTGCCGCAGCAGCAAATGCAAGACGCTTCATGAAATCATCCCTTTCCTCGGTGATCGCTTCAACTTGGGCACCGGCTCTCTGCACCGGCTTTGGCATCGACATTACCGCCCCGGCGGCAAATGCGAAGGGGGGCTCACGGCTCTGTGTCCGCGGACGAGAGGATGTGAGCGGATTGTAAAATTTCCGCGCGCAGACCTTCCAGTCATTGGAATTTCCGAAAATCCCCTTATCTCTGCCGGAACCGGTCGCCGCAGCGCGTGCGATTGAAACGCAACAGGAAACAATGAGAGCAAGGCCGACAGATGAGCGACACCCCCTATACCCCGCCGAAAGTCTGGAAATGGGAACAGGCGAACGGCGGCGAGTTTGCCTCCATCAACCGCCCCATCGCCGGCGCCACCCATGACAAGGAGCTGCCCGCGGGCAAGCATCCCTTCCAGCTCTACTCGCTGGCGACGCCGAACGGGGTGAAGATCACCGTGATGTTCGAGGAGTTGCTGGCGGCGGGCCACGCGGGGGCCGAATATGACGCCTGGCTGATCAAGATCGGCGACGGCGACCAGTTCGGCTCCGGCTTTGTCGAGGTGAACCCGAACTCCAAGATCCCGGCGCTTTTGGACCGCAGCGGCGCAGAGCCGGTGCGGGTGTTCGAGAGCGGCTCGATCCTGCTGCATCTGGCGGAGAAGTTCGGGGCGTTCCTGCCCAAGGAAGGCGCGGCCCGCACCGAGACCCTGAACTGGCTGTTCTGGCAGATGGGCAGCGCCCCCTACCTGGGCGGCGGCTTTGGCCACTTCTATGCCTATGCGCCGGAGAAATGGCAGTATCCGATCGACCGTTTCACGATGGAAACCAAGCGCCAGCTGGATGTGCTGGACCGGCAGCTGGCGGAGCACGAGTTCGTCGCAGGCAGCGAATACACCATTGCCGACATCGCCATCTGGCCCTGGTACGGCCAGCTGGTGCTGGGCCGCAACTATGGCGATGCCGCCGAATTCCTGGATGCCGGAAGCTACAAGAACGTGGTCCGCTGGGCCAAGGCCATCGACGCCCGCCCGGCGGTGCAGCGCGGCCGCATGGTGAACCGCACCTCCGGCGACCCGGCGTTCCAACTGCATGAACGCCACGACGCCAGCGATTTCGACACCCGCACCCAGGACAAGCTGGAACCGGCGGAGTAACCGCCCCGCCTGCAAACGGCCAGTTCAAGAGATGCCAAGCGCCCGCCAAGCTGCGGGCGCTTTTTGATCGGGACCTACATCCAGCCCAGCTGGGTCAGCGCGTGCACATCGTTCCAGACCTTGGTCATGTGGCGGATCTTGCCGCCGTCGAAATCCAGCACATAAACGTAATCCGAGGCCACTTTCTTGCCCGTCGGCGCGCCGTTGCCGGCATCCACCGTATGGGTGCCGTGGAAGACCGAAAACAGGACTGCGCGGCTTGCGTCCTCATCCACCGTGAGGGATTTGAATTCGGCATGGGCGTCCGGCATCGGGGTCAGCAGCCCCTTGGCCCATTCGGTATAGCCCGCAAGCGTCGTGATCTCCGCCAGCGCGTCCGACTGGACCGAGAATGTGGCGTCCGGCGTGCACCATTCCTGGCACACGTCCCATCCCTTCCCCGCGTCACAGGCCTCGCAGAAATCATGTGCGGTCTGCTTGATGGACATCGTTTTCTCCCTCCCGGCTGTGTGGCGGGCATGGCGCCTGGCCATGCCCTTGCAGCAGCAGATAAGGCGAAAACGGCAAAGGGCGAGGAATGCCTATTTCAGCCGCGGCGGCTTTTCAGGGTCGCTGCCGGGTTTCACCGGCTTCAATTCCTGCGGCGCCTTCGGCTGCGGCAGGTCGAACCGCAGGCCGACCCGGGCCAGGCTGGCCGCCACCGGATCCTCGGCCTCGAAGAAACCCACGTCCATCGCTCCGGCCTCGATGCCTGAGAATGTGAGCGCCTCGCTGGCGGCCTTGGCGAGCGAGGCCTGCGCGGCCTCCTTGGCGCCGACAAAGCCCAGCAGATGCCCCTGCCCGCCGCCGGCATAGCGCACGCCCGCAAGATAGGCCGCCGCGGCCAGACCGCCCGCGGTGGCGAGCTTGGCATCCAGCGCGGTCAGCAGCGCCTCCGGCAGCCCTTTGGGCGCGGTGAACTCCGTCACGCCGGCCTCGACTTCCTCCGGCGCATGGCCAAGGGTCTGGTGCAGCCAGGCGATGGCCTCCGCCGGGATCAGGAAGGCAGAGGGCGCCACCTCCAGGTTCAGCCCCAGCCCGATCCCCTGCCCGGCCAGCATCTGCGCAACCACCCGGCCCGACAGCGCCGCATAAGGAACAGGCTTGCCGGCAAATTGCGCCAGCCGCTCCTCGCGGTCGAACACCAGGACAAAAGCCCCGTCCGGCGTCTCGAACAGCTCCGGCGAGATCTGCTCCCCCGCGGCCTCTTCCGTCAGCATCAGGAACAGCTCGGCATCCGCCAGCCGCTCATAAAACCGCAGCCGGGCGGCATCGTCCTGCGGCGCGGCCTCCATCGCGGCATGGGCCAGATCCAGCGGGGTTTCATCTGTCATCGCATCAGCTCCTTCACCCGGGCCTGCAGAACCGGCAGCAGCTCCGCCTCGAACCAGGGGTTCTTCTTCAGCCATCCGGTATTACGCCAGGACGGATGCGGCAAGGGGAAGACCTGCGGCGCATGATCCCGCCAGCCGCGGACAACATCCGTCACCGGCCCTTTCAGCCCCAGGTGATAGCGCTGCGCATGGGCGCCGACCAGCACCTTCAGCTGCACATCCGGCAGATGCTCCATCACCTGATGGTGCCAGGTTTTTCCGCAGACGGCAGGCGGCGGCAGGTCGGCCTTCCTGTCGTTGTAGCCGGGAAAGCAGAAGCCCATCGGCACCACCGCCACCCGGTCCTTGTCATAGAACTCCGCCTCCGTCAGCCCCAGCCAGGCCCGCAGCCGGTCGCCGGAGGGATCGGTGAAGGGCCGCCCGCTTTCATGCACCCGCAGCCCCGGCGCCTGGCCGGCAATCAGGATGCGGGCGGAGGGGCGGAACCACACCACCGGGCGGGGGTCATGCGCGGTGGCGGTGGCGGCAAACCGCTCCGCACAGATCCGGCAGGCGCGAATCCGGTCCTTCAGCCGCCGGCTGGCCTTGATTGTTTCAGAACTGGAAACAGCCATCTTGCGCCCCGCAAATCTGTTGTGCCTGCAATTTCCGTCCCCTGCGGCCCGGATGCGGGGCAAATTGGTTAACACTTGGTTGATGATTTATGTCACAGTTCGACATAATAAGGCCAAATTCGCGGCGTAGGCCATTAACACTCTTTTGATATGAAGGGGCCAAGGGCGCGCCGCACGCGCCCGGGCAAGAGGCACACGAGAACCCGCGACAGGGCCGCACGGGCAGTACCGGAACAGGCGATGCTTGAGTTTGAAGACGTCAGCAAGTCCTTTTGGACAGGAACCCAGCGCAAGGTGATCCTTGACCGCGTGTCGTTCCGCATCGAGCCCGGCAATTCGCTGGGCGTGCTGGCGCCGAACGGCACCGGCAAGACCACCCTGATCAACATGATGGCCGGCCTCGAAAAGCCCGATGAGGGCGAGATCCGCCGCAACTGCAAGGTCTCCTTCCCGCTGGGGTTCATGGGCGGCGTCATCAGCCGCCTGTCGGCAATGGAAAACTGCCGCTACATCGCCAAGCTCTACGGCCTCGACCCGGATTACGTGGAGGCCTACTGCCGCTGGCTCTGCGGGCTCAAGGAGTATTTCGACCAGCCGGTCGGCACCTACTCGTCCGGCATGCGGGCGCGGTTCAGCTTTGCGCTGATGCTGGCGCTGGATTTCGACATCTACCTGATCGACGAAGGCATGCCCTCCACCACCGATGCGGAGTTCAACCGCAAGGCCGGCGAGATCCTGCAGGAACGGCTGGCGACCACCACCATCATCATCGTCTCGCACCAGGCCAGGACGCTGGAGAAATTTGCCCGTTCGGCTGCCGTCCTTCTGCAGGGGCAGCTGCATATGTTTGACACTTTGGAAGAAGCGAAACAGCTCTATGACTACGAAACCGAGAGCTAAGAAGTTCCGCATCCGCCGCAGCACCCCTGCCGGCGGCAGCGCCGCCGCCCAGCCGCAGGCGCCGGAGCAGCCGGCCGCCCCGGCCGCTGCAGCCCCAGGGGGCGCAGGCGCCGCAGGCGCGCCGCTGTCCGGCATGGTCAGCTCTGCCCGCGAAACCAGAATGGAAACCGATATCGACGCCATCCGCCAGGAGGGCCTGACCGGCCGCCAGCTGCGCCTGGCGCGGCGGATGGCGCAAAAGCACAACCTGCCCGCCACGTCCGATTTCGAGGCGGTGCGGATGCTGCGCGAGCGCGGCATCGACCCGTTCAAGCGCGCCAACATGCTGGAGCTGGTGGTGCCGCAGAACAAGGCGCAGCCCGCAGGCGCCCCGCCCGCCCCCGGCAAGGTCCAGCTGCCGCAGACGGTTCCCGCGGCCAAGACCACCCTGCCCTCGACAGAGCTGAGCCCGGCAGAGCGCCGCGCCCGCGAAATCCAGGACATCCAGCGCGACATCGCCCGCCGCCGCCGCCGCAAGCTGACGCTGCTGGCGGCGCGGCTGGCGTTCTTCGTGATGCTGCCGACCCTGGCCGCGGGCTATTACTTCTATTCGGTGGCGACGCCGATGTATTCCTCCAAGTCGGAATTCCTGGTGCTGAAGGCCGACAGCGCCGCGGGCGGCGTCGGCGGGCTGCTGTCCGGCACCCAGTTCGCCACCAGCCAGGATTCGATCGCGGTGCAAAGCTACCTGATGTCGAAGGAGGCGATGCTGCGGCTGGACCGCGAGGTCGGGTTCAAGGCGCATTTCACCCAGGAGTGGCTGGACCCGATCCAGCGGCTGGAGAGCGCGCCGACCAACGAGGAGGCCTACGCCACCTACAACCGCAATGTGAAGATCGGTTATGACCCGACCGAGGGCGTGGTGCGGATGGAGGTGTCTGCCGCCGATCCCGAAGTGGCGGCAGAGTTTTCGCGCAAGCTGATTTCCTATGCGCAGGAAAAGGTGAACAACCTGTCGCAGCAGAAACGCGCCGACCAGATGTCCGAAGCCGAAACCGCGCTTTCCGACGCCGAGGCCCAGCGCC
Source organism: Leisingera sp. JC11 (assembly GCF_040704725.1). Classification (NCBI taxonomy): domain Bacteria; kingdom Pseudomonadati; phylum Pseudomonadota; class Alphaproteobacteria; order Rhodobacterales; family Roseobacteraceae; genus Leisingera; species Leisingera sp. JC11. Next base: position 25,961 of record NZ_JBFCVS010000001.1, read on the forward strand.
GCGCGGCGCAGGAACGGCTGGTGGTGCTGCAGCAGCAGGGCGCGGTGCTCGACCCCGAGGGCGTGGTGGCCTCGCTGCGCACCCAGATCAGCACCTTTGAAATCCAGCTGGAGGAGAAACGGCTGGAGCTGGCGGCGCTGATGGACAACGCCCGCCCCAACCGCGCCAAGGTGTCCGGCGCCGAAGCCGACATCAAACGGCTGGAAGCGGTGATCGCCAGCCTCAACAACCGGATGGTCGATGCCTCAGCCGGCGAAAATTCGCTCGCCAATCTGCGGATCCAGATCCAGATGGCCCAGGCCGACCTCGCCACCCGCGACCTGATGCTGCAATCGGCCTTGCAGCAAGTGGAAACCACCCGCATGGAGGCCAACCGCCAGGTCCGCTACCTGACCACCGCGGTGGAGCCGGTCGCCAGCCAGGAACCCTCCTATCCGCGCAAGTTCGAGAATACCGTTTTGGCATTCCTGATCTTTTCCGGTATCTACCTGATGTGTTCGCTCACCGCGTCCATCCTGCGGGAGCAGGTGTCATCGTAAAGCCATCGGGTACCCATGAAAAACATCGATATCGCCGGCCTCACCGTTGGCAATGACCGTCCGCTGACCTTCATTGCCGGCCCCTGCCAGCTGGAAACCGCAGACCACGCCCGGATGATTGCCGGGCAGCTCAAGGAAGCCTGCGACAAGGCAGGCGCCCAGTTCGTGTTCAAGGCCTCCTACGACAAGGCCAACCGCACCTCGCTGTCGGGCAAGCGCGGCCTTGGCATCGACGAGGGGCTGAAGGTGCTGGACACCATCCGCCGCGAATTCGGCGTGCCGGTGCTGACCGATGTCCACACCGAGGCGCAATGCGCGGTGGCGGCTGAGGCCGTCGACATCCTGCAGATCCCGGCCTTCCTGTGCCGCCAGACAGACATGCTGCTGGCCGCAGGCAACACCGGCAAGGCGGTGAACATCAAGAAGGGCCAGTTCCTGGCGCCCTGGGACATGGCCAATGTGGTCGCCAAGGTCGAAAGCACCGGCAACCAGAACATCCTGCTGACGGAGCGCGGCACCTCCTTCGGCTACAACACGCTGGTGGCCGACATGCGCTCGCTGCCGCAGATGGCGCAGGGCGGCTACCCGGTGGTAATGGATGCCACCCATTCAGTGCAGCAGCCCGGCGGCAAGGGCGGCTCCACCGGCGGCCAGCGCGAGTTTGCGCCGCTGATGGCCCGCGCAGCGGTCTCGCTGGGCATCGCGTCGGTCTTTATCGAGACCCATCAGGACCCGGACAACGCACCGTCCGACGGGCCGAACATGATCTACCTCGACCAGATGCCGCAGCTGATCGAAAGCCTGATGCGCTTTGATGCGCTGGCCAAGGCCGACCCGATCCGTATTTGACCCCAAAAAGAGATTTCAAAAATGACCAAACCGCAGCCTGAGGTGACCCCGAACACCTGGAGCTTCCTGCGCGACGCGATGATCAAGCCCACCGGCTTCCGCGAATATGACGCGCGCTGGAAATACCCGGAGGAAATCAACCTCCCCGGCATGACCGCCCTGGGCCTCGGCCTCGGCACCCAGATGCGCAAGCGCGGCATCGAACCGGTGATTGCCGTCGGCAACGACTACCGCGACTATTCGCTGGCCATCAAGAACGCCCTGATCCTGGGCCTGATGCAGGCCGGCATCCAGGTGAAGGACATCGGCCCGGCGCTGTCGCCGATGGCCTATTTCGCCCAGTTCCACCTGGATGTGCCCGCGGTCGCCATGGTCACCGCGTCGCACAACCCCAACGGCTGGACCGGCGTCAAGATGGGCTTTGACCGCCCGCTGACCCACGGCCCGGACGAGATGGCGGAGCTGCGCGACATCGTGCTGAACGGCGAAGGCCGGCCTGCGCCCGGCGGCTCCTACGAGTTCGTCGACGGCGTCAAGGAAGCCTACATCGACGACCTGGCCGGCGATTTCAGAATGTCCCGCCCGCTGAAGGTGGTCTGCGCCACCGGCAACGGCACCGCCTCGGCCTTTGCGCCGGAGCTGTTCAAGCGCATCGGCGTGGAGGTGGTCGAGAGCCACAACCGGCTCGACTACACCTTCCCGCATTACAACCCCAACCCCGAAGCGATGGAAATGCTGCACGACATGTCGGCCAGCGTGAAAGCCTCCGGCGCCGATCTGGCGCTTGGCTTTGACGGCGACGGCGACCGCTGCGGCGTGGTCGATGACGAGGGCGAAGAGATCTTTGCCGACAAGGTCGGCGTGATCATGGCGCGCGACCTCAGCAAGCTCTATCCGAATTCGACCTTTGTCGCGGATGTGAAATCCACCGGCCTGTTTGCCTCCGACCCGGAGCTGCAGAAGAACGGCGTCACCGCCGATTACTGGAAGACGGGCCACAGCCACATGAAGCGGCGGGTCAAGGAAATCGGCGCGCTCGCAGGGTTCGAGAAATCCGGCCACTACTTCCTGGCCGAGCCGGTGGGCCGCGGCTACGACTGCGGCATGCGGGTGGCCGTCGAGGTCTGCAAGATGCTGGACCGAAACCCGGATCAGTCGATGTCGGACCTCAGGAAGGCGCTGCCCAAGACCTGGTCCACCCCGACCATGTCGCCCTACTGCGCCGACACCGAAAAATACGCCGTGCTGGAGCGGCTGGTGCAGAAGCTGGTGGCCAAGCATGAGGCAGGCGAGCAATTCGCAGGCCGGGCGATCAAGGACGTCGTCACCGTGAACGGCGCCCGGCTGATCCTGGACAACGGCTCCTGGGGGCTGGTGCGGGCGTCCTCCAACACGCCGAACCTGGTGGTGGTCTGCGAAAGCTCCGACAGCGAGGCCGAGATGCGGGCGATCTTTGCGGATATCGACGCGGTGATCCGTACCGAGCCGCTGGTCGGTGACTACGACCAGACCATCTGACCTTGGCAAGAGGTATTTCGCCTGCTGACGCAGGCGATCCGCGCCCGCCTCCGGCGGGCGCTTTTTCACTTGCTGAGAAGCGATGCAAGGGCAGGTCTGCCCTTGCATGCGCCAAATCAAGTGCAAGGTGCCTGCAGCCGCGTCAAGGACAAGCCGGGCGTTGCCCGGAGGCCTGCGGCCTTCCTTGACCCGGCCTCCGGCCGGGGGGCGTCAGTCGCCGCCCAGGAGCTTCAGCAGCTGGTCTCGGGCCTCCTGCTCGATGCGCTGCTGCAGCACATCGTTGATGTCCTGTTCCGGCGCGATCTCCGTTTCCAGGTTCAGCTCCTCGGCCAGCTTCTGGCGCACCCGGTCCTTGGCCTCCTGCTCGACGTCGTCGATCCGGGTCTGCAGCGCCTGGCCGAAGTCCGGGCGGATGTCCGGGTCCTCCCAAGGGCCGGTGATCCGCACCGGGATGGTCAGCACCTGGTCGCGGCCCGCCCGGACGATCTGCGGCGTGAACAGGTAATCGAGGTCGCGCGCCCCCAGCCCGATCCTGCCCTTGCCATCGGCCCGGAAGCCCTTGAGCAGCACCAGCAGGTCCTCGTTGCGCAGGTTGCCGCCCTCGATCGTATAGCTGGCGGTCAGCTGGTCGAACACGGTGCTGCCGCCGTTGCCGCCCGAGCGCATCAGCTGCTCCAGGTCGAAGCCGGTGAAGAACCCCTTGCCCGCCTCCAGCCAGCCCTTGCCGCTGAGGGAGCGCATGATGGCCGCAACCGAATTGCCGGAGCCGAGGAACTCCAGCGCGCCCAGCGCCTCGCCGTTCAGCCGGTCATATCCCGCGGTTTCGCCCAGCGCGCGCTCCAGCCGGATGCCGGTGAAGGTCAGATTGCCGCCCACCGACAGCCCGCTGCGGTTGTTGGCGACCACCTGCCCCTGCACCTGGCCGCCGAACATCGCCGCAGGCAGGAAATTCAGCACCGCGCGGCTGCGCTCTACCGTCAGGTTCAGCTTGCTGGCGCCCAGGGTCAGGCCGCCGGTGCGAAGGCTGTCAAACGTCAGGTCGACCGCCGCATCCGCCAGCCCCAGCGCCGAGGCGTCGATCACCCCCTCCGGCCAGCCGCGGCTTGCCGGTCCGCCGCTGCCGGCACCGCCCTGCCCGGCTGCATAGCGGGAGAAATCCAGCGCCCCGCCCTGCAGCTGCGCGGTGATGCTGGGACGGTCATTGAATTCCACATCAGCCGCGCCGGTCAGCCGGTTGGCGCCCAGCTCCAGCGCCAGGTCCCGCATCGACAGGCGCCCGTCGGCGGTATAGGTCACGTCGGCGCCGAACACCGCCTTCTGCGCCAGCGCATCGGGCAGGAACACCCCCAGCGCCACACCGGTCTGCAGCGCGTCTTCGGCGCCGAAGGTCAGCCGCCCGCTGGCCTCGCCGTTGATATCGGCGTGGCCGTCAAACCGCCCCTTGCCGCCGGGCGCCGTCACCGTTGCCCCGACCGAGGACACCTCACCGGCCAGAAAGGCCGCAAAGGTGCCGATCTCGGCGTCCACCTCCACCGGCTCCCCCGCCGGGCGCAGCGTGGCCTTGGCGTTCGCGGTGCCGGCCGGGTCCGGCCACAGCAGGCTGAGGTCGATGTTCTTCATTACCACCGGCTCCTGCCCGTGCGCCGCATAGCGCAGCGAGGCGCCGGTCAGCTCCACCGCCTCGATCCGGAGCGGCAAGGCACCGCTGCCGCCGCCCGGGGCGCTGCCGGGCGCCGCGCCGGTGCCGCCCATGACCCAGTTGCCGGTGCCCTCCGCGTTGGTGGCGAGGTTCAGATGCGGCAGGATGGCAGAGACCTCAGTGACCCGCACATCGCCCTGCAGCAGCTCTGCCGCGGAGACCCCGATGGTCAGCCGTTCGGCCCGCAGCATCGGCTCCGGCCCGGCCCAGTCCGCATTGGACAGCGTCACCGCATCGGCCTTGACGCCCAGCGTCGGCCAGAAGGTGAAGCGCACCTTGCCGCCGAAGTCCAGCTTGCGCCCGGTCTGGGTTTCCAGCTGATCGGCGGCCAGCCGCGCGATCTTCTCGCCCGGCAGCAAGAGCACCAGCGCCGCCAGCACGACCACCGTCAGCACCAGCGCCGTCACGACCCGGATTATCAGCTTCATCATCCCGCTCCTCTTGCCTTGTCCCCCTGTTCCCCGAGGGTCTTTTCCCCAGCTTACCGCCTGAGCGCGGGGGCGCAATGCATAGAGGGGTCAATGGATGGTGTTGTCACGTCTTCGAGAGCTCCGCGCCCGCCCCGGGGCGGGCGCCCTTCCGGCGTAACGGGGCGGGGAGAACCGGGCCGCAGCGGCCCGGGACGTTCATGTTTTCACCGCAGCCGGAACCGCTGCCGCAGGGCTTTCCGTGGAACGCCCAAAGCTTCGTCAGAACTCAACCTCGACATTCGGGTAGCCCCAGGGAAGCGTCGAACTCAGCCGGCCGGTCAGAACAACTGACGTGGGCTGGGAGTACGTCCCGGTGGATGCGTTGTACGTGGACACGCCTTGCGTCACAGCATGCCCCCGCCCCGATGCGGCCTCGGTCGTGAGCGTCACCACCTTGCCCTGGTAGGAGCACCGCCAGTTCAGTGCCGGGGGTTTGCCCTTTTTCGGGAACCTTTCCGCCTGCAGGTACATCGGCGTTTTCACCAATGCGGGGGTCGTCACGTTTTTCACCCTGATCAAGGCGTTCGAAGCCGAACAAACGGCCCCTTCGACCTCAACCCGTTTGCCGTCCTCGCCAGTGGCAAAGCTCCTGACCAGGGTGGAGTGCGATTTAAACTCATTCCCCAGCGCAGCCCGGCGGCTGGCAGTAAACGTCTCATCCACCGGAATAGAAGTTGCTCCGCACGCAGAAAGTGCAAGAACCGGGATCAGGTGTTTCCACATCATTCGACGCCTACCGCAACGGTTTCAGCATAACGCCAGTCGGCGGTGGTTGCCGCAATTGCGGATCCGGTGATCAGGATCAGGTCGGCAACAAGGTTGCCGGACCCGGAGATGATCTGCCCGGGTTTCGCGGCAAGCAAGGTTGAGCCTTTGAGGTCGCCGGCCTTGCAGGAAATCAGGATCGACGGCGGCACACCGCGCGCTTCCAAATCAGGGTCCTGATCGTACTTGGGCAGGACAACCTGTTGCGGGGTAACGATTTCCGCCCGCAGGTGGTCTGAGGTCAGAGTGCATTTCGCGCCCTCGATTTCCTTTCTGACCGTCTTTCCGCCGCTGTCCTGCACGCTCTTGTATGCACGAATGGTGGTTTTGGTGGTGCCGTCGCCCAGACGCTCCTTGGGAGCGCCGGCCAGGAATGCAAAGGATGCCGGTTCGGATTCGATTTCCAGCGCAGGCTCGACACAGGCAGTCAGAGACGTCAGCGCGAGCAGGCAAAAGGCTTTTTTCATCAGGTGTCCCTCAATTTTTCGGGGAAAATTTCATGAGCGAAAATACGGGTCAACCAAGCAGGCCCGAGATTGCCTTGGTGTGGCATTTTTCCCCTAATGCGTGAAATCTCAATAGCCGCTAGCCAAGGGCTTCAGCAGGCGGCGGGGCAGCCCCCTCCCGTTTTGCCACAGGCAAACCTCCGGCTTGACGGAGAGGCCGGGCGAAGGGCATTTGGCAGCCCCCCGGTGCACAGGGGGTGTACAGGCGGTGCACGGCTTGCACCCCCCGTTTTCCTTGCCTCCTGCCGCATTCCTGATATATGCGCGCGCATGACCAGTACCCCGTCCAGCAACCCGCCCAGCCTCCGCCCCGACCTTGCTCCGGAACCGCAGTTCCGCGAGGCGCCCCGTGACGGCCAGCCGACCCTCGGCATGGTGTCGCTCGGCTGCCCCAAGGCGCTGGTGGACAGCGAGCGCATCCTGACCCGGCTGCGCGCCGAGGGCTACGGCATCTCGCCCGACTACGCCGGTGCCGACGCGGTCATCGTCAACACCTGCGGCTTCCTCGACAGCGCCAAGGCGGAAAGCTTGGAGGCGATCGGCGAGGCGCTGAAGGAAAACGGCAAGGTGATCGTCACCGGCTGCCTCGGCGCCGAACCGGACTACATACGCGAGCATCACCCGCGCATCCACGCGGTGACCGGCCCGCACCAGTATGAGCAGGTGCTGGACGCGGTGCATTCCGCGGTGCCGCCCAGCCCGAACCCCTATGTGGACCTGCTGCCCGCGGCGGGTGTGAAACTGACCCCGCGGCACTTCAGCTATCTGAAGATCTCCGAGGGCTGCAACCACAAGTGCAAGTTCTGCATCATCCCGGACATGCGCGGCAAGCTGGCGTCGCGGCCGGTGCACGCGGTGCTGCGCGAGGCGGAGAAGCTGGTGGAGGCCGGCGTGCGCGAACTCCTGGTGATTTCGCAGGACACCTCCGCCTACGGGCTCGACCGCAAGTACTCCGCCCATCCCTGGAAGGGTGCCGACGTGCGCAGCCACATTCAAGACCTCTCCCGCGAGCTGGGCAAGCTGGCCCCGGCACAGGACCTGTGGGTGCGGCTGCACTATGTCTACCCCTACCCGCATGTGCGCGAGCTGATCCCGCTGATGGCGGACCCTGAGAACGCGCTGCTGCCCTATCTGGACATCCCCTTCCAGCACGCTCACCCGGATGTGCTGCGCCGCATGGCCCGCCCCGCAGCGGCGGCCAAGACGCTGGACGAGATCAACGCCTGGCGCGCGACCTGCCCGGACATCACCCTGCGCTCCACCTTCATCGTCGGCTTCCCGGGAGAGACCGAGGCGGAGTTCCAGCACCTGCTCGACTGGATGGACGAGGCGCAGCTGGACCGGGTCGGCTGCTTCAAATACGAAAACGTCGACGGCGCCCGCTCCAACGATCTGCCGGACCATGTGCCGGAAGAGGTGAAGCAGGAACGCTGGGAGCGGTTCATGGAGAAGGCCCAGGCGATCTCCGAGGCCAAGCTGGCGGCCAAGGTCGGCCAGACCCTGCAGGTGATCGTGGATGACATCGACGAAGACGGCATCGCCACCTGCCGCACCAAGGCCGACGCACCGGAGATCGACGGCAACCTGTTCATTGACGAGGGGACCGAGGGGCTGCAGGCCGGTGATCTGGTGACGGTCGAGGTGGACGAGGCCGGGGAGTATGACTTGTGGGGGTGCTTGCCGCAGTAGGCGGCTGCCCTGACATCAGTACCTGCACCAAAGGCGGCCCCGAACCCGGGCCGCCTTTTGCTTATCAGCTGCACCACTACGAAAAACCCGTTCCCGAATCTCCACTTTTAGTTATGTTTATTTCCTGACAGGAAATTCACAAACACAACCAGAAGACCCCAACAGTGGAGACAACCGTGACCAAACCTGCATTTACCAAACTGCCTGACCGCTCTGTCGATCCGGTTCTGGATGACCTTGAAGGCTGGACCAAAGCCGAGGGCAGCCCCACGATGAAAACCTGGATCGAATACACATCCGAGGACGGCGGCATCATCAGCGGCTGGTGGGAAGCCACGCCGGGCACCTATCACGCCACCTATGACGCCTGGGAATTCGTTCACATGATCGAAGGCCGGATCGTCATCACGGCTGAGGGCGAAGACCCGAACGAAGTTGGCCCGGGCGATGCCTTTGTTGTCGAAAAAGGCTTCGCTGGCACCTGGGAGATCAAGGAAAAAGTGCTGAAGCACTTCGTGATCAAGCTAAAGTAATCTTGCAGGGTGGCTGTAAAGAGCCGCCCCGCCCAAAGAATACAACCAGCCAGGGAGAGCGCCCAGCCATGTCAGATACTCCGGAAATCGCCCAGAAAGCCCCCTTCCCGGTCGAGGTGAAGGAGGGAAAGACCTATTTCTGGTGCGCCTGCGGCAGGTCCAAGCGGCAGCCGTTCTGCGATGGCTCGCACAAGGACACGGCGTTCGAGCCGGTGAAGTACAAGGCGGAAAAGGACGGCAAGCTGTTCTTCTGCGGCTGCAAGCACTCGGGCAAGAAGCCGCTGTGCGACGGGACGCACTCCAAGCTGTAGCAGGCCAAGCCGCAGGCGCCGCGCGGGCGGCGGATCAGGGCATCAGCCGCCTGAAGGCATCCGCGCTGGGGCAGAACTCCGGCACAGCGGGCGTATCGCCGCCCCGGCGGGCGGACAGCCACAGGGCGCAGGACTTGCCGCAGCCCGCGCCGCGGCAGCTTGTCACCATCCGGGCATAGTCCAGGCCGCCGAGGCGGCCCGCCTTCACCGCCTGGTCCAGATCGACGCCCGCGGCCTCTGCCACGGCACGCAACAGCCACAGGTGGCGGAAGATATTGCCGAGGCCTTCGGCCTCCGCCGCCATATCCTTCATCGGGCCTGCTCCTTGAGGCGCAGCAGGTCTTCGGTATTCAGGCAGCCGGGCATCGGGGCGCTGGCGTCCTCATGCTCTGCCAGGAAGGCAGCGCATTGGCCCGGTGCGCTGCAGCCGCGGCAGCGGGTGACCATGTCGGCCCAATCCTGATTGCTGATCCGGCCTGCGGCCAGGGCGCCGGACAGGTCGGCGCCGATGGCCTGTCCCATCCGGGACATCAGCCGCAAATGGCGCAGCGGCTCACCCAATGGCTTCATGTTTCGATCTCCTGGGATGTGGCGGAGCGGTCAGGCCTGCTGCTCGTTCAAATAGCCGAGCAGATCGCGGTTGCGGCAGAAATCCGGCGCGTCGGCGCCCGGGCGCAGGCCTTCGGCCAGCCATTTGCGGCAGGCGCCCACACCGCCGCAGCGGGTGCAGCGCAGCACCGCTTCGGCAATCTCGTCAAAGCGCAGATGGCCGCTGACTGCCTCTTCCTCCAGGTCCAGGCCAACGGCGCAGGCCATCCGGTCGAACAGTTCGGCGTGGGTTTTCAGATCAGCTTCGGCGGTCATCGCGCATACCCCGTAATCATGCATTGCCGGGGCAGCTTAGCGATTGGCGACGGGAGCGGATTTGACTCAGGTCAACCGGAGAGAATTTTCACGCGGGCTTACCGCCCCGGTGGTCCAGATAGGCGCGCACTGCATCCTGCACCCGGCGGAAACGGTCGCCGCCCAGCTTCTTGCCGCCATACCAGCGGGTGACGATGATGACGTGATCTGTGATCCCCTCGCGCTCCAGCATCCGCAGGATCACCATGCCCGCGCCGCTTTCGCCGTCATCAGCCTTGAGCCCGCCGCTGGGCAGCATCGCCGCCCAGGTGTTGTGGGTGGCCTTGGCATAAGCGCGCTCGCTCTTCAGCTCCGCCAGCACCGCATCCACCTCCTCGCGCGAGGTCACACGCGCGCCGCTCACCGCGTATTTCGAGCCGCGGTCGGTCAGCACCACGCCGAGCTTTTCCAGCCCGGGGGCAGAGGTGTCCCTGGCCGCCACGGTCAGTTCAGGTTGTTGCGTGCGATGGTGGCCTGCACCACCCGCACCCGGTCCGGGTTGGCCGGGTGGGTGCCGAGGAAGCGGTCGCCGGGATCCGGCAGCCGGTTGAAGAAGCGCACGCCGACGCTGGGCCGGTAGCCGGACTTGTGGGTGATGATGGTGCCCAGCTCGTCCGCCTCCAGCTCGAACTCCTTGGAATAGCTGCGGGCTCCGACAAAACCGCCGATATCCTGCGCCGTGGACACGCTGGCGGACCCGCCCCCCGCCAGCGCGGTGATCAGCCCGGCCCCGGCGCTGACCAGGGCCGAGTTCTGCGCCTGCCGCGCCAGGTGGCCGCGGATATGGTGGGCCGCCTCATGCGACATCACAAAGGCCAGCTCGTCGTGGTTGGCAATCTGCCCCAGCATCCGCTGGGTGAAGGTAATCACCGGCCGGCCGTTGCGGTCGAGGCTCTGATAGGCGTTGGGCGCGGCGTTCGGATTCGGGTCGATGCGGATCAGGAAGTCGCAGTTCAGGCCCTGGGTGCGGCTGCGGCACTCGCGCTCCGCCACCGGCTCCACCCGGCGGGTGACGGAGGCAAAGGCGCTGCGCGCCTCGCCCGGCGCCATCCCCTGCACCGGCTGCCGCTGCGCGGTCTGGACCGGCTGGGGCGCGGGTTCCACCACCATGTTGCAGGCGCTGGCGGCAAGGGCAATGAGACACAGGTAACGGCGCATGGCACATCCTTTTGAAATCCACCCGCACATTACCCTGCTCCCTCAGTGGAAGGCAATTGCCCGGCGGCGGAACCTTGCCGGCAGATCGGGATGATCGCCTGCAATTGCAAGGCCTTGCCAGCAGGCGGCCGGCAGTGCAGGCTGGGGGCATGTTTACCATCGAACATGAATTCGACTCGACGGTCATCACCCTTGTTGACGAGAACACAAGCCCGCTCAACGAGGATGTGACCATCAATTCCTTTGCCGAATGCGTCACGGTCGAGCAATACGACCCGCGCACCGACAGCGTGCAGAAAATCACGCTGTCGCACAACCAGGTGCGCGATCTGGCCGCTGCACTCGATCTGCCCGAGGGCGTCTACCGGCTGGTCGGCGACGACTAGCCCTCAGGCAGGCCCGGTATAGACAAACACCTTGCTGCGCGAGGTTGCGCCGCGGCGCAGTTCCAGATTCGCCGCAGCCGTGCCCATCGCCACGGCCAGCAGGCTGCGGATGGCCTCGGTCGCCTTGCCGTTCTCCGGCGCCGCGGTGACCGAGATCTTCAGCATCCCCTCCGCCTGCACAATGGCATTGCGCGCTGCCTTGGGCGCCGCCCGCACCGCGATCTCCGCGCCCGGCACGCACAGATGGCTCAGATCCGGCAGGTCTTTCTTCTTCGGCTTTCCCATGAGGCACTGATGCCCTGTGCAGGCGGCAAAAGCCATAGACTTTGCCGCCCTGACACCGCTATCACCCTGCCAGCGAAACCCAAGCCCCCGCCGCCTGCTGCATTTTCGGCACAGGCAGCGCGCAAGGCCCATTGGCTCTTGAAAAAACACCCAACGCCGCAGAGATAGGCAGCACCAGATGTAAAAAGGTTTCACATATGCCTGCATGCAATGACGCCGCCCTCGAATTCCTGCTGTCGCGCCGCTCGCGCCCGGCCAAGACGCTGGTGGCGCCAGCGCCTTCGCGGGACGAGCTGCTGCCGATCCTGACCGCCGCCGCCCGCTCCCCCGATCATGGCAAGCTGGAGCCCTGGCGCTTTGTCGTGGTGGAGCAGCCCGCGATGGCGCGGCTGGCCGGTCTGACCGAAGAAACCGGCCGGCGCCTTGGCAAAAGCCCTGAAGACATTGCCAAGGGCCGCAGCCAGTTCGACCAAGGCCAGCTTGCCGTTGTGGTGGTCGAAGTGCAGAAGGACAGCCCCAAGATCCCGGCCATTGAACAGACTTACTCCGCCGGCGCGGTCTGCCTCGCGCTGCTGAATGCGGCGCTGGCGGCAGGCTGGGGCGCCAACTGGCTGACCGGCTGGGCCAGCCATGACCGCGGCTTCTGCGAGGCTGCCTTTGGCCTGGCGGAAAACGAGCGCATCGCCGGCATCGTCCATATCGCCACCCAAAGCTCCGCCCCGCCCGAGCGGCCGCGCCCGGACCTGGACGCCATCACCACCTGGATGAGCGCATGATCTTCACAGCCTTTTTCAAAACCCTCGGCCAGACCGGCGACCCGCGCTTCCGCAAGGTGCTGTTTCTGGGTCTGGGCCTGACCGTCGCCCTGCTGATTGCAGCCTACGCCGGCTTCCTGATGCTGATCCAGTGGCTGGTCGGCCCCGAAGCAACGGTGCCGGTGCTGGGCGAGGTCACCTGGCTCGATGATCTGCTCTCGTTCGGCTCGCTGTTCTTCATGCTGTTCCTGTCGGTGTTCCTGATGGTGCCGGTGGCGTCTGCCATCACCTCGATGTTCCTTGAGGAGGTTGCCCAGGCGGTGGAGGACAAGCACTACCCCGCCCTGCCCCCGGCGGCCAAAGTGCCGTTCTGGGACGCGGTCAAGGACACGGTGAACTTCCTCGGCCTGCTGATTGCGGCCAACATCCTGGCGCTGTTCCTCTATGTGCTGTTCCCGCCTGCGGCGCTGTTCATCTTCTGGGGACTGAACGGCTTCCTGCTGGGGCGCGAATATTTCACCCTTGCTGCCGCCCGCCGGGTCGGAACCGCCGAGGCCAAGAAGCTGCGCCGCCGCCATTCCACCACCATCTGGGCGGCCGGCACGCTGATGGCGGTGCCGCTGTCGGTGCCGCTGGTGAACCTGGTGATCCCGATCCTGGGCGCCGCCACCTTCACCCACATCTACCACGCGCTGGCCCGCCGCTAGGCGGGCGGCGCCCCCTCCGGCCGCAGCCGGGTCAAGGCCGGCGCCAGCCGCCGCGCGGCACGCGCGGTTCAGCCTTGACGCGGTAAAGGCCGCAATACACTGGAGATGGCGCTTTCAAGGGCAGTCCTGCCCTTGAAGCGCTTCTCAGCAAATCTCTTCTGAGTTCAATCTTGCGCTGCCGTCCGCTCCAGCCCGCCGGGCTGGCCGCACCCGCGCCGCGCATCAGCGCGGCGCCACGCCCAAACCGGCGCAGAGGCATGCCAATGCCTTCAAGCCGGGCGGGAGGTCCTGTTATCCTGATTGTCTGGTGCCGAAACGGATTACTGCCGCTCCGGTAGCATTCCCATCCAGTCGAAATCATGCACCGAGATCACGCCGGAGATGACGATCGCGCAGATAATGGCCCACAGCACCGCCGCCACGCCGGTGGTGATCCAGGCCTTCTGTTTCAGGAAGTGCTTTTCCGGCGCGCCGGCATGGGTGCCCGGCACCACGTCGCCCCTGTCGCCCTGGGTTTCCAGCCGGATCGGGATGACCACCAGGAAGGTCATGAACCAGATCACCGCATACAGAACGATTGCTGATGTAATGCCCATGGCGCTGGCTCCTCCGGTTTGCCCTGCCCCGCAGCCGGGGCAGGACGCTCATAGCGTCAAACTTCTTCGAGTTCCACCAGGCAGCCGTTGAAATCCTTGGGATGCAGGAACAGCACCGGCTTGCCGTGGGCGCCGATCTTCGGCTCGCCCGAGCCCAGCACCCGCGCGCCCTGCGCCTTCAGGTGGTCGCGCGCCGCCAGGATATCCTCCACCTCATAGCAGACATGGTGGATGCCGCCCGCCGGGTTCTTTTCCAGGAAGCCGTTGATCGGCGAATTGTCCCCCAGCGGGTACAAGAGCTCGATCTTGGTGTTGGGCAGTTCGATGAACACCACGGTGACGCCGTGATCCGGCTCATCCTGCGGGTCGCCGACCTTGGCGCCCAGCGCGTTGCGGTATTGCGCCGATGCCGCCTCCAGATCCGGGACAGCAATGGCAACATGGTTCAAGCGGCCGATCATCTTTGTTGTGCTCCTCTCACAAACATTCCTCCGCAGCGGTTATGGGGGCTTTGCTGCGCCGCGGCAAGTGCGCCAATCCGCACGTCGGCTTCCGCGCGGCACCTGCGCACGCCCCGTTAACGAGTAATTAGCCTCGAATCCCTAGCGTTGGAGCATATCCCGCAAGGAGGATGCGTTATGGACGATTCGGAACTGTTTGCTGCCGCCCAGCGCCTGCCTGCCAGCCGGCGCCCGCTTCTGGGGCTGACCATCCTGGTGGTCGAGGACAGCCGCTTCGCCTGCGAGGCGCTGCGCCTGCTGTGCCTGCGCAGCGGCGCCCGCATCCGCCGCGCCGATTGCCTGAAGTCCGCCCGCCGCCATCTGCAGGTCTACCGCCCGTCGGTGCTGATCGCCGATGTCGGGCTGCCGGACGGTTCCGGCCTCGACCTGATCCGCGAACTGGCCGACGCCAGCCCGCGCCCCAGCGTGATCCTGGCCACCTCCGGCGATTCCGGCCTGGCGGATGCGGCGATCGAAGCAGGCGCCGCCGGCTTCCTGGAAAAGCCGATCACCTCGCTCGCCGCCTTCCAGCAGGCGGTGCTGTCCAGCATGCCGGCAGACCGCCAGCCCTGCGGCCCGCGCGCCTTGAACGACGAAACGGTGGAGCCGGACCTGATCGCCTACCGCGACGACATGGCCCACGCCGCCGATGTGCTGAACATGGGGCAGGAGGAAAAGACCCTGGCCTATCTGGCGCAGTTCCTGGGCGGCGTCGCCCGCAGCGCCGGCGACAGGCCGCTGGCCGATGCCGCCGACCGCCTGGCCCGCTCGCGGCAGAAAGGCAAGCCGCTCACCCAGGACGCCGCCACGCTGGCCGGGCTGGTGCAGGAGCGGCTGCAGCGCCGCGCGGCGATCTGACATGCTGGAAGCCTGCCTCATCGCCCTCGCCACGCTGATCATCGTCCTTTACGGCCAGGTCCGGCTGGAAGCCCGCACCATCCGCCGCAACCGCCGCAGCACCGCCGGCGGCCGCGCCCTGATCCTGCAGCCGCGCAGGCAGTAAGCCCGATCGGGCACAGCTTCGGGACCGCTTCGTCCTGCGGCAGCCTTTAACAGTCCAGCTGCCGGCAAGACCCTCCCTGTCTGCCGCCTGCGCGTACCGCAACGCGAATGGACCAGGCCCGGCACCAATCTCAATCCCGCAACTCTCCCGCGCCCGCAGCCGCACGGCTTGCGCCGCACCGCTTGGCGGCCTTGGGCCCGGCACCGCCTGCAGGGCGGTGCCGGGCCCAACGGGGCGGACTGTTCCCTGAACGGGCCGGACCGGCGGGAGCCGCTGCCTGAAAGACCGCCGGACATAGCGCCAAGCCGCAATAAGAACGGATGCCTGTCGCCCGCAAGGCGGGACAGGCGCTTCACGATCAGAGCAGCAGCCCCGGGTCGCCGCCCATGTCCAGTCCGGGGAACACAGTGGTTTCCAGCCCGCTCCGGCCGGCGCCGGTCAGCCCGTGCAGCAGCCAGGCAAGGGGGCTGCGCACATCCGCGGTCGGCATCAGGTCGCGGCGGTCATAGAGATCCGCCTCCGCCAGTCCCGGCCAGCGCCCCAGCACCCGGCCGCCGCGGATGGCACCGCCAGCCAGCAGCATCGCGCCGCCGGTGCCATGGTCGGTGCCGCCGGTGCCGTTTTCCCGCACGGTACGTCCGAACTCGCTGACAGCCACAATCGCCGTCTTCCCCCAGGCTTGCGGCCCCAAGCCGCTTTGCAGGGTCAGAATGGCCTCCGACAGCCGCCCCAGCGCATTTTTCAAGCCATTGGCCTGGCGCTGATGGGTATCCCAGCCGTTTATGGAAAACGCCGCAATCCGGGTCTCGCCGCGCAGCTGCTGCGCTGCATAGGCGGCAACTTCCTGAAGCGCCTTGCCCTTCGGCGCGGTCATCATGGACATCATCATGTCCTCGCCCTCATCGCCACTGTTCTCCCCTGTCCCCAAAGACAAGTCCTGCCGGGTCAGCTCCAGCGCCTCGTTCAGCGCGGCGTGGAACAGCGGATCCTCCTCCATCAAGAGGCCTGCCAGCCGCTCCGCCTGCGGGCTCATCGCCAGCCCGGCGCCCGGCGCCCATTGCGACACCGGCGCCGCGCCTTCCATCAGCAGCATCCGCTCCTGGCCGATGGCAAAGGCAGTGCGCGCCTCCGCCCCCGGCATCAGCTGCAGCAGCCGGTTCAGCCAGCCGCCCTCCGCCTGCCCCGGCCCGGCGGTGCCTGCCTCCAGCAGGTCCTGGCCGTCGAAATGGCTGCGCCGGTCGCGGTACGGGGTGGAGACCGCCTGCACAAAGCCCAGCTGGCCCGCGCGCCACAGCGGCAGCAGCGGCGCCAGCCCCGGGTGCAGCGCGTAGAACCCGTCCAGGTCGGCAGCGCCGGTGCCGGGCCCGCCGGGCAGGCTCTGCCGCAGGCCGGCATAATCCGGATCGCCATAGGGCTGCACCGCATCCAGCGCATCCATGCCGCCGCGCAGGATGATCACCACCAGCCGGGTGTCCCAGGGGGCAGCGGCAAAGGTGACCGGGGTCAGCAGCGGGCTGGCCGCCAAAGAACAGCCCACCGCAGCAGAGCGGGTCAGAAGGGAACGGCGGGAAATTTGCATCGGCAAGGCCTCCTGTTAGCGGCGCTGAAAGGCGGGAGAAGCGAGGATCAGGCCGATCCCTTCGGACTGGGTCTCCGCCGCGCGGGCGGCAAAGCGGACTCTCTCATTGGCGTATCCGCCCAGGGCGGCCGCCGCGAAATCCCGCGGGTCCGGCAGTTCCTGCAGCAGCCGCCGCGGCGCCGCCATCGCCCAGCGCAGCCGCGCCGCCAGCGCCTGCGGCGTGATCCAGGTCTGATCCGCCTCCGCCCAGCCGTCCGGGCCATTGGGAAATTCCCAGCGCTGCCCCATCGGGGTCAGCGGCGCCAGCAACAGCCGGTTTATCTGCCCCGGCTTCAGGCCTGCGATCCGCGCCTCCGGCACCGCCAGCGCCCGGCAGGCAGAGGCCACATAATCAAACGGCGGCTTTACATTGGCCAGCTGCGGCGCCCAGGCCGCCGGGTGCTCCAGCAAGGCTTCATAAACCGGCATCAGCGCTCCGCCCGTCGCCAGGTAGCGGGCGGCCAGATGGTCCACCAGCGCAGGCTCCGGCGTGTCGGAGGTGAAATGCACCGCCAGCTTCCAGGCGACATGGCGCGCGGTGGCGGGATGGCGGGCCAGATCGCGCAAGGCCGCCAGCACTTGCTCCAGCGCCGGCCTGCCGCCGCCGTAGGATTGCCCCAGCACGGTTTCCGGGCCGGGCTCGGCCATCTCGGGCCGGAACAGAAACCCGTCGCTGCCTTTGACGGACAGGCCCGTGAACAGCTCCGCCAATTGCCGCACGTCCGCCTGGCTATAAGGCCCATCCACGCCCAGCGTGTGCAATTCCAGCACCTCGCGGGCCAGGTTCTCATTCAGCCCGCTGATACGCTTGCGCCGCTGCGCCGCCCGGCTGCCCGGCCCGGCAGACCGCTCCTGATCCAGGTAGTGCAGCATCAGCGGGCTGGTGACGGCAGCGATCAGCATATCCTCAAACCGCCCCGCCACATGCGGCCGGATCACGGTTTCGGCGTAAGGGGACGCCAGAACACGGTACAAGCCGGTCTTGCCCTGCGCGGAAAAATGATCCGCCCAGAACAGCACCAGCCGTTCGCGCAGCCCGTCAGAGGTGTGTATGTGCCGCAGCAGCCGCTGCCCGTGCCAGCGCCGCCGCTCCCGGTTGCGCGCCCTGCGGTAGGCTTTGAAGGCTTCCTCAGCAGCCTCGTATCCGGGCTGGCCGCGCAGCTTGTAGCGGGCGCGGCGCAGGCGGCGGAATTCCCTGGTGCCTTGGAGAGCGGCATCGAAATCCGCAAGCGGAAACGCTTTCGCAGCCGCATCCGGCCCCTTCAGGCGCGCCAGCATCTGCTCTGCCGAGGCCGGCGGCGGCAGCAGGGGCGACAGCCCTGCCCCAAAGCGGATCTCAGCCAAATCCCCGTCAAACCGCATCGCCCTGCTCTCTCCCTGAACTGCCCTTGCACCTGCAAGTTAGAGCATCGCCGCCCAGGCCCACAGGTGAATTTCAAATGATACGCAAATCTCCGCGGGTTCCGCCGTCGGCACAGGCATTCTTATGGCGGCAAAGGAAAAGGCCCGGGCAACTGCCCGGGCCTCCCTGAATTCCTTGCGGCGGTTACTGCTCCTGCGGGATCACCCGCAGGCCCAGTTCCATCAGCTGCTCCGCCATCGGCTCGGACGGCGCCGCCATCATCAGGTCCTCGGCGCGCTGGTTCATCGGGAACATGATGACCTCGCGGATGTTGGCCTCGTCGGCCAGCAGCATCACCATGCGGTCGATGCCGGCCGCGCAGCCGCCGTGCGGCGGGGCGCCGTACTGGAAGGCGTTGACCATGCCGCCAAAGCGCTTCTTGACTTCATCTTCGCCGTACCCGGCAATCTCGAAGGCCTTGAACATGATTTCCGGCTTGTGGTTCCGGATCGCGCCGGAGACCAGCTCATAGCCGTTGCAGGCCAGGTCGTACTGGTAGCCGGTGACAGCGAGCGGGTCTCCTTGCAGCGCATCCATGCCGCCTTTGGGCATCGAGAACGGGTTGTGGTCGAAGTCCAGCTTTCCGGTTTCCTCGTCCTCCTGGTAGATCGGGAAATCCACGATCCAGGCAAAGGCGAAGCGGTCCTGTTCGGTCAGGCCCAGCTCCTCGCCGATCACGTTGCGCGCCTTGCCCGCCACGGTCTGGAACGTCTTGGGCTTGCCGCCCAGGAAGAAGGCGGCATCGCCCACGCCCAGCTCCAGCTGCTGGCGGATCGCCTCGGTGCGCTCGGGGCCGATGTTCTTGGCCAGCGGGCCTGCCGCTTCCATGCCGTCCGCGCCCTCGCGCCAGAAGATGTAGCCCATGCCCGGCAGGCCCTCTTTCTGGGCAAACGCATTCATCCGGTCGCAGAACTTGCGGGAGCCGCCGGTGGGCGCCGGGATGGCGCGGATTTCGGTGCCTTCCTGCTCCAGCAGCTTGGCAAAGATCGCAAAGCCCGAGCCGCGGAAGTGGTCGGAGACAACCTGCATCTTGATCGGGTTGCGCAGGTCCGGCTTGTCGGTGCCGTACCACAGCGCCGCGTCCTTGTAGGAGATCTGCGGCCAGGTCTGATCCACCTTGCGGCCGCCGCCGAATTCCTCGAACACGCCCTTCATCACCGGCTCGATGGTGTCGAACACGTCCTGCTGGGTGACAAACGACATTTCCATGTCGAGCTGGTAGAAGTCGGTCGGCGAGCGGTCGGCGCGCGGGTCCTCGTCGCGGAAGCAGGGCGCGATCTGGAAATACTTGTCAAAGCCCGAGACCATCATCAGCTGCTTGAACTGCTGCGGCGCCTGCGGCAGCGCATAGAACTTGCCCGGGTGCAGGCGCGACGGCACCAGGAAGTCGCGCGCGCCCTCGGGCGACGACGCGGTGATGATCGGGGTCTGGTATTCGTTGAAGCCGATGTCCCACATGCGGCGCCGGATCGAGGCCACCATGTTGGAGCGCAGCAGCATGTTCTTCTGCATCTTCTCGCGGCGCAGGTCCAGGTAGCGGTAGCGCAGGCGTGTTTCCTCCGGGTATTCCTGCTCGCCGAACACCATCAGCGGCAGTTCCTCGGATTTGCCCAGCACTTCGATGTCGCGGATGAAGACCTCGATCTCGCCGGTCGGGATCTTGGGGTTCACCAGGCTCTCGTCGCGCGCCAGCACGTTGCCGTCGATGCGGATGCACCATTCGCTGCGGACCTTCTCGATCTCGGCAAACACCGGGCTGTCCGGGTCGGCCATGACCTGGGTCATGCCGTAGTGGTCGCGCAGGTCGATGAACAGCAGGCCGCCGTGGTCGCGGACGCGGTGGACCCAGCCCGACAGGCGGACGGTTTCACCCACGTTGGATTTGTTCAGTTCGGCGCAGGTATGGCTGCGGTAGGCGTGCATGGCTCGGCCTTTCGTTATGCGGGTCGCGGGTCCTTCGGGACCGTCATTCGGGATAAGCGCAAAAGGGCGCGGAATTCGTCCGGGGTGGTACACAAGGTTGCAGCGCGCTTGTCAAGCAAACAGGGGCATTTCCGCGCGGTCTGACGCCTGAAATCAGCGGTTCCGTGCATCAGCCGGGGTCTCCCGCCCCCTCCGGCCCCGCCGCTGGCGCGGCAGGACCGCAAGCGTTGGGCCGGGCGCCCCGCCTGCGGCGCGGCGCGGGCGGCGCCCGGAGGCGGCGGCAGCGCACCTCAGGTGCGCTGCCGGACCCAAAGGGCACAGGCCCGCTGGCGCCAGCCAGCGGGACTCTTGGCCGCGGGAGCGCTGCGCTTCAGACCAGCGTTGCCGGGATCAGCCCGCGCAGGGAGTTGCCCATGTGTATGGCCTGCGCGCCGTGCAGGTCCTCGAGCCGCAGAACGGCCTCCGCGCACTGGCCGTTTTCCAGCAGTACCTGGCGCAGAACGCCCGGCAGCAGGCCGCAACTGAGCGGCGGCGTCACCATCCGCCCGTCCGCGCGGGTGACAAACAGATTGGTGATGGTGCCTTCGCAGAGCTCATCGCGCTGGTTCAGGAACAGCAGCTCGTCCAGCCCCGCCGGCAGCTCTGCCCGCGCGGTATCATAAAGCGTGCGGCGGGTGGTCTTGTGCTGCAGCCAGATGTCCCCGGCCTTCAGCCGGGTCTCCGCGATGCCCAGGCGCCATCCGGCAGGCGTGCGGCCCAGTGGCGCCGTGGCCAGCGCCAGTTGCCCGGCCGCGTCCAGCGTCAGCCGGCAGCGCAGCGGCGCCCCGCCCGCAACCCCGGCCAGCACGCGCTGCGCCTGCTGCGGGTCGAAATGAATGCCGAATTCGGCAGCGCTGCGCCCCATCCGGGCCAGGTGCTGCGCCTGGTGCCGGAACCCCGCGCCCGGGTGCCAGCCCAGGGTTTCGATCAGGCGGAAAGCGGGATCGTTCTGGTGGGCGTCACGCGGGCGAACCGGGCTTTCCATAGCGCTTCCTCATATTCGGACTCGGCGGTGCTGTCCCAGACCACGCCGCCGCCCACGTTGAGCGTTGCGCGGCCCTCCTCCAGCATCAGCGTGCGGATGGCCACGTTGAACTCAGACGACCCGTCCGGCGCCGCCCAGCCGATGGTGCCGCAATAGATATCGCGCGCCCAGGGCTCCAGCTCCGCCAGGATCTCCATCGACCGGATCTTGGGCGCGCCGGTGATCGAGCCGCAGGGAAACAGCGCCGCAAATATCTCTGCCAGCCCGGCATCGGGGCGCAGTTTCGCGCGCACCAGCGACACCATCTGATGCACGGTGGCATAGCTCTCCACCGCAAACAGCTCCGGCACATGCACCGATCCGGTCTGCGCCACCCGGCTGATGTCGTTGCGCAGCAGGTCGACGATCATCAGGTTCTCGGCGCGGTTCTTCTCGTCCTGGCGTAAAAAGTCGCGGCGGCGGGCGTCCTCAACGGGATCGTCGCTGCGCGGCTGGGTGCCTTTCATCGGGCGGGTCTCAATCACGCCCTCCGCGTCGGTGCGGAAAAACAGCTCCGGTGAGCGCGACAGCAGGTCCGGCAGCCCGTCCTGTTCGACCATCGCACCGTGGCCCACCGCCTGCTTGCCCTGCAGCGCGGCATAGAGCTCCTCGGCAGTGCCATAGGCCTCTGCATCAATCGGGAAGGTCAGGTTGGCCTGATAGATGTCACCCTTGCCGATATTGCGTTTCACTTCGGCAAAGGCCTCGGTGTAGCGCTCCTGGCCCCAACGAGGGGTAATACCTTCAAGA
Source organism: Leisingera sp. JC11 (assembly GCF_040704725.1). Taxonomy (NCBI): domain Bacteria; kingdom Pseudomonadati; phylum Pseudomonadota; class Alphaproteobacteria; order Rhodobacterales; family Roseobacteraceae; genus Leisingera; species Leisingera sp. JC11. The sequence goes on from NZ_JBFCVS010000001.1 coordinate 47,889, forward strand.
CCCGCTTCGCCCCCCCTCGGCCGGGCGTTACCCTCGGTATTTTGCGGCAGCGGTTCCTCATAAACCCCGAAGCAGATCAGCGGCAGCCGCCGCTCCTGCGGCATCCGGCCCGCCAGCTTCTGCTCCAGCGCATAGCCCAGCTCATAAGACGCATAGCCCGCCAGCCAATGCCCGGCGTCCCGCGCCGCATCCAGCGCCGCCAGCGCAGCAGGCACCTCTTCCGGCCCGTCCGCGCGGATCATGCGCAGCGGCTGGTCAAAGCATGTGCCAGCCCCCTTGGGGCCCCGGTCAAAGCGAATCCGCACTGAAAAAATCTCCGCGAGTTTCTTGCCCCACATATATCTGTTCGCTATGCGAACAAAAGGGGTGGATGCGGCATTTCCAATTCCGTTTCCGATACCCCTTGAACCTTTCGGCGCGGTCCCTATAACGCAGGACAATTTGGGCGCACGTCGGCGCCCGTGATTCAAAGCCTGCTCGCGCGAAAAACCAAAGGAAGCCTGCCATGCCCAAGAGAACGGACATCCAGTCGATCATGATCATCGGAGCCGGTCCGATCGTAATCGGGCAGGCCTGCGAGTTTGACTACTCCGGCGCCCAGGCCTGCAAGGCGCTGCGCGAAGAGGGCTACCGGGTCATCCTGGTGAACTCCAACCCGGCCACCATCATGACCGACCCGGGCCTGGCCGACGCCACTTATATCGAGCCGATCACCCCGGAAGTGGTTGCCAAGATCATCGAGAAGGAGCGCCCCGACGCGCTGCTGCCCACCATGGGCGGCCAGACCGGCCTCAACACCTCGCTGGCGCTGGAAGAGATGGGCGTCCTGGAAAAGTTCGGCGTTGAGATGATCGGCGCCAAGCGCGACGCCATCGAAATGGCCGAGGACCGCAAGCTGTTCCGCGAAGCGATGGACCGGCTCGGCATCGAGAACCCCAAGGCCACCATCGTCACCGCGCCCAAGCGTGAAAACGGCACCGCCGATCTGGACGAAGGCGTCCGCATCGCGCTGGAAGCGCTGGACGAGATCGGCCTGCCCGCAATCATCCGCCCGGCCTTCACCCTCGGCGGCACCGGCGGCGGCGTCGCCTATAACCGCGACGACTACATCCACTTCTGCCGCTCCGGCATGGATGCCTCGCCGGTGAACCAGATCCTGGTGGACGAAAGCCTGCTGGGCTGGAAAGAATACGAGATGGAAGTGGTCCGCGACAAGGCGGACAACGCGATCATCGTCTGCTCCATCGAAAACGTCGACCCGATGGGCGTGCACACCGGCGACTCGATCACCGTGGCGCCGGCGCTGACGCTGACCGACAAAGAATACCAGATCATGCGCACCCACTCGATCAACGTGCTGCGCGAGATCGGCGTCGAGACCGGCGGCTCCAATGTGCAGTGGGCGGTGAACCCGGCCGACGGCCGCATGGTGGTGATCGAGATGAACCCGCGCGTCAGCCGCTCCTCCGCGCTGGCCTCCAAGGCGACCGGCTTCCCGATTGCCAAGATCGCGGCCAAGCTGGCAGTGGGCTACACCCTGGACGAGCTGGACAACGACATCACCAAGGTGACCCCGGCGTCGTTCGAGCCGACCATCGACTATGTCGTCACCAAGATCCCGAAATTCGCCTTTGAGAAGTTCCCGGGCTCCGAGCCCTATCTGACCACCGCGATGAAGTCGGTGGGTGAGGCGATGGCCATCGGCCGCACCATCCATGAATCGCTGCAAAAGGCGCTGGCCTCGATGGAATCGGGCCTCACCGGCTTTGATGAAGTCGCTATCGACGGCGTCGGCGCCGGTCCGTGGGAGCCCGCAGGCGACACCGCCGCGGTGATCAAGGCGATCGGCCAGCAGACCCCCGACCGGATGCGCACCATCGCCCAGGCAATGCGCCATGGCCTGTCTGACGATGAAATCCAGGCGGTCACCAAGTTCGACCCCTGGTTCCTGGCCCGCATCCGCGAAATCGTCGAGGCCGAGGCGGAAATCCGCGCGGCCGGCCTGCCATCTGACGAAGCGGGCCTGCGCGCGCTCAAGATGCTGGGCTTCACCGATGCCCGCCTGGCCAAGCTGACCGGCCAGAAAGAAGCAGACGTCCGCAAGGCCCGCCGCGCCCTGGGCGTCAACGCCGTGTTCAAGCGGATCGACACCTGCGCCGCCGAGTTCGAGGCGCAGACCCCCTATATGTACTCGACCTACGAGACCCCCGCCTTCGGCGACGTCGAGTGCGAGGCGCGCCCGTCGGACAAGAAGAAAGTCGTCATCCTCGGCGGCGGCCCCAACCGGATCGGCCAGGGCATCGAGTTCGACTACTGCTGCTGCCACGCCTGCTTTGCGCTGACCGATGCGGGCTATGAGACCATCATGATCAACTGCAACCCGGAAACGGTGTCGACCGACTATGACACCTCGGACCGGCTGTATTTCGAACCGCTGACGTTCGAGCATGTGATGGAAATCCTGCGGGTCGAACAGGACAACGGCACCCTGCACGGCGTCATCGTGCAGTTCGGCGGCCAGACCCCGCTGAAACTGGCGAATGCGCTGGAGGCCGAGGGCATCCCGATCCTGGGCACCTCCCCCGATGCCATCGACCTGGCCGAGGACCGCGAGCGCTTCCAGGCGCTGGTCAACCAGCTGGGCCTGAAGCAGCCGAAGAACGGCATCGCCTCCACCGATGAGCAGGCGCTGGAAATCGCAGGCGAAATCGGCTTCCCGCTGGTGATCCGCCCGTCCTATGTTCTGGGCGGCCGGGCGATGGAAATCGTCCGCGACATGGACCAGCTGAAGCGCTACATCGCCGAGGCGGTGGTGGTCTCCGGCGACAGCCCGGTGCTCTTGGACAGCTACCTGGCCGGCGCGGTCGAACTGGACGTGGACGCGCTCTGCGACGGCAAGGACGTGCACGTGACCGGCATCATGCAGCACATCGAGGAGGCCGGCGTGCACTCCGGCGACTCCGCCTGCTCGCTGCCGCCCTATTCGCTTGAGAAGGACATGATCGAGCAGATCAAGGTCCAGACCAACGCCCTGGCGCTGGCGCTGAACGTGGTCGGCCTGATGAACGTGCAGTTCGCCATCAAGGACGATGAAATCTACCTGATCGAGGTCAACCCGCGCGCGTCGCGCACCGTGCCGTTTGTCGCCAAGGCGACCGACAGCGCCATCGCCTCCATCGCCGCCCGCGTGATGGCCGGGGAGCCGCTGTCGAACTTCCCGATGCGCCCGCCCTACGGGCCCGATGCAGGCTATGACGTCGACACCCCGATCGCCGACCCGATGACCCTGGCCGACCCGGACATGCCCTGGTTCTCGGTCAAGGAAGCGGTGCTGCCGTTTGCCCGTTTCCCGGGCGTCGACACCATTCTCGGCCCGGAAATGCGCTCCACCGGCGAAGTGATGGGCTGGGACCGCTCCTTTGCCCGCGCCTTCCTGAAGGCGCAGATGGGCGCCGGCATGGTGCTGCCGTCCAAGGGCCGCGCCTTCATCTCGATCAAGGATGCCGACAAGGGCAAACTGATGCTGGAAGCGGCGCAGATCCTGGTCGAGCAGGGCTTCACCCTGGTCGCCACCCGCGGCACCCAGTCCTGGCTGGACAGCCAGGGCGTCGCCTGCGATCTGGTCAACAAGGTCTATGAAGGCCGCCCGCACGTGATCGACATGCTGAAGGACGGCGACGTCCAGCTGCTGATGAACACCACCGAGGGCGCGCAAGCGGTTGAGGACAGCAAGGAAATGCGCTCCGTCGCGCTCTATGACAAGATCCCCTACTTCACCACCGCGGCCGGTTCCAACGCCGCCGCCCGCGCGATCAAGGCGCAGGCCGAAGGGGACGTCGAGGTGAAGTCGCTGCAGGGCTAACCCGCTGCGCCTGCACTTCAGCTGCGCCACATTCGAAAAGCCCCGGCACAGTCCGGGGCTTTTTCATTTCCGTGCTGAAGCCGCACAGGGATGCAGTGGATTGCGTCGTCCTTTATTTTAAGGAGGCCGTGAATTCGGGACGTCCCGAAGCAAAAATAGGAAGCAGCCCCGGGGGGGACCAAGCGGGGCTGCTTCACACTCTGCCGCCGCTGTCCGGCGGCAACAGTATCTGTACGCGGGCCGGTCTCAGCCCGCCTGCCGGATCAGCGCCTGCAGGTCAAGCCCCAGCGGCGCTGCCAGCGACACGCCCTTGCCGCCCATCCGCGCCTTGGAGGAAATCACCGACACCAGCTGCGGCAGCCGTCCCGGGCGCGTCTGCAGCACCGGCGAGCCGGAGGCGCCGTAATCGACCCGGCAGGAAGTGATGACAGAGCTTTGGCGCGCTGCAATCACCTGGCAGGCGCTTTGCAGCCGCGGAGAGGTGGCATTGCTGTGGGAATAGGACATCACATCCACCTGCGCACCCTTCTGCGGCGCTGCGGCCAGGGACAAGGGGCGGACGATATCGCCGCTGATCGCGCGGTCCAGGCGCAGCACGGCAATGTCGGTGCCGGTCTGGAACTGGCTGGTCTGGCCGTGACGGTAACCGGGGTGGATCACCGCCTTGGCGACCTTGCGCGCCGCCTTGGACTGGCGGCCGTTGAGGCCCGCTTCGAACTTTATTCTGCGCGGGTTCACCTGGCGGCCATTGCGGATGTCAAACATGCAATGGGCGGCGGTCAGCACCAGATCGGGCGCTATCAGTGTTGCGGTGCACATCGCGCGGCCGCCGATGTTCAGGCGGCCCACCGCCTGCCAGCCCGGCACCGTCTGCACGGCGCTGCCCTGCCCGCCTGCCGCGGCACTGCCCGCGCTGGAGGCCAGGGTAACGGCGATGGCGGCAGCTATTCCCAGTAGTCGTCTCATGACACTCACTCCATGTTCCCACACCGCCAATGTCGGTGAGCTGTGAGGCCGGAATGGGGCCTGCTGCGGTGCCGCGCTGGCAGAAAGATGCGCAGAATGAGACAGGCTTAACAAAAGGTTAACCGGCGCCCGTTCCGCCGGTGCTGGCGCGCGTAAACACCTTATTTACTTAACGGGCACCGTCAATTTTCAGAAAAACCGATTTAAAACAAGGGAAAATCCCACCTGTTTCGTTAGGAGAAAAATCCATGGTTTTCGCTGGTTTAACGGCTTTTCCGGCGCGGCTGGTAACTTCGCGGCCCAATTGCGGCGCAAATGAGCCTTAACAATCGGCTAAAGCCCGCACTCCGGCCCGCCCAAATGCTTAACCGCTCCCCGCCACCATAGGATGAGCCGGCATGCCCCGTATCGCCCGATGCTTCACCGCCGCTGCGCTTGCGCCGCGGGCCTGCCTGCGGCAAGGATAGGCAACCCTCATGAACGGAGCCCCCGAATGCGCCTGACCCTGTTCCTGACTGCCCTGCTGGCCCTGGCCGCTTGCGACGTGCCGCTGATCCCGCTGATCTAAGACAAAAAAGCCCCGGCACTGCCGGGGCTCTGTTCATTTGGCCTGGGGCACCCTGCCCCGGGTTATTTCTGCGACACCCGCTTGTGGACTTCGGCGGCGCTCTCCACCCGCTCGGAATAACGGTCGGTCAGGTAGTCCTTGCGGCCCCGCACCAGCCAGGTGAATTTCACCAGCTCTTCCATCACATCGACCAGGCGGCGGTAGAACGGGCCGTCGGGCAGCCGTTCGCCTTCCTCGAATTCCAGCCAGGCCTTGGGGATCGAGCTCTGGTTCGGGATCGTCACCATCCGCATCCAGCGGCCCAGGATGCGCATCTGGTTGACCGCGTTGAAGCTTTGCGAGCCGCCCGACACTTGCATCACCGCCAGCGTCTTGCCCTGAGTGGTGCGGATGCCGCCCTGCAGCGACAGCGGCAGCCAGTCGATCTGCAGCTTCATGATGCCGGTCATCGCGCCGTGGCGCTCCGGGCTGGACCAGACCATGCCCTCGGACCATACCGCCAGCTCGCGCAGTTCCGCCACCTTGGGGTGCTCCGCCGCGCCGGCATCGTCGGGCAAAGGCAGGCCGGAGGGGTCGAAAATCCGCGTCTCGCAGCCCAGGGCCCGCAGCACCCGCGCCGCCTCCTCTGCCGCCTTGCGGGAATAGCTCACCTCGCGCAAACTCCCGTAAAGCAGCAGGATGCGCGGCGGGTGGCGCGGATCATCCGGCGCCGCCAGCAGGTCCACGTCGATCGCATGCAACTGCCCGTCCGCAATCCCGGGCAGGTCGCTCACATCAGGCGTGTCAGGCACTTTCTTCTTCCAGATGCAGTTTCATATCCAGCAGCACCTGCTGCAGCAGCACCGTTTCCCGCAGCAGCCGCTTGGCCTCATTGACGGTGATGATGCCGTCTTCCATTGCCGCCTGGTATTCGCACATCAGCTGGGCAAACCGCTGGCTGAGAGCAATCACATCCGAGTTCACGCCGCCGCTGCGGCCGGTTTCCTCGGCACTGCCATTTCCGTTGTAGGACAGGGTGATGTTCTTCAGATCCGCCAGCGCCGAGGTCACATGCGGATAGGACGACGCGCTTTCCAGCTTGGCCACCGCATCCACCGGCATGAACCGGTCGGCATGCTCTGCATTGTCCGAGTAATACCGCCCCAGTGTCGCCTTGGACTTGCCGGTGATCTGACAGGCAGCTTCGATGCCCACGTCCTTGACCAGCGCCTCTGTGTGCTTTTTCAGATACGTCCCGATTTCCGCCATAAAATTCCTGCTTGGCTTGACCGCCGCGCCCCATGGGGAACGAACCAGTTAATTTCCCATATCCGAGTTGTAGAGGAATTGCGATACCTTATCCATCCCTCAGGTTTTCAGGGATTTAGCAAGTGACATGGTGCGATTGGCATCTGTTGTCCAGTGCAAAGCAGGATGGGTGAGTGACATCCTGCCTTCAGGGTAATTGGTCTGCCCGCAACTTGTGCTCTCCGGGGCTATGGCGATGGCCGCCTAAAGGGGTTTTGTTCCACCCTGGCCGCGTCTGCCCTGGAGAGACTTCCCTCCCCGCGGACGCATCGCGGCTTCCGCCAAGAATCCGGTTTCCCCCACGCCTTCGGGCAGGTAAACCCGCCGCCATGGCCAAGCTCTATTTCAATTACTCGACCATGAACGCGGGCAAGTCGACGGTGCTGCTGCAGGCGTCGCACAACTACCGCGAAAACCATATGGAGACCTATCTGCTGACCGCCCGGCTGGATGACCGGGCCGGCGCCGGCAGGATCGCGTCGCGCATCGGCATCGGCGAGGATGCGGATATGTTCGCCGCGGGCGACGACCTTTATGCCCGCATCGGACAGCGCCTGGCCCGCGGCCCGCTGGCCGCGATTTTCGTGGATGAAGCCCAGTTCCTGGAGCCTGAGCAGGTCTGGCAGCTGGCCCGCGTGGTCGATGATCTGCGGGTGCCGGTGCTGGCTTACGGGTTGCGGGTGGATTTCCAGGGCAACCTGTTTCCCGGCTCCGCCACCCTGCTGGCGCTGGCGGATGAGATGCGCGAGGTGCGCACCATCTGCCACTGCGGCAAGAAGGCCACCATGGTGGTGCGCCAGGACGATCAGGGCCGGGTGATGACCGAAGGCGACCAGGTGCAGATCGGCGGCAATGAGACCTATGTCTCGCTCTGCCGCCGCCACTGGCGCGAGGCCACCGGCGACACCCCGAAAGACAGAACAGCCGCCCTGTAGGGCGGCTGCGTCTTTGCGGCTGCTGGACCAGCCGGAGTTACACCCGGTTCGGCAGCGCCTCACCCGCGAGATAGGCGGCAACGTTGTCCAGCGCCATATGGCCCATGTTGCTGCGCACCTCCTCGGTGGCGGTGCCCAGATGCGGCAGCAGGGTGGCGTTGTCCAGGTCGATCAGCGCCTGCGGCACCTTCGGCTCGAACTCATAGACATCCAGACCGGCACCGCCGATGCGGCCCTGCTGCAGCGCGTCGATCAGCGCCGCCTCTTCCACCACTTCGCCGCGGGCGATGTTGATCAGATGCGCGTTGGACTGCATGGCGTTCAGCACCTCGGCGTTGATCAGGTGATAGGTCTCGGCGCCGCCCGGCACCGCCACCACCAGGAAATCCACCTGCCCCGCCATCGCGGTCAGGCTTTCGGCGCGGTCCGCCGGGAAGTCCAGATCCTTCTCCGAACGCGCCACATAGGACACATCCATGCCAAAGCCGAAATGGCAGCGCCGCGCAATCGCCTGGCCGATGCGGCCCATGCCGGCGATGCCAACACGCTTGCCGGTGGCATGCAGGCCCAGCATCTGGGTCGGGTGCCAGCCCTCCCAATCGCCCTTGCGCAGCATCCGCTCGCCCTCGGAGGCGCGGCGCGCCGACATCAGGATCAGCGTCATCGCGATATCGGCGGTGGCATCGGTCACCGCGCCCGGCGTGTTGGTCACCTCGACGCCCGCCGCCCGCGCGGCCTCCACGTCGATGTGGTTGTAACCGACCCCGAAGTTGGCCAGCAGCTTGCAGCGGGGCGTGCCCGCCTTGGCAAAGATCTCCGCCGTGAACCGGTCGCCCAGCGTCGGCACCACGATGTCGAACTCGGACAATGCGCGCAGCATCTCCGCCTCGCTCATCACCGCGTTGGTCTCGCGGATTTCCAGATCAGCAAAGGCCTCCCGCGCCCGTGCCGTGACCGCTGCCGTCATCGGCCGCGCAATCCAGATTTTCATCTCAGTGCATCCTCCCGCCCAGCGGGACCTTTCCATCAGGCCCGGCCAGGAATATCTCTCCGTTTTCATCCGGCAGGCCCAGAACCAGGATCTCTGACATGAACTTGCCGATCTGCCGCGGCGGGAAGTTTACGACGGCCAGAACCTGCTTGCCCACCAGCGTTTCCGGCATGTAATGCGCCGTAATCTGCGCTGAGCTCTTTTTTACGCCGATTTCGGCCCCGAAATCGACCCAGAGCTTGATTGCCGGCTTGCGCGCCTCGGGAAACGGCTCCGCACGGACCACTTCGCCCACGCGGATGTCGACCTTCATGAATTCATCGAAGTTGATCTCAGCCACGCGACAGCTCCTTGGAGCGGTTGGTGGCCGCGGCAACGGCACGGTTCAAGAGCGCCGGGAAACCGTCGTCATCATCCATCAGCACTTCCAAAGCGGCCTGGGTGGTGCCGTTGGGGCTGGTCACATTGATGCGCAGCTGGCCGGGGCTTTCCTCTGCCGCCTCCGCCAGCGCACCGGCACCGCCCACGGTGGCCTTGGCCAGCTTCATCGCCAGCTCCGCAGGCAGCCCCTGCGCCTCGCCCGCGGCGGCCAGGGTCTCGATCAGGTGGAAGACATAGGCAGGGCCGGACCCGCTGACGCCAGTGACGGCATCCATCTGGCCCTCGTTTTCCAGCCGCACGGTCTGGCCCACGGCCTGCAGCAGCCCCTCGGCCCGGCCGATATCCGCGTCACTGGTATGGGCATTGCCGATAATCGCGGTGATTCCCCGGCCCACGGCGGCCGGCGTGTTGGGCATTGCCCGCACGATCGGCGACTGCGCGCCCAGAACATCTTCGAAACTCGCGATAGAGGTGCCCGCTGCAACGGAAATGAACAGGGTGGAGCCGTTGCCGTAGCTCTGCAGCACGGGCAGCGCGGCGCCCATCATCTGCGGCTTCACCGCGATCAGCACGATCCCAGGCGCCGCGGGCAGCTCTGCGTTGATATGAACGCCGGTGCCCTTCAGCCAGTCCGACGGGTGCGGATCAATCACCCAGACCGAGGATGCGGGCAATCCGCCCTCCAGCCATCCGGCCAGCATCGCCGATCCCATCTTGCCGCAGCCCAGCAGCACCAGGCCGCGTGCAGAAATATCCTGCATATCCATGTTTCGCCCCTCCCCTTCGTATCAGGTTCAGGGCAAGGTTTACGCCCGCCCGTAAGCCTCTGCAATGGCGACCTGCATCGCCTCCTGCGGGCTGCGCTGGCCCCAGACCGCCAGCTGGATCGCCGGGTAGTAGCGCTCCGCATTGGCCACCGCCGCGTGCAGCATCGCGTCGATCTGCTGCGGCGTTGCCATCTGGCCGCCGGACAGCATCAGCCCGTACCGGAACAGCATCAGCTTGTGGTCCGCCCAATAGGTGAAGGAGCCTTCCCAGCACTGGTCGTTCATGCAGTTGATCAGCTCATAGAGCCGCGGCAGCTCCGCCTCCGGCGGCTCCATCTCGAAGCTGCAGACCAGCCGCAGGCATTCTTCATAGCCCGACCAGGCCAGCGTCAGCGAATAGGTGCGCCACTGCCCTTCCACCGACATCGCGATCTGATCGTCCCCGACCCTGTCGAAGTCCCAATCGTGATGCGACGCCAAGGTCTCAACGATGTCGATCGGATGGACGTCTTCTTCCAGGTGAAGCTCGGATAGTGCCATGATGCCACCTCTCATTTTGCCTAGCGCATCGGGGCACAGCGGCGCCCTATAGCTAGGTTTTTGTGCTACGGGCCGGGGAGGCATCCCCGCTCCCATACTAGATATGGTGGGGCCGAAAAGGTGATCTGGCAACCCTTTATTTTGGGGATATCTGCAATAACTTGTGGATGAACAATCCACAGCCCCCTAAATGCCGGCTGCGTGACTATGGAGCCGGCGGGCGCAGAGGTAAAGCCCGGAGCACCGCCCCAGGCCCGGATTTTGCGGTCAGTGAAAGGCCAGGATCAGGACGGCTGCGCCAGCTCCGCATCCATCGCATCAAAGGAGACCGGCCAGAATTCCGACAGGAAGCCTACTGCCTCCTGCTCCGAGACCTCCGACCGGTTGCCTGCACTGTCATAGGCCCGGCCCATGGTATAGCGCAGCGCGGTCCCGTCCCCGTCCGGCGTCAGATGGTAGGTTTCGGGCAATTCGATGCCGTCGCGGCCAGGGTCCTTGATCCGGGTCGAGAAATACTCGAACGGCTGCCAGTCGGTGACGCGGTAGACAAACTCCGCCAGGGAATGGCCGCAATGATAGACCGACCCCGGCCCCAGGCGGCCGTCCGGATTGTCCATCTCCATGGTGCTGACCTGATCCATCCAGCGCAACTTGAATTCCGGCGCGGTCAGCGCCTCCCAGACCAGTTGCGGCGGCGCCTTGAACCGGCGCCGGTAGGTCCAGATCCCGTCCGCCTCCTCCAGGAAATCCCGCTCCTGCCCCGCCCGGAAGTGCTCCCAGGCGCGGGCCAGGTCATAGACCTGCATGGACACGTCGCCGAAATGCTCGATTTCTTGTGAATAGGGCTTCATCGCCGCCTGCAACTGCATTGCCTGCACCGCGGCATCGCTGAACAGCGCATAGCTGCGCACGCCGGTTTCCGCCGCGGCCTCGGTCTTGGTCATCCGGTGCACCAGAATCACGTCGGCGCCCGACAGATCCTTGACCGGCCCCACCTGCATCTCGTCAAAGGCGCCGTAGTGGACGATGACCTTCAGATCCAGCCCGCCCGCATTGGCGCAGGCGCGGCAGGGGCATGTGGTATTGGCCACGATATCCTGCCGCCGGGTGGCAAAGGCGTTATAGAGGTTTTCGCAAAACGTCAGCAGCAGATCGCCGGAGACCAGCTCAGCCCGGGTCGAATAGGCCAGCACCGCGTCGCCTTCCAGCTTCCAGAAATGCAGCGGCTCGCCGACCTGCTCCGCCACCGCCTGCAGCAGCGACTGCAGGATCGGGTTGGCGTGGTCCAGCTCCGACGAGGTCAGGAATTGCGTGTAGCCGGAAATATCCGCAATCAGCATATAGCCGTTCTGTGCCGTCATCTTACCTGTCCCCCGCTAAAAAAACCCGGGCGCCGCATGGCAGCCCGGGGCAAGTATAGCAGAACACATCAAGAATTGCGCATACATCGCGGATCCGCGCCCGCGGGGCCGCGGATCGCGCCAAGGCCAGCCCCGGAACGAACTGGCCGAATGATCAGCGAAAGGCCGGCCCGTGCGCCCAGACGGTCAGCGACTTGCGGGTGCCGCGGGTAACCGGGGTCACCTGATGCAGCAGGAAGCTGGGAAACACCGTGGCGCTGCCCTGCACCCGGCTGGCCGCCACCACATGGGCGCCCGGCATGATCTCCAGATCGCCGCCGTCATAGGAGCCGGGCTTGCTCAACTGCACCACCAGGCTCAGTTTGCGCTTGCCCGCCACCGGCCCGTCGCCGATGTCGGAATGCCAGGCGAAATGGCCGCTGTCTTCGGATTTGTAGCTGGCCGCCTGCGGGCTTTCGGCAAACTCGCGCAGGTCAAAGCCGAAGCGCTCCTTGTTGGCCCGCCGCACCAGCGAGATCAGCCGGTCCATCACCCAGCCGGTGCCCGGCACGTCGTCCAGCCACACCACGCTGGCGCGGCGCAGGTTGTGGTCCCGGGTCTGCCCCACCAGCAGCGCCTCGCTGTCCGGCTCCACCTCCGTCTTGCGGATAATCTCCGCGCATTCCTGCGCGCTGAATGCATTGGGCACCGAATAGACAGACACCATGCTGCGATCCCTTTGTAGAAGATAGCGCAGCATGCACCGGACGCCGCAAACCGCGCTAAGCCGATTTCGACCATGCGGGCGGAAAGCGACCTGTTTTTATCCACAGCCCCGCAGGACAGCTATGCGCCGGATGCAGACCGCCGCAGGGCGGGTAATCTGCCCCCCATTCCACCCGGCATGCGAAAAACAAAAAGCCCGCCGCAGCACCACGCCGCAGCAGGCTTCCATTCACCGCAGGGCGGACAATCCGCCCGCCAGCGCCTTGGCTTACTTCTTCGCCGCCTCCAGCGCGTCCAGCCGCGCCTTCAGCGCCTCGTTCTCCTCGCGCGCCTTCTGCGCCATTGCGCGCACCGCGTCGAACTCCTCGCGGGTGACGAAATCGCGGTCGGCCAGCCAGCGGTCGATCATGCTCTTCATCGCGGTTTCCGCCTCGTCCCTGGCGCCCTGGGCCACGCCCATCGCATTGGTCATAAGCTGCGAAATATCGTCCAGAATCTTGTTGCGGGTCTGCATGTTCTTCTCCGTCTCGGGGTTGTGTCCTATATGGGCAAGCACACGCCCGGCTGCAAGCCGTTGACTTCCCCCGGAGAGCAGAGGCATTCAGACGCACATGCAGGCCATGATCCAATTCCCCGACCTCTCGCCCGAGATCTTCTCGATCGCCATCGGCTCCTTCGAGTTCGCCCTGCGCTGGTACGCGCTGGCCTATATCGCGGGCATCGTCATTGCCTGGCGCCTGGCCGTCGTGGCGCTGCGCCGCCCCGCGCTGTGGCCCGCAAACCAGCCGCCGATGAAACCGCAGCAGGTCGAGGATCTGCTGACCTGGATCATCCTCGGCGTGATTGCGGGCGGGCGGCTCGGCTTCGTGCTGTTCTATCAGCCCGCCTATTACCTGGCGAACCCCGTGGAGATCCTGAAGATCTGGCAGGGCGGCATGGCCTTTCACGGCGGCCTCATCGGCGTGGTCCTGGCAACGCTGATCTATGCCGCGCGCCACAACATTCCGAAACTGCAGATCGCCGATCTGGTCGCCCACACCGTGGCGCCCGGCCTGCTGCTGGGACGGCTCAGCAATTTCGTCAACGCAGAGCTCTGGGGCCGCCCGACGGACCAGCCCTGGGGCGTCGCCTTCCCCGGCCCGGCGGCGCAGGACTGCGGCCAGGCCCTGGGGGAGCTTTGCGCCCGCCACCCCTCGCAGCTTTATGAAGCGCTGATGGAGGGGCTGATCCTTGGCGCCCTCCTTCTGTATCTCGCCTGGCGCCGCAATGCCTTCCACAGCCCGGGCCGCCTGCTGGGCGTGTTCCTGGCCGGCTACGGGCTGGCCCGCTTCATCGTTGAATTCTTCCGCCAGCCGGACGCCCAGTTCGTCACCCCCGGCAACCCGCTGGGGCTGGCCTGGCACATCGACGGCATCGGCCTGACCCAGGGCCAGGCGCTGTCGCTGCCGATGATCGCGATCGGCCTCTGGTTCCTGATCCGCGCCCGCCACCCGGCCCGGAGCGCGGCATGAGTCTCAGCGACCACCTGACCGCCCGCATCCGCGCCGATGGCCCGATGTCGGTGGCGGATTACATGGCCGACTGCCTGCTGCACCCGCAGTTCGGCTATTACACCACCCGCGACCCGCTGGGCGCCAAGGGCGATTTCACCACCGCGCCGGAAATCAGCCAGATGTTCGGCGAGCTTCTCGGCCTCGCCCTCGCCCAGGCCTGGCTCGACCAGGGATCGCCCGCCCCCTTCACGCTGGCGGAACTCGGCCCCGGCCGCGGCACCCTGATGGCGGACCTCTTGCGCGCCACCCGCGGCGTGCCCGGTTTCCACGCCGCCATGCGGATCCATCTGGTCGAGGCCTCCCCCGCCCTGCGCACGGCCCAGGCCAAGGCGCTGGACGGCTACGCGCCCCAATGGCTGGACACCGTGGATGCCCTGCCCGATCAGCCGCTGTTCCTGGTCGCCAACGAGTTCTTCGATGCGCTGCCCATCCGCCAGTTCATCCGCGCAGGCGACGGCTGGAGCGAGAAGCGCATCGGCCTGCAGGACGGCGCCCTCAGCTTCGGCCTCAGCCCCGCTGCGCCGCAGTCTGCGCTGGACCACCGGCTGGCCGACACCCGGGACGGCGATGTGGTCGAGATCTGCGAAGCCGCCGCCCCGGTCACCCAGTCCATCGCCGCCCGAATCGCTGCCCATGGCGGCGCCGCGCTGATCGTGGACTACGGCGACTGGCGGGCGCTGGGGGACACCCTGCAGGCCCTGCGCGCGCATGAACCCGCCGATCCGCTGCAGACCCCCGGCGAGGCCGATCTGACGGCGCATGTGGATTTCGAGGCGCTGGCAATGGCTGCAAAAACCGCAGGTTGCGCCTTTACCCGCCTCACCCCCCAAGGCGTGTTCCTGGAACGGCTCGGCATCACCGACCGCGCCCGCGCCCTGGCCGCCCCGCTGCAGGACGCGGCGCTGGACTCCCTGATCGCCGCACATCGGCGGTTGACGCACCCGGAGGAAATGGGAAACCTGTTCAAAGTGCTCGGCCTCTGCCCGCCCCGGGCTGCCCCTTTGCCAGGATTGAACCCATGACGCTTGAAATTCTCACGTCCGATCTGCTTGGCAGGGTGCGGCACGGGTTCTTCACCCGCAAGGGCGGCGCGTCCTCCGGCATCTACAAGGGTCTGAACTGCGGCCTCGGCTCCACCGACCAGCGCGAGGCGGTGCGGATCAACCGGGCCCGCGTGGCCGCCGCAATGGAGGTTCCGCCGGAACACCTGAGCGCCGTGCACCAGGTCCACAGCGCCGATGTGCAGGTGGTGACAGAGCCGTCGCAGGAGCGGCCGCAGGCAGACGCAATGGTCACCAATGTGCCGGGGCTGGCGCTGTCGATCCTGACCGCCGACTGCCAGCCGGTGCTGTTCTCCGACCCCGGGGCCGGCGTCATCGGCGCCGCCCACGCGGGCTGGCGCGGCACCCTGGACGGGGTGCTGGAGGCAACGCTGGACGCGATGGAGGGCCTCGGCGCCCGGCGCGAAAACACCGCCGCGGTGATCGGCCCGACCATTTCCCAGCGCGCCTATGAGGTCGGCCCGGAGTTCTTCGACGACTTCATGATGCAGGACGACGCCTACGCCCGTTTCTTTGCCAATGGCGAGGGCGACCGCTACCTGTTCGACCTGCCCGGCCTCGGCCTCCACAAGCTGCGCCAGGCCGGCATCGGCGCCGCGGAATGGAGCCGCTACTGCACCTATTCCGATGCGGAGAAATTCTTCTCCTACCGCCGCGCCACCCACGCCAAGGAGGCCGACTACGGCCGCCTGATTTCCTGCATCCGGCTTTAAGGCCCTGTTAACCAGCGCAATTGTGGCGGATTTTGTTAAATTCCGCCGCAATCCCGGCTGCTGCCGCGCCCGGCCCTCAAGGCACGTCGGCATTTCCCTTTGAAATCAGCCGGCTGGCACGATCAGCCCGTATTGCGCACCATGCGCGGAACATGCCCCGCGGGGGCTGAAAATGCCCCCTGCGGGTCATAATCAGGGCGCAAAGATTACCCATAAACAGGTCAGACCAATAAAAACAGCAGCCGCCCGGCACGCAGGGTGCAGCTGCCGGGCGAAGGACAGACTGACCATGAAGATGAACAAGCGTTTCATTGCCTCGATCATCCGCTCCGCCAGGAGCGAAACCGTGACCCTGCCCTGGGTTGCCGCCCGCCGCTGCCGCGGCCAGGCGCTGCACCAGGGCGGATTGCGCAAACTGGGTTAACGCCGGGGACGGATGCCCCTGCGGCGGCACCCCTGGCGCAGCCGCGCCAGCCCGGCCAGCCACCGCAGGGGCATCCAACCGGCCTGTTCGCGCGGCCGGCTGATGCCGCGTCAGCCCGCGACCCGGCATTAACCAGTTTGCTTCAGATTTTTTGACAATTCGAATTAAATCCGGCCAATGTGGCCACATCATATCGTTCAAGCACGTCTGTGTTGCCGGTGGGGGCCGATGCAAGCGGGCAGTTTGAAAGGAGAGGTCTGCTGTCATGACCATCCCCCAGTCGCTGCACAGGGCTGCAGCCAATGCCGTCGAGGCCACTGCAATCCTGCAGGACCCCGCTGCGCTGCGCAGCGCAAACAAGCCGCAGCTGCGCCGCTATGAGGTCAGCTGCCTGCTGGCCGGCGGCGGCATCTCGGAAACCCGCCACATCGCCCCGGCCCTGCCGCTGTTCGAGAACGCCTTCAGCGCCTTCACCCGCGGCTCGCTGGTGGAAACCGCGCAGGGCCCGATCGCGGTCGAGGACCTGTTTCCCGGCGACGAGATCCTGACCCGGGACGGCGGCAGCCAGCCCTTGCTCTGGATCGGCCGCACCAGCGTGCTGCCCGGCCGCTCCGGCAGCCGCAACTGCACCCTGACCAGTTTCATGGCCGACAGCCTGGGCCTGCAGAAACCCTCAGCCAGCCTGGTGGCCGGCCCTGCCGCGCGCCTGCTGCGCACGCCGCCGCACATGCAGGGCTGCGGCGACGGGCAGCTGCTGACACTGGCATCGGAATTCCAGGACGGCATGAGCATCTTTGAAACCGCGCCGCCGGCGCCGGTCGATCTCTACCACCTGTGCCTGCCGCGCCATGCGGTGATCACCGTGGGCGGCCTGGCGTTTGAGACCTACCACCCGGGGCCGGATGCGCTGAAACTGGCAAGCTATGCGATCAAGACGCTGTTTTTGAACCTGTTTGCCCATACCGACAGCATCCAGGGCTTCGGCCCGCTGGCCCATCCCAGGGCCGACAGCGCCAGCCAGCCGGGGCCTGCCATTCTGTAACGAGGCAGCCCCGCCGCCAGCGGTCAATTCATGCCGCGGACGTAGCGCACCAGCTGGTCGGCGTTGAAATGCTCCTCTTCGATGATCGCCTTCATCAGGTCGCCGATCGAGACGATCCCGGCCAGCTGCCCGTCCTTCAGGACCGGCAGATGCCGCACCCGCTTCTCGCTCATCACGGCCATGCAGGCCTCGGCGCTCTGGCCGGGGTCAACGCTGGTGAAATCGGTTGCCATGACATCCGCCAGCGGTGTCGAGGGAGAGGTCTTCCCGGCCAGGAAAACTTTGCGGGTATAGTGCCTTTCGGTGAAGATGCCGGCCAGCTGCCCGCCGGACACCACCAGCACCGAGCCCACGTCTTGCTCTGACATCAGTTTCAGGGCGTCGACCACCATCGCCTCGGGCGGAAGCGTGTGGAGCGTCTTGCCCTTGCCATCAAGGATTTGCTGAACAATTGCCATCGCTGCACCTCCAGTCGGCGGAACAACGGCCGGGTCAAACCGATTGCACCGGCCTGCCCCGCCTTTCCAGCATCCGGGGTTTTCCCGTTCTGTCAATGACTTGGATCAAGATGCGCAGCGGCAGCCCGCAAATCAGCTCCCCTGCCAGCGGCGGCTGAAGCTCAGGCCTCGCGCGCCAGCCGCTCTTCCAGCACTTCAAACGGCACGCCAGGTTCGTCCTTGGCGCCGCGGATCACCAGCGAGGTCTTGACGCTGGCCACATTCGGGGTGGTCAGCAGATCGCCGGTCAGGAAACTCTGGAAGGTGCTCAGGTCCGGCGACACGCATTTCAGGATGAAGTCCACCTCGCCGTTCAGCATGTGGCACTCCCGCACCAGAGGCCAGCCGCGGCATTTCTCCTCAAAGGCGCTCAGCTCCGCCTCGGCCTGGCTTTCCAGCCCCACCATGGCAAAGACCTGCACCTCGAAACCCAGCTCGCGGGAATTCACATCCGCGTGGTAGCCGTGAATCAGACCGGCCTCCTCCAGCGCCCGCACCCGGCGCAGGCACGGCGGGGCGGAAATGCCGACCCGCTTGGCCAGCTCGACATTGGTCATCCGCCCATCGGCCTGAAGCTCCGACAAAATCTTGCGATCAATCGGATCAAGACGGGTTGTGACCATGCCGGAAACTCCTGTGAACTTTGCGTTTCTTATAGCACCGCCGCCGGGCTGCGCAATATTGTTTCATCGCCGCGCAATATTCTTTGCAGCTCGGACGCGCAAGCCGCAATGCGCAATTGTGCGGCAAATTTGTATCCCGCGGCATGCAGTCCCTTGGGGGTTTAAGCCTGCCCGCCCTGCCGCTATATGCATTGCCTGACGGCGGCACGCCCGCCAGGCTGCATTACGTGGGGAACACACATGAGCGAGACGCGCCACACCAAGGTTCTGATCATCGGCTCCGGGCCTGCCGGCTATACCGCGGGGGTCTATGCCGCCCGTGCCATGCTGGAGCCCGTCCTGGTCCAGGGGATCGAGCCCGGCGGCCAGCTGACCACCACAACCGAGGTCGAGAATTATCCCGGCTTCACCGAGGTGCAGGGCCCTGACCTGATGATCAAGATGCAGGAGCACGCCCAGGCGATGGGCTGCGAGGTGATCGGCGACTACATCACCTCGCTCGACACCTCCGTGCGCCCGTTCGTGGCCAAGGCCGACAGCGGCACCACTTTCACCGCCGACGCGGTGATTCTGGCCACCGGCGCCCGCGCCAAATGGCTGGGCCTGGAATCGGAAGAGAAGTTCAAGGGCTTCGGCGTCTCCGCCTGCGCCACCTGCGACGGCTTCTTCTACCGCGGCCAGGAGATCGTGGTGATCGGCGGCGGCAACACCGCCGTGGAAGAGGCGCTGTTCCTCACCAACTTCGCCTCCAAGGTGACCCTGATCCACCGCCGCGACGAGCTGCGCGCCGAGAAGATCCTGCAGGACCGCCTGTTCAAGAACGAAAAGATCGAGACCCTGTGGTTCCACACCCTCGAAGAGGTGGTGGGCACCGACAACCCGCTGGGGGTCGAAGGCGTCGTGGTCAAGAACGTGCAGACCGGCGAAATCAAGGAAATCCCCTGCAAGGGTGTCTTTGTCGCCATCGGCCACGCCCCCGCCAACGAACTGGTGAAGGACGTGCTGGAGCTGCACAACGGCGGCTATGTGAAGGTCAAGCCCGGCTCCACCGAGACCTCGATCCCCGGCATCTATGCCGCCGGCGACCTGACCGACCACAAGTACCGCCAGGCGGTCACCTCGGCCGGCATGGGCTGCATGGCGGCGCTCGATGCCGAGCGCTTCCTGGCTGAGCAGGAGTAAAGAGGATGCCGCATGATTTCGACGCGCAGCGGGCTGAAACCGTTGCGGCATTCAACGAACTGCAGGCCGAACACGGCCTGCCGGAGGCGGCGGACGTGGATTATTTCTTCGTCCCCGCCCGCGACGGCGCCGACTGGCGCCCGCTGGCCGAGGAGCTGAGCCGCGAAGGCTACGCCTGCCAGTTCTTCGAGGCCGACGGCGAAGACCCCGCCTATCTGGCCGCCACACTGCCGGACCAGATCATCTCTGCCACCGGCATCTGGATCGGCGAGGAACTGGCCACCCGCACGGCCCTCTCGCACGGGTTTGCGCCGGACGGCTGGGGGCTGGAGGGCTGATCCCGCTTCTGCGGCAGGCTCCGGAGCCGATTGCGGGCGCAGGATCTAGCGGCAGCCCAGCAGCTGTTCCTGTGCCTTCAGCCTGCTGACCTCCGCCCGTTCCGCCGCGCTCAGCGGCACCTCACCCGCACGCATCCCCGGAATGCATCCGGCGTTGGAAAACGCCGCCTGCCCGCGCGGGCTTTGAAAACAATAGCCGCGGCGTGCAAAGATCGAGTTGCGCTGGAACCACAGGGCATCGCACTGGTTCTGCGCAACCGGCGCGGCGGCGCTGGCCGCAGCGTCCTTGCGGATCCAGTTGGAATGGGCCCAGCCCTCCAGCCCGGTTTCGGTCCGCACCCGCAGCCAGCGCCCGCGCTGCGCCAGAACCGCCAGCCGCGTGCCCTCGCCCATCTTGGCCAGCCGCCGCGCGCCGGAGGTGGTGCCGTCGCGCAGCGCCAGAAACCCGTCGCCGTTCGGGTCCAGGCCGGATACCCGGTAATCAAACTGCTGCGCCCGCGGCTGGATCTGCCCGGAAGGCACCGCCTGAACGGCTGCACCGGCTCCGGCAGCCGGGTCAGGCGCAGCTTGCCCGCGCGCCGCCAGATAGACCTCGTCAATCAGCGAGGAGTTTTCCCAGGGCACCTGGCTGCCGCCGGTTTCCGCCACCACATCGGCCCGCACCCGCCGCATCATCGCGTGCAGATCCTCGTGGCGCGTGATGTGCCGCAGCAAGGCCGCCGTGAACGGGCTGTTCTGGCCGCTGCCGTCCAGCGCTACATTGCCCGGCTGGGTGGAAAACGCGATGTAGGAGCCGACGCCCGCATCCACCCGGGCCAGCCCCCGCGCCGCGCCGCCCAGGCTGCGCGCCGCCATCCGGGACTGGAACGGGTTGTTGCGGCAGGCGTCCAGAACAATGATATTGCGCCCGGCGCGCAGCTCCATCTCGCGCAGGATCGCCTGCAGGCTCACCGACGCCGCCTTCAGCTCCTGCTCATCCGATCCCGCAACATCGACCGGCAGCACGAAATTCTCTGCCCCCAGCTGCACCCCGTGGCCGGAGTAGTAGAACAGCGCCGTGTCCTCCTCCCGCAGCTGGCCGGTGACTTGCTGGGCGAGGCGCAGGGTGTCCCGGCGGCCCAGGTTATAGCCGTCATGCACCTCGAACCCGATGCCGCGCAGCGCCGCCGCGATATCGCGCGCATCCCGCTCGGCATTGGGCAGGTAGGAGGCATTCTGATACTCCGAATTGCCCAGCACCAGGGCGATCCGCCGCCCGGCCTCCGCCAGCGGCGCCGACCAGACCAGCGGCAGCACCGCCAGCAGCAATGCCTTCAGGAAATTCAACGCCATATCTATCCCCGCAAAACCAATGTGCGGCCACCGTGGCACAGGCCGCAGGGCGCAATCAAGACAGCCGCTGGCTTGACCGCCCCGCCCGCCGGGGCCAGTTTGGCAGCAGCACCGGCTAAAGAACGGGCAGGCAGAAAGGCACAACGTGGCAAGCGCACTCTGGCAGGGCAACTGGATCACCCGCACCCGGATCATCACCGGGCTGGTGCTGCTCACCTTTGCCTTCTTTCACTTCCTCAACATCGGCGTTGGGCTGATCTCGCCCGAATGGATGGACGAATTCCAGGACGCCCGCCAGGTCATCACCCGCAGCCTGACCGGCAGCCTGATCCTTGGCACGTCCCTGATCCTGCACGCGGGGCTGGCACTATGGAACCTGGCCCGCCGCCGCAGCTTGCGGATGCGCTGGGGCGAGGCGCTGCAAACCGTGCTTGGCCTGCTGATCCCGCTGCAGCTGCTCGCCCATCTGGTCTTCACCCGCTACTCGCATGAGGTCTACGGCACCAATGACGAGATGCCCTACCAGATCATCCTGATGTGGAACTCGCCCGAGGTCTGGCAGCAAAGCCTGCTGTTGCTGGCGGTCTGGATCCACGGCTGCATGGGGCTGCATTACTGGCTGCGGCTCACCCGCTGGTGGCGCCCGCTGATCCCCTGGATGGCGGGCATTGCCGTGTTCATTCCTGCCTTTGCCTTTGCCGGCCTGCTGACAGAGGGCCGCCGCATCTACGGCCTGTTTACCGAAGGCACCGAACGCGCCGCCCTGATGGAGGAGTTCAACTGGCCCAGCCAGCAGGCCTTTGCTGAGATGTTTGCGACCGAGCGCCTGTGGCTTTCGATCTTCTTTGCGCTGCTCGGCCTCACCGCCGCCGTCTACCTGCTGCGCAAGCTCATCCGCCGCCGCCGCGCCGTCACCATCCGCTATGCCTTCGGGCCGGAAATCCGGGCCGAGCGCGGCATGACGCTGCTGGAGATGTCGCGGGCGGGCGGCGTCCAGCACACGTCGCTCTGCGGCGGCAAGGGGCGCTGCACCACCTGCCGCGTGGTGGTGGATGAGGGCGGCGAGCACCTGCCGCCCCCGGAACCGCCCGAGGCCCGCAGCCTGGAACGGGTCAAGGCCCCTGCCAACATGCGGCTGGCCTGCCAGATCCGCCCGCAGGCGCCGCTGACCGTCACCCGCCTGTTCCGCCCGGACGGCCGCAAGGGCCGCGCCCATGCCAGCCAGGGCAGCGAACAGCAGCTGGCGGTGCTGTTCCTCGACATGCGCGGCTTCACCGCCCGCACCGCAGGCCAGCTGCCCTATGACGTGGTGTTCCTGCTGAACCGCTTCTTCGACGCCATCGTGCCCGCCATCACCAGCGCCGGCGGCACGGTGGACAAATACCTCGGCGACGGCTTGCTGGCGCTGTTCGAAGCGCCCACCCCCGCCCGCTCCGCCGCCGCCGCGCTGGACGCCGCCGCCGCCATCGGCACCGCGCTGCAGGACTTCAACGCGCAGCTGGCCGCCGACGGCGAGCCGGAGGTCCGCATCGGCATCGGCGTGCATCTGGGCGAGCTGGTGCTGGGGGAGATCGGCAGCGCAGGCCACGCGCCGCGCACCATCATCGGCGGCAGCGTCCACACCGCCAGCCGACTGGAGGCCAAGACCAAAGAGCTGGGCGTCGAGCTGCTGATCTCGGCCCGGGTGCTGGAGGCCGCAGGATATGATTCGGGGCATCTGGCGCTCGAAACCTTCCAGCTGCGTGGCGTTTCCAGGCCGCTGGACGCCCTGCCCGTGCCCCACGCCGCCGCCCTGCCGCGCACTCTGGCCGGAGAACAGCATTAGGCCCAAGGCCCGAAGCGCAAAACGCCTGTTTCCCGCGCCGCCCCGGCCCGAGCCAGCCATCCGGCTCAGCACGCCGGAGGAGAACAAGCAGCCCTGCCACCCGCAGCCGTTGCAGCCCTGCAACGCGGCGGAAAATCGCCGCCTGCGGCCAATTCACCCTTTGCATCCTCGGCAAACCATGCAATGCGTTCACGCGTGAACACACTTTTAACCCGCTGACCGTACTGCTGCCCGCGATGACCGACACCGCTTCCACACCCACCCCGGACGGCGAAGACCTGCTGTTCCGCCTCCTGCGCCAGCTCGACACGGCGCCGGATGCGTCGCAGCGCGCAACCGCCGCGGCGGTGGGGATTTCGCTGGGGCGGCTCAACACCTTGCTGCGCTCTGCCGCGGACAGCGGCCTGATCACCATCAGCGCCCGCCCCGGCCCGGACAAGCGGCAGCGGTTCGCCTATTCGCTGACCACCCGGGGCGCCGCGGAAAAAGTGCGGCTCACCGATCAATTCCTTGCCCGCAAGCTCGCAGAATACAACGCGCTGCACGCGGAACTCACCGGCTCCGCTAGCGGCCTCCCCCCTCTCAAACACAGGACCAACCCGATGCAAAGCAACCTGGCTCCGATTCCCGAGCTTTATGTCTCCTATGAAAGCGCCCAGAAACTGAAGGTCGAAGCGGCCGACCTGGTCAGCTGGGACCTGACCCCGCGCCAGATCTGCGACCTGGAACTGCTGATGAACGGCGGCTTCAACCCGCTGAAGGGCTTCCTGTCCGAGGCCGACTACGACAGCGTCGTCGACACCATGCGCCTGACCGACGGCTCGCTGTGGCCGATGCCGATCACCCTGGACGTCTCCGAAGACTTCGCGTCCAAGCTGGAAGCCGGCCAGGACATCGCCCTGCGCGACCAGGAAGGCGTGATCCTCGCCACCATGACCGTCACCGACAACTGGGTGCCGAACAAGGCCCGCGAAGCCGAGAAGGTCTTCGGTGCCGATGACGACGCCCACCCGGCGGTGAACTACCTGCACAACACCGCAGGCAAGGTCTATCTGGGCGGCCCGGTGACCGGCATCCAGCAGCCGGTCCACTATGACTTCCGCGCCCGCCGCGACACCCCGAACGAGCTGCGCGCCTACTTCCGCAAGGTCGGCTGGAACAAGGTTGTCGCCTTCCAGACCCGCAACCCGCTGCACCGCGCCCACCAGGAGCTGACCTTCCGCGCCGCGCGCGAGGCCCAGGCCAACCTGCTGATCCACCCGGTGGTCGGCATGACCAAACCGGGCGACGTCGACCACTTCACCCGCGTGCGCTGCTACGAGGCAGTGCTGGACAAGTACCCGGCCGCCACCACCTCCATGTCGCTGCTGAACCTGGCGATGCGCATGGCCGGCCCCCGCGAGGCGGTCTGGCACGGCCTGATCCGCAAGAACCACGGCTGCACCCATTTCATCGTCGGCCGCGACCACGCAGGCCCCGGCAAGAACTCGGCCGGCGACGATTTCTACGGCCCCTATGACGCGCAGGACCTGTTCCGCGAGTTCCAGGGCGAAATGGGCATCGAAATGGTCGACTTCAAACACATGGTCTATGTGCAGGAGCGCGCCCAGTACGAGCCGAACGACGAGATCGCCGACCGCGACAACGTCACCATCCTGAACATCTCCGGCACCGAACTGCGCCGCCGCCTGGCCGAAGGCCTGGAGATCCCCGAGTGGTTCTCCTTCCCCGAGGTAGTGGCCGAGCTGCGCAAGACCAAGCCGCCGCGCTCCAAGCAGGGCTTCACCGTGTTCTTCACCGGTTTCTCCGGCTCCGGCAAATCCACCATCGCCAACGCGCTGATGGTCAAGCTGATGGAGATGGGCGGCCGCCCGGTCACCCTGCTGGACGGAGACATCGTGCGTAAGAACCTCAGCTCCGAGCTGGGCTTCTCGAAAGAGCACCGCGACCTCAACATCCGCCGCATCGGCTATGTGGCCTCCGAGATCACCAAGAACGGCGGCATCGCCATCTGCGCCCCGATCGCGCCCTACGCCACCACCCGCCGCGCCGTGCGCGAGGACGTGGAACAGTTCGGCGCCTTTGTCGAAGTGCACGTCGCCACCTCGATCGAGGAATGCGAGCGCCGCGACCGCAAGGGCCTGTATAAACTGGCCCGCGAAGGCAAGATCAAGGAGTTCACCGGCATCTCCGACCCCTACGACGTGCCGCAGAACCCGGAGCTGTCGGTCGAGACCGAAAACGTCGACGTCGACAACTGCGCCCACCAGGTTCTGCTGAAGCTGGAAAGCATGGGGCTCATCAAGGCCTGAGCCTGACGGCAGTTAGAAATGAGAACGGCCCGCCATCCGGCGGGCCGTTTTGCTGTGGAACACAGCCGGTCAAACCATCAATTTCATTTTAATTGATTTTCAATGCTTGCTTTTCAGAATGAAAACCCGGTTTTACTTTCTTGAAAACCGGCATCATTTGCTAGCAACGCCCCTAACGCACCGGAGTGTAAATGACACAGCAGCGCATCACCCGGCGATACCTCCGGCTGCGCAGTGGCATCGCCTTGGCGATCCTGCTGGCCGCTGCGGTGGCCGCTTTCTGCGTTACCCTGTCCGGGCAGAGGAGCGTGGCCAAGCGGGTGGAAAACACCAGGGTGCTGGACCAGCTTCTGGTTTCTCTTGCTGAACTGTCGCTCGCATTTGATGAACTTAAGAACGACCCCGGCAGCCAGAGGGCGCTGATCGCACGGGGGCGCATCCGCCGCAGCGCCAGACCTGCCGCCGACTCGCTGGCAGAGCTTTCCGGTGCCGATGCGCTCGCTGCGTTTTCCCCGAAAGCTCAGGAAATCCTGTCCCAGCCGACGCTCAATCCTGTGCATGAGCTGAAAGACATCCTGTTTCTATCGGAGGTTCTCACAGACCCGGATAGAGACCGGGGAGCGTCCTCCGATACCAAGGCCGCCGCGCTGGCCTCGGACCTGTCCAGGCGGCTGCTGCCGGTCTTCATGAAGGTCAAGGAGGCAGAAGCGCAGACCGCCCGGATCGCAGCCGAGGTGCAGCTGATTTATGCGCTCGTGGCTGTCGCCATCGGGGCTGTTGGCGTCTACGTCGCCGGCCGTTACGTGCATCTGCCGATGGAGC
Organism: Leisingera sp. JC11; assembly: GCF_040704725.1. Lineage (NCBI taxonomy): Bacteria > Pseudomonadati > Pseudomonadota > Alphaproteobacteria > Rhodobacterales > Roseobacteraceae > Leisingera > Leisingera sp. JC11. The sequence goes on from NZ_JBFCVS010000001.1 coordinate 73,976, forward strand.
GGTTCATCATCAGTGCCCAGGCCGAGATTGAAGCGAACCGGCGCAAGGCCGAAGCCGCATCAGAGGCGAAGTCGGTGTTCCTGGCGACGATGAGCCACGAAATCCGGACCCCGCTGAACGGCGTTCTGGGCTTGGCGGAGCTGCTGAACGACACCCAGCTTGACGATAAGCAGAGGCACATGATCCGCATGATGATCGTGAGCGGGAATTCCCTGCTCAGCATTATCAATGATGTGCTGGACCTGTCCAAGGCTGAAGCCGGCAAGCTGGACATTGAGGCTGAGGCGTTCAACGTCCGCGCAACCTGCCTGGAGGTCATAGACCTGTTTTCCGCACGCGCCCAAAGCGCCAGGATCGCCCTGAATCTGACCGCGGACCCACAGGTCAGCAGCTGGCACGTGCTGGGCTACAGCACAGCGATCCGTCAGATCGTCGTCAACCTGATCAGCAACGCGCTGAAGTTCACCGAAAACGGGGCCGTCGAGGTGAAGCTGCAGGAATTGGCTCCCGGCCCGGACGGGACGCGGCTGCTCCAGATAGCCGTGAAAGACAGCGGGATCGGGATTCCGGCGGACGCACAGGAGCGGATTTTCGAGCAATTCGCGCAGGCGGATGCCACCACCACCACGCGGTTCGGCGGCACCGGGCTGGGTCTTGCCATCGTGAAGAACCTCGCAAAGGCGATCGGCGGCACGATCTCGTTGCAAAGCGCGGAAGGGGAAGGCGCGGAGTTCATTCTGCAATTTCCGGTGGAGGATGTCCCGCCGCCTGCCGAAGCCCCTGTGCAGGCGCCTGTCAGCGCTTCGTTCAACAAGAAAGTGCTGGTCGTTGACGACAACAGAGTGAACCAGATGGTCGCGGGCAAAATGCTGGAGAAACTGGGATGCACCGTCGTCACCGCAGGCAACGGGTTTGAAGCGGTGGAGCTGACGCAAAACTGGGCACCGGATCTGGTGCTGATGGACGTCCGGATGCCGGAATTGGACGGCTTGGGCGCCACCCGGGCGATCCGGGAGTGGGAGATGGCGCAAGGCCTGCCGCCGGTGCCGGTCATCGGCCTGTCCGCCAACGCGATGAGCGAACAACGCTCCGAGGGCCTGGACGCGGGCATGAATGACTACCTTGCCAGACCCGTCAACAAAGCGGCGCTCGCCGCTGCTCTGGCCTGTCTCTGGCCGGAGGAAGCCGGAACCGCCACTCAGGAGGACACAAGATGCGCCTGACAACATGCTTTTCTGCGGCTTTCGCCGCTGCAGCCGCTATGGCTGCCCCGGCCGCAGCAGAGACAAAGGAAGTCTGGCTGTACAACTGGAGCGGCTACATCGCCCCGGAAACCGTCGAGAGCTTCCAGGAAACCACAGGCACCAGGATTGTTCTGGACACCTATGGCGAAGCGGATGAGGCAGAGGCGCGCCTGATTGCCCGCGGCACTGGTTACGACCTTGCGGTGACCGCCTCCGAAACTGTTGGCCGCCTGGTTAATGCCGGAGCAATCCAGGAAATCAGCCTGGCCGGCATTCCGAATGCGGCCGCGATCGACGGTGAGCTGATGAAGATGTTTCTGGCCTCTGCTCCGCAGGCTGAAGGCTATGCGCTGCCCTACCTGTGGGGCACGACGGGGATCGCCTTTGACCGGAACGCGGTTCTGGAACGCCTGCCGGATGCGCCGCTTGACAGCTGGGCGCTGGTCTTCGACCCCGCCAATGCCCGCGCGCTGGCGGATTGCGGCATTACGATCGTCAATTCGGTAGAGGAGGTTGTGGCGGCAGCGCTTGCCTATCTTGGTTTGGATCCGCAGTCACACTCGGAGCAGGATCTTCAGGCCGCATTCGGCGTGCTGTCTTCAATCGCGCCCTATGTCCGCTCGTTCGATTCCGATCAGTACGACGCGCTGCTGGACGAAGAAGTCTGCCTGGCAATTGCCTGGAGCACGGACGGGCTGGCGCCGCGGCTGGAAGAGGATAGTGACAGGTACCACTACGTCATCCCCAAAGAAGGCGCCAATCTGTGGGCCGACCTGTTTGTCATTCCCAGCGATGCCAAAGACACCGGCGCAGCGCACCGGCTTATCGACTATGTGCTGCGGCCTGACATGATGGCCCAGGCGACGGCCTACACCAATGCCACCAACAGTGTTCCGTCCTCGCGGCAGGAAATCAGCGATCCCGGTTACCACATCCCCGAGATTGTCCTGCCGCAGGATCTCCGCAGCAGGCTCTTTTTCGTCAATCCCCGCAGCGGTGAGCAAAAGCGCGATCTCGACCGCCGCTGGAAGCTGCTTCAAATCGGGTTGTGAGGCCTCGGGACGCGGCGGCCCTGGCGCTGATGCCGGCCTCTGCCCCGCTGCGCTTCGGCGCCGTGCCCATGGCACAGCCGTTGCTTTTCATCAGAACCGGCGGGAGGCTGAACAGTTTGCACGGACACAGCTGAGACCCGTCCTGCGCCGAATTGCCTGCACCGGACTGGATACCGTCCGGTGCAGGCTGCGGTTCAGCCGAAGCTGACGCCGTTCAGGTTCATCGGCAGCGCCGTCACCCGCGGGCCGTTGACCGCGATGGCATTGGCCAGCGCCGGGGCCGAGGGCGGCGTGCCGGGCTCGCCAACCCCGGTGGGCATCTCGGCGGAGGGCACGATGTGCACTTCGATGGCGCCGATGTCGCCGATCCGCAGCGGCTCGTAGTCCGGGAAGTTGAACTGGTCCACTTCGCCCCCGGTCAGGGTGATCTCGTTGCGCATCACATGGCCCAGGCCATAGCCGATGCCGCCCTCCATCTGCGCTTTGATCACATCCGGGTTGACCGCGATGCCGCAGTCCACCGCGCAGGTGACCTTCTCGATCTTCACCCCGTCATCGGCATTGCCGGAGATCTCCACCAGTTCGGCCACATAGCTGCCAAAGCTCTTGTGGACGGCGATGCCCTGGCTGCGGCCCTCCGGCGCGCTGCCCCAGCCGCCCTTCTCGGCGGCCAGTTTCAGCACTCCTGCCAGGCGCTGCTGGTCGGCACCGCCGCCCTCCAGCAGGGCGAGGCGGAATTCGACCGGGTCGCGACCCGCGGCGCGGGCGGCCTCGTCCAGCATTGTCTCCATCACATAGGCAGTGTGCGTGTGCCCGACCGAGCGCCACCACAGAACCGTGGTTGCCTTGGCCACATCGGTAAGGCCGACATGCTGCCCGGGAATCCGGTAGGGGCTGTCACCCACGCCCTCGACCGAGCTGTGATCGACGCCGTCATGCACGAGCATGCTCTCGAAGGCGGTGCCTTTCAGGATCGGCTGCGCGGCGATGCGGTGGTCCCAGCCGGCGATATTGCCGTCCGCGTCCAGGCCCACGCGGACCTTATGCGCCACTGCGGGGCGGTAATAGCCGCCGGTGATGTCATCCTCGCGCGACCAGACCAGTTTCACCGGGCGCGAGCGGTCGGTCAGGGCAAAAGCCAGTGCCGCCTCCACCTGGTAATCCGCGGTGGGTGTGGCGCGGCGGCCGAAGGAGCCGCCTGCAAACATCGTGTTGATGCGGACCTTCTCCATCGGCAGCTGGAAGATCTGCGCCATCGCCATATGCGGGCCGGTGGGGAACTGGCAGCCGTCGTGCAGGGTGACGCCGCCGTCCTCATCGGCCTCGATGGTGCAGGTCAGCGGCTCCATCGGCGCATGCGCCAGCAGCGGGAAGTAGAAGGTCTGCTCCACCACCTTCGCGGCCCCCTCGATCTGCGCCGCGGTGGCGGCCTGGTCGGTGCCGGTCACGTTGTACTCCGGGTCACTGTTCACCGCGGCCAGCAGCTCCTCGCGGATCTGGTCAGAGCTGCGGCTTTCGGCGTTCGTGAAATCCCAGTCCACGGTGATCGCTTCGCGGGCCTGGAACGCGCCCCAGGTGTCCTCGGCATAGACCGCGACACCCGCCTGATTGGGCAGCACGGCAGCGCGGATGTAGCCTTTGACTTCCTTGGCGCCGGCGTCGTCAAACCCGTTGGCCAGCCCGCCCATGCGCGGGCTGCGGATGATCACCGCAACCATCTGGTTCGGCAGATGCAGATCCATCGCATACATCGCGGTGCCATTGGTCTTGGGCAGGGAGTCCTTGCGCTTGACCGAGGCGTTGCCGATCAGGCGGAATTCGCTGGGGTCCTTCAGCCGCGGCTCTGCCGGGGCCTCCATCTGCGCAGCGGCGGCAACAAACCCTGCCAGCGGCGCCTCCTGGCCGGCGCCCTTGATGAGGCCGTCTTCAAGGGTCAGCTCTGCCGGGTCGGCGCCCCAGGCCTCGGCCGCGGCCTTTATCAGCATCTCGCGGGCGGCGGCCCCGGCCTGGCGGTACTGCAGGAAGGAATTGGCCATCGCGGTGGAGCCGCCGGTGCCCTGCATCTGGCCGAACGCCAGGTTGGCATAGCGCGAGGGGTCGGAGGGTGCGAATTCGTACTGGATGTCCTCCATCGAAACACCCAGCTCCTCGGCGATCAGCGTGGTGAGGCCGGTGGCCGGGCCCTGCCCCTTCTCGAAGTGCTTCACGATGGCGGTGACGGTGCCGTCTGCGTCGATCTTCACAAACGGGTTCAGCTGCGCCGGTGCGGCGCCCGCGGACAAAGCGCCGTCGGGACGGACGCCGACATAAAGAACCGCAGCAGCGGCGGCAGCGGATTTCAGGAAGCCGCGGCGGGAGGTATTGAGGGTCATATCAGGCCTCCATCATTTCAGATGCGCGCTGGATCGCGGCGCGGATGCGCTGGTAGGTGGCGCAGCGGCAGGCGTTGCCGTTCATGTAATCGTCGATCTCTTCCACCGTCGGCTTGGGGTTTTCGCTCAGCAGCCCCACGGCGGACATGATCTGGCCCGACTGGCAGTAGCCGCACTGCACCACGTCCAGCTCGACCCAGGCGTCCTGCACGGCCTTGGACACCTTGGAGTTCAAGCCTTCGATCGTGGTGATCTCGGCGCCCTCGGCGTCCTCGACATAGGTCTGGCAGGAGCGCACCGGCTGACCGTCCAGATGCACGGTGCAGGCGCCGCAGGCGGCGACGCCGCAGCCGAATTTGGTGCCGGTCAGCTTCAGTTCATCCCGGATCACCCACAACAGCGGGGTTCCGGGCTCGGCCTCGACCTGATGCGTCCGGCCGTTGAGTTTCAGTGATAGTGCCATGGCTATGGGGCCTCCCCTTGGCTGGAATTTCTGGTTCAGGATTTTTCGAAGTCTGCAAAGGCACCGGCGTAGTCGGGATGCCAGCGCGACAAGGCCGGGCGGTTCTCCAGGATATCGCCCAGGGCCCAGGCAACCCGGCGCCGGTCGCGGGCCGGCGTCACGTCGTTGTCCGGGCAAAGAATGTAGAAATCGCCCGCTGCCATGCGCGTCAGCAGGTGATCCACGGTCTGTTCCGAGGTCCAGGCAGAGGCGGGCTTCTCCGGAATGTGGCGGGCGACCATGCCGGTATAGGTGAAGCCGGGGACGAACAGATGCGCAGTGACCGGCGCATCCGCCTGCCGCAAGTCATGCGCCAGCATCTCTGTCAGCACCTTCACACCGGCCTTGGAGACATTGTAGCCCGGGTTGCCCGGCGGCGTGGTGATGCCCTGTTTCGAGCCGGTGTTGATGACAACCGCCGGGCGTGCGGCGGCGATCATCCGCGGCAAAAAGGCCTGCACGCCGTTCAGCACGCCGAACAGGTTCACCTCGATCATCGCGCGCCAGGCCTCGGGTTCTTCCCAGCTGCCGGAGGGGCGGCCGATGCCTGCGTTGTTCATCAGCACCGCCACCTCGCCCGCGGCGAAGGCAGCATCCGCCAGGGCCTGAACGGCCTTTGCGTCGCTGACATCGGTGGGAACGGCCAGAACCACTGCTCCGGACTGGGCCAGGCTGCGCAGCTTCTCAGCCGCCTGATCCAGCGCCTCGCCCGGCAGATCGGCCAGAACCACGCCCAGCCCGGCCCGGGCAAAGCGTTCCGCGGCGGCAAAGCCAACCCCGCTGGCGCCGCCGGTCACAACCGCCAGGCCGCCTGCTGCAAGTGCGTCTTCATACATGGATGCGTCCTCCCTGAAATGCCGTGCTGCCGGTCAACCGCCGGGCTTTGGCTATGCTGCTGGACCTTAACCTAGTGCCCGCCGGGCCGGTTCCTGTGCCCGATCCTCCGGATGATCTGCCTGATCCTCCGGGATGCCGGGATTTGCGGTTCTTCCCCTGCCCCTGCCCGCCTATAGTCTGATCAAAGAGGAGGAGCGCCGATGGTACCGCAGGACCTGATTTCCGATGTTGCGGCATTTGTCCGGGAGCAAGGCGCCCTGGACACCGGCTGCGAAACCGGCGTGGGCGGGCTTTTTGCCTTTTGCAGCGAGAAGCGGACTGAATTTCAGGCGATGATCTATGAGCCGGTGATGTGCCTGGTCCTGCAAGGCGCCAAGGAGGCGCAGCTGGAGGACCGAACGGTCCGCTACGGCGCCGGCAAATCGCTGATCGTCAGCCATGCCTTGCCGGTGTCGGCCGGGGTGATCGATGCTTCGCCGGACAAACCCTATGTCTCGCTGGCGCTGCAGCTGGATCTGGCGATGGTGCGCAGCCTCTATGACGAGATCGGCACCCTGCCGGATGCAGGGCGGTCCTCTCATTCGATGAGCGTGGCGGACGGCGATGCCGCTTTGTTCGATGCGGTCGGGCGGCTGTTCCGGCTGGCGCAGGACCCGGTGGAGGTGCAGGCGCTGGCGCCCCTGGTGCTGAAGGAGATCCATTTCCGCCTGCTGCGCGCCCAGCACGGCGGGATGCTACGCCAGTTGCTGCTGCACGAAAGTCCGGCAAGCCGGATCACCAAGGCGATTGCCCTGATCCGTGAACAGTACAAGTCCCCCCTGCCGGTGGCCGATCTGGCCGCGGAGGCAGGCATGAGCCAGTCCACCTTTCACGAGCACTTCAAGGCGCTGACCTCCACCACGCCGCTGCAATACCAAAAGGAGCTGCGGCTGATGGAGGCGCGCCGCCTGCTGCTGGGCGGCGGCAAGTCGGTGGCTTCGGCGGCCTACGATGTCGGTTATGAAAGCCCGACCCAGTTCAGCCGGGAATACGTGCGGAAATTCGGGGTTCCGCCGCGGCACGAGAAACTGCCGTCTTTGCCGGCCGCCGACTAGACCGCTCTGGCAAGGGCCGCGCTTTACATGGTCGCGGCTCCTCTGACCTACGCCCCGAAGCCCGGAAAACGTTGCCCTGCCTGGAGCTGCCGCGTCTGCCAGAGGCTGGCGTTTCCGCCGCCGGAGTGGTTTGCTGCACGTGCCGCCGTGCAACCTGGAAACCGCTGTGTAGAGGCCATGCTGAAGAACAGGGAAACCACAGAAATTCTGGTCTTGGTCACACCGCATTTCAACCTCGCGGCGACGATGGCGTTTCTGGACCCGTTCCGGGCCGCGAACTATCTGGCCGGGAAGCAGCTGTTCCAATGGCATATCGCCAGCGAGGCCGGGGCGCTCTGCCGGGCCAGCAATGGCCTGGAAATTGCCACCCAGCCGCTGGAAACGCTGAAGCAAACGCAGCCCGATATCGTTGCCGTTTCCAGCAGCTGGACGCCCGAGGCCTTCTCCAGCGAACCTTTGCTGTCCGCGATACGGAAACACGCGCGGACGGGCAGCTATATTGCCGGGCTCGATACAGCCGCCTTCATCCTGGCCGAGGCAGGCCTGTTGCGGGGTCGGCGGGCGACCGTTCACTATGAGCACATCGATGCCTTCGGGGAAAAATACCCGCAAACCGAGGTCAGCGAGGATCTGTTTCTGCACGAAGGCAGTACCGGAACCTGTTGCGGCGGCTCTGCCGCGGGAGAATTCGCCTTGTTCCTGCTGCACGGGATCGTTGGCGGCGCGCTGACAAACGACTGTGCGAAATATCTGTTCTACCAGAATCTGCGCGGCCCCGGCGCGCATCAGACCGACGCCCAGCTTGAGCCCCTGGGGAATACCGCCCCGCCCAAGGTCCGGGAAGCCATCGCGATCATGGAACGCCATCTGGAAACGCTGATCAGCATTCCCGATCTGTGCAGGCTGGCTGGGGTGTCGCAGCGGCAGCTGAACCGGCTGTTCCAGGAATACGTGCGGACAAGCCCGCAGCTGTACTACCGCGACATCCGGCTGGACCGGTCGCGCGGGCTGGTCACCCAGACGGAGCTGCCGATCTCCGAGATTGCCCAGGCCTGCGGCTTTCCCAGCCATGTGCACTTTGCGCGCGCTTACAAGCAGCGGTTCGGGCTGCCGCCAAGGCAAGACCGGATCGAGGGAAGAGTGCCCTTTGAATTCCGGGCCTGGCCCATGTACCGGCCATCAAAAGCCCCGCAGAATGGCGAATGAAGTTCAATTGACGGCGATTTGAGTTCCGTACGGGTGCCGGTTTTTCGCCGAACATATCTTTGACGCCCTCAACAGGCAGGCAAAGGAGTGTTCGGCGTGACAGACCTACCGACCAAGGCCCAGTTCGCAACCATCGCTGACGGCTATTCCGCCGATGCGGGCAATTCGCAATCGCTGAAGGCTGATGCCTACGTTCAGCGGGAATGGTTTGCCGCCGATCAGCGCGAAATCATTGCCAAGTCCTGGCAATGGGTCTGCCACGTGGAGAAGCTGCGCGACCCCGGGTCCTATGTCACCATTGATATTGCGGGCCAGCCGGTTGCCGTGGTCCGGGACCGCGAGGGCGTGCTGCGCGCTTTTTACAACGTCTGCAAGCACCGCGCGCATGAGCTGCTGAACGGCGAAGGCAGCACCACCCGCATCATGTGCCCCTATCATGCCTGGGTCTACAAGCTGAACGGCCAGCTGGTGCGGGCGCCGGAAACCGAACATCTGGAGAATTTCAGCACCGGTGACATCTGCCTGGATCAGGTGCAGGCCGAGGAGTTCGCGGGCTTTGTCTACGTCAACCTGGATCCAACCGCCGCGCCGCTCAGAGAGCAGTCCGGCAATCTGGAAACCGAAATCCGCCATTGGGCGCCGGATATCGATCAGCTGACCTTCGGCCACCGGCTGACCTATGACATCAAGTCGAACTGGAAGAACGTCGTCGACAACTTCCTGGAATGCTACCACTGCCCGACCGCGCACAAGGATTTCTGCGATCTGGTGGACATGGACACCTACAAGGTGACCACGCACGGGATTTACTCCAGCCACATGGCGGATGCGGGGAAATCCGCGAACACGGCCTATGACGTGTCCAATGCCACCGTGCGCACCCATGCGGTCTGGTGGCTGTGGCCGACCACCTGCCTGATGCGCTATCCGGGGCGGTCCAGCATGATTGTCCTGAACATCATTCCCGTCGGGCCGGACCGGACGCTGGAGACCTATGATTTCTTCCTGGAAACGCCGCAACCCGACGCGGGCGAACTGGACGCCATCCGCTACCTGGATGAGGTGCTGCAGGTCGAGGACATCAATCTGGTGGAAAGCGTCCAGCGCGGCATGAATACGCCAGCCTTCACCCAGGGGCGCATCGTCAACGACCCCACAGGGTCGGGCAAATCAGAGCACGCGGTGCACCATTTCCACGGGCTGGTGCTGGAGGCATATGCCGGGGCCGCGGGATGACGCAGCCTAATATCGTTGTCATCATGGCCGACCAGCTGGCGCCGCATTGGACCGGCGCCTATGGCCACCCGGTGGCGAAGACCCCGCATATCGACGCGCTGGCGGCGCGCGGCATGCGGTTTGATGCGGCCTACTGCAACTCGCCGCTGTGCGCGCCGTCGCGCTTCGCCTTCATGTCCGGGCAGCTGATCAGCCGCATTGCCGCCTATGACAACGCCAGCGAATTCCGCGCCTCGGTCCCGACCTTTGCCCATTATCTGAAGGCGCTGGGATACCGCACCTGCCTGTCCGGCAAGATGCATTTTGTCGGCCCGGACCAGAAGCACGGGTTTCAGGACCGGGTGACCACCGACATCTACCCGGCCGATTTTGCCTGGACCCCGGATTGGGAGGCGCCGGATGAGCGCATCGGCAAGTGGTATCACAACATGGAAACGGTCAAGGAAAGCGGTGTCGCGGTTGCCACCTACCAGACCGATTACGATGACGAAGTCGGATTTGCCGCGCGCCGCTGGCTGATCGACCGGGGCCGCGCGCGGGCGGCGGGGGAGGAGACGCCGTTCTGCCTGGTGGCCAGCTTCATCCATCCGCACGACCCCTATGTCGCCAAACCCGAGTGGTGGGATCTTTATGAGGGTGAAGAGATCCCGATGCCCGAATATGTGCCTGGCTTTGAGGAACAGGACCCTTTCTCGCGCCGTGTCATGGACGGAATTGAAGCCAGTGTTGTCCCCCTGAGCGAGGAGGAAGTGCGCCGCGCCCGCCGCGCCTATCTGGCCAATGTCAGCTATTTCGACAGCAAGGTGGGTGAAATCGTCAAAGCCATCGACGGCATCGGCGCGCGTGAGGACACGATCATCATCGTCACCGCCGACCACGGCGACATGCTGGGCGAGCGCGGGCTGTGGTACAAGATGAACTTCTTTGAGCACTCCGCCCGGGTGCCGCTGGTGATGGCAGGGCCGGGCATCGCGCAGGGCACAGCCGCCAATGCCTGCTCGCTGATCGACCTGCTGCCCACGTTCGTGGACATCGCCGGCGGCGATGCGGCGATCCTGGGTGAACCGGTGGACGGCCGGTCGCTGCTGCCGCTGGCCCGCGGTGACGCGGACCCGGCGGATGAAGCGATCGGCGAATACTGCGCCGAGATGACCCCCTGCCCCGTTTTCATGATCCGGCGCGGGAGCCTCAAGTACATTCACTGCGACGCCGATCCGCCGCAGCTTTATGATCTGGCCAAGGATCCGCTGGAGACCAGAAACCTTGCCACCGATCCGGCCTATGCGGAGGCCGCCGCCGGTTTTGCGGCGGAGGCCGGCAGACGCTGGAACAGCGAGGAGCTGCGCCGCAACATCATTGCCACCCAGAAATCCCGCCGCATCCTGCATGCCGCAATGGAGGCCGGAGCCGGAGAGCATTGGGATTACAACCCGCCCTCCGACGCCAGCCAGCAGTATGTGCGCAACCACATGGACTGGACCGTTGCGGCTGAGCATTACCGTTTGAACCCGGGGAACACAGATGACAGGAAAACTTGAAGGCAAAACCGCATTGGTCACCGGCGGCCGCGGCGGCATCGGGCGCGCAATTGTTGCGCGGTTTCTGCGCGAAGGCGCGCGGGTTTATGCGGCAGACCTGACCCCGCAGGGATCATTAGCGGCGCATGACGAGGACGGCAGCATTTTCGTCAGGCTGGATGTCACCCAGGAGGCCGATGCCACTGCCGCGATGGAGCAGGTGAAATCAGATTCCGGAAGACTGGACATTCTGGTCAACGCCGCCGGGATCGAGATTGAAAAGACCATCGAGGACACCACGCTGGAGGACTGGAACCGCAGCTTTGCGGTGAACTGCACCGGCACCTTCCTGGCGTCGAAATACGCGCTGCCATTGCTGCGCGCCGCGGCCAAATCGGGCAGCAGCGCCAGCATCATCAACTTCGGCTCCTACGACGGGTTCATCGCCGATCCCGGTCTTGCCGCCTATTGCGCGACCAAGGGCGCGGTGCATGCGCTGACCCGGGCGATGGCCTGCGACCACGGCCCCGAGGGCATCCGCGTCAACGCCATCTGCCCCGGTTATATCGACACGCCGATGCTGCAAAGCTTCTTCACCGGCGACGGCTCGGGCGGCGGTGGCAAGACGATTGACCAGCTGCAGCAGGCGGTGCGCGATGTCCATCCGATGCGTACCTACGGGACCCCGGAGGATATCGCCAACCTGGTCAACTGGCTGGCCTCGGACGAGGCGCGTTATGCCTCTGGCCAGCTGTGGGTGCTGGACGGCGGATTGTCTGCCCAGGTGCAGCAAATGAAGCTCTGAGGACGCAGCCATGGCCAAGCAGAAATCCGTCATCATCACCTGCGCCCCGACCGGCGGGATCCATACCCCGACCATGTCCGAGCATCTGCCCATCACGCCCGGCGAGATCGCCGCGGCCTCGATCGAGGCGGCGGAGGCGGGAGCGTCGATCATCCACCTGCATGCGCGCGACCCGGAAACCGGCAAGCCCGATCCGGACCCGGATCTGTTCATGGACTTCCTGCCGCGGATCAAGCAGGCGACCGATGCGGTGATGAATGTCTCCACCGGCGGCGGGCTGGGCATGACCCGCGAGGAGCGCCTGCGCGCCGCCACCCGCGCCTCGCCCGAGATGGCCAGCATGAACATCGGCTCGATGAACTTTGGCATCTTCCCGATGAAGGACAAGTATTCAAACTGGAAACACGCTTGGGAGCCGGAATTCCTGGAGATGACCCGCGACTTCATCTTCCGCAACACATTTGCGGATATCGAGTACTGCCTGAAGGAACTGGGTCAGGGCCACGGCACCAGGTTCGAGTTCGAATGCTATGACCTGGGCCACCTCTACAACCTCGCCTGGATCCGCGACCAGGGCTGGATCGACGGCCCGATCTTCGTGCAGATGGTGTTTGGCATCCTGGGCGGCGTCGGGGCCGATCTGGACAACCTGATGCATATGCACACCATCGCCAACAAGCTGTTCGGCGACGATTATGAATGGTCGGTTCTGGCGGCCGGGCGCCACCAGATGCCCTTCACCACCCAAAGCGCCCTGCTGGGCGGCAATGTCCGCGTCGGGATGGAGGACAGCCTGTATATCGGGCCCGGGGAAAAAGCCGTGTCCAGCGCGCAGCAGGTCAGGAAGATCCGCAGCATCATCGAAAACCTGGGCCACAAGGTTGCCACCCCGGCAGAGGCGCGCGCGCGCCTGGGCCTGAAGGGCGGCGATCAGGTCGCATTCTAAGGGGGAGAGACCATGCAGACTAAGATGCTGATCAACGGCGAACTGGTTGCCGGTGACGGAGCGGCGCTGCCGGTCACCGATCCGGCCACCGGGACTGAGATCACCCAAGTGCGTGAAGCCAGCCCGGAACAGGTGGAAGCCGCGGTGCGGTCCTCCGAGGAGGCATTCGGGAGTTTTTCGCGCAGAACGCCGGCGGAACGGTCGGCCCTGCTGCTGGCAATTGCGGACTGCCTGGAGGCACATCAGGATGAGCTGGCCGGGCTTGAAAGCCTGAATGCCGGCAAGCCCTGGCCCTCTGCCCGCGACGACGAGATGCCGCTGACCATCGACACGTTCCGCTTCTTCGCCGGCGCGGCGCGCACCATGACCGGTTCCGCCGCGGGGGAATATGTGGCAGGCCACACCAGCATGATCCGCCGCGATCCGGTGGGGCCGGTGGCCGCCATTGCACCCTGGAACTACCCGCTGATGATGGCGGCCTGGAAACTGGCGGCGCCGATCGCGGCGGGCTGCACCGTGGTCCTGAAACCCTCGGAACTGACGCCGCTGTCCACCCTGCGTATGGCGGAGCTGCTGAACGGGATCCTGCCGAAGGGCGTGCTGAACGTGATCCACGGCACCGGGCCGGGTGTCGGCGATCAGCTGATCAACAGCCCCCAGATGGAGGCCATCACCGTGACCGGCAGCCCGGCCACCGGCATGGCGGCGATGCGCGCGGCGGGCAATCAGATCCGCCATGTGCATCTGGAACTGGGCGGCAAGGCCCCGGTGATCGTCTTTGACGATGCCGATATCGAGGCGGTTGCCGAAACCATCCGCTACGGCAGTTTCTTCAATGCGGGCCAGGACTGCGCCCAGCCCTGCCGGGTGCTGGCGCAGGAGGGTGTCTACGACAGGCTGGTCGCGGCGATAGAGGCGCAGGTCAGCCGGATCCGCACCGGTGCGCAAAAGGCCGAGGGCACGGAAATGGGACCGGTAATCTCAGCCGCTCAGCGCGACCGTGTGGCCGGGTTTGTCGACCGCGCCCGCGCGGCTTGCGAGGTTGTGGCCGGCGGCACGGCAGAAGAAGGCGCAGGCTATTTCTACCGCCCCACTGTGCTGGCCAATGTCAGCAACGATGCCGAGGTTGCAACCAGCGAGGTCTTCGGCCCCGTCGTTTCCATCTCCCGTTTCAGCGAGGCCGAAGACGCCCTGCGCATCGCCAACAGCGGGCGCTACGGGCTGGCGTCGTCGGTCTGGACCGCCAAGGTCGGGCGCGCGATGGAAATGACCAGCCGCCTGCGCTATGGCTTTACCTGGGTCAACACCCACGGCATCGCCACACCGGAGATGCCCTGGGCGGCGATGAAAGGCTCCGGCACCGGCTGCGACATGAGCGTCTATGCGCTCGATGCGTACACCTCGGTCCGGCATGTGATGGTGGCGCACTGATGCGGCTTGCAGGGAAAACAGCACTGGTCACCGGCGGCCGTCAGGGGATCGGCCGCGGCATTGCCGACGCGTTCCTGACTGAGGGCGCAACTGTCATCACCTGCGGCCGCGGCGGCCGGCCCGAGGGGCTGCCGGATGCCGTTGCCTGGCACAGCGTCGATGTCGCGGATGTTCAGCAGGTGGCAGAGCTGGCACAGGCTGCCGGAACCATAGACGTTCTGGTCAACAACGCGGGTGTCCAGGTCGAGAAAACCGTCGTGGACAGCACCGACGCCGACTGGGAGCTGGTCATGGGCGTGAACTGCCGGGGCGTGTTCAACATGTGCCGGGCGTTCATTCCGGTCCTGTCCAAGGGCGCGTCGATCATCAACATCGGTTCCATCTCAGGCAACACCGCGGATCCCTCCATGGCGCTTTACAACGCATCCAAGGCCTTTGTGCACGGGCTGACGCGCTCCATTGCGGTGGACCACGGCCCCGATGTCCGCTGCAATGCGATCTGCCCGGGCTGGATCGAAACCGGCATGCTGGAGGCAGGATTTGAGCTCGCGGACGATCCGCAGGCCGCGCGCCGGGACGCGCTGGCCCGCCATGCGGCGCACCGGTTCGGCCAGCCTGCCGATATTGCCGCCATGGCGGTCTGGCTGGCCTCGGACGAGGCCGGGTTCGCCACCGGGCAGCTGTTCACCATTGACGGCGGCATGACCGCTGCGTCACCAATCAACACCGGGTTGTTCTAATCGAAACGGGGCTGTTCTGATGGCAGATATCACACATACCGCAGTGCTGGGCGCCGGCACTATCGGCGCCAGCTGGACTGCGCTGTTCCTGGCCTCCGGCCGGTCGGTTGCGGTCTACGACCCGGCGGAAGGCGCGCAGGACACGGTGCGCGCCTATATTGACCAAGCCTGGCAGACCATGGGCGCGCTGGGGCTGACCGCGCGCGGCAACCCGGACCGCGTCACCTTCGTGCGCTCGGCGCGGGAGGCTGTTGAAGGCGCTGGTTTCATTCAGGAAAACGTGCCTGAACGGCTGCCGGTCAAACATGCCCTCTTTGCGGAAATCGAACCCGCGGTTGCGCCGGATGCGATCGTGGCCAGCTCGGCCTCCGGGCTGACGCTGGGCCAGATGCAGGCCGGGTGGGAAAACCCCGGCCGCTTCATTCTGGGCCACCCCTTCAATCCTCCCCACCTGATCCCCCTGGTCGAGGTGATGGGAAACGGGCTGACCGATCCGGGCGCGGTGCCGGCGGCGGAGCAATTCTACAAGGACATCGGCAAAGTCACGATCCGGGTGAACAAGGAAGTCCCCGGCCATGTTGCCAACCGGCTTCAAGCCGCCGTCTGGCGCGAGGCGATCCATCTGGTGCTGTCCGGCGTGGCCAGCGTTGGCGATGTCGACAAGGCGATGTCCGCGGGTCCCGGGCTGCGATGGGCGGTGATGGGGCCGACAACACTCTTCAGCCTGGGGGCCGGATCGGGCGGGCTGGCGGCTTTCTGCGAGCATTTCGCTGATACCTTCAACGGCTGGTGGGATGATCTCGGGTCGCCGAAACTCACCCCTGAAGTCTCCGAAATCCTTGTAAACGGCCTTGCCGAAGCGAAGGGAGACATGTCTGTCGAGGAACTTGCAGCCCAGCGCGACGCGAAAATAGTGAAGCTGCAAAGGGCCCTGGCAGACATGGAAAAGGAACAGGAATAAGCAAAGGAACGGCGGCAACGGCCGCTGTTCCAGCCGATCAGGAATGCAGTGATCTGGAGTTGCGGGCCGCCCCCTCTTGCCGGCCCGCGCCGGTCAGCGCGGCGTTCCTGCCATCCCCGATGCCTCTTTCATGAGAGCCCCGAGTTTCCTTGATCAGCCCCGCGATGGCATCGCATTTTTCGCCGCAAGCGGCGATCTGTAACGTGCTGCAAGACGGCCGCGCCGGTTCCCGGCCGGGCAGCCCCCCTACCAGTAGTAGGGAACCCCGAAGTGATCATGCGCCCGGGTTTCATACTGGCGGTCCCGCTCCCAGCCGCGGGGCCGTTCAGGTGCATTCTGCAGTTGTTCAGGGGTGATATCGGTCACGTAGCCGTCCAGCCCTGCGTCATAGCTGAGACTGTTCCAGGGGATGGCTTGCTCCTCTGCTCCCATCCCCAGGAAGCCGCCGAAGGTCATGACAGCATAGGCGACCTTGCCCGAATGCTGGTCGATCATCAGATGGCCGATGTCGCCCACCTGTTCGTGATTGCGGTTGTAAACCTTGGCCCCTGTCACGTCCTGGGACGCGACAAGGGCAGCTTGCGAATCCGGCTGAGCCGTCTTCATCTGGCAGTCCTCCTCATTAACAATGTGCAATGGCACTCACCGCACAGTTTTCAACTCGTTACAGAGACCGAGCCTGCCACCCTCCGCGTCAGGCGTCATTCATCTATGACATAGCCGGGGTTTGCGGTGCCGAAGGGCGGCGCTTTTCCGCCGGGCGCGGCAGGCCGCAGCGGGAACTTTCTGCCGCGTCACGCGTTTCTGCCCCGCCTGATGAACCCGTGCTAACCTGAAAGGCCCGGCATGCCGCAACCCTCCGCTCCGCCTGCCCGCCCCGGGAAACCGCCGCAAGCGCCGTCACCGCCCGGCGATTTCGCCTGGGCAGTTCCCATCATGCGGGCCGGCTACGCCGGGCGCGGACTGGTCTACCTTCTGGTGGCCTCCCTCTCGCTCTGGTCAATCTGGCAGGGCGGCGACGCCAAGGGCACCGAGGAGGCAATGGGACGCCTGCAGGGCGGCGCCGGCATTGCTGTTCTGGTTCTGATCGCCCTTGGCATGTTCGCCTACGCAGCCTGGCGCGCCGTGGACTGCATCTGGGATCTCGAAGACTACGGAAGCGATCTCAAGGGCCTGACTGCGCGGGCCGGCATGATCACCACCGGCCTGATCCATCTTGGCCTCGGGGTGCTGGCAATCACCGTGATGTTCGGGCGCGCCAATGACACAGGCGGGTCGCAGATGATCGGCCGCCTGCTTGCCGCGCCCGGCGGCCAGGCCATTGCCGCCGTTGCAGGCGGGCTTACGGTCATTGCGGGCGGCTATTATCTGCACAAGGCCTGGACCGAAGGATACCGCAGCCACCTGAAGGGCAACCCGGCCACCGTGCATCTGAACTTGGCCCTGAAGGCCGGCGTGGCGGCACATGGCATTGCGATCGGAATCATCGGCCTGCTGATGGCGCAGGCGGCGTTCCTTGCCTCGCGCAGCCAGGCGGGCGGCCTAGGCACCGCCTTTGACTGGCTGCAGGACAAAACATACGGCCAGATACTGGTCACCCTGCTGTGCCTTGGGCTGCTGGCCTTTGCCCTGGTGTGTTTTGTGAACGCGGCCTGGCGCATCGTGCCAAAGGCAGATGACCGGGGCATCCGGTCCCTCAGCGATATGCTGAACGCGCCGCAGCCGCGGGGGTGAGACGGCGGCTTCAGACCGTGTCCGGCAAATCCACCGTGCCGCGCATCAGCACAAAGCCCTCGCCCGCGACCCGCACCCCTTCGATGGCGCCCGCCGGGCCGACCCGCGCCACCCGCGCCTGGCCGGGGCGGCCCATGCTGTGGCCCTGCTCGGCGGTGAATTCCGCCTTGTCCGTAAGCCCGTGCTTCCACAGGTACGACGCCATCGCGCCGGTGGCGGAGCCGGTGAAGGGATCCTCCGGCGGGCTCGGCGGCGCCATCAGGAGGCGCGAGAAGGTGTCGCCCGCCTCCGTTGCCCCCTCCAGCGTCACCAGAAACGGCTCCATCATGTCGATGCCGTCGGCGCCCAGCGACTTGCCCAATGCGGCCAGCGCCTCCAGGTTCAGCTCCGCCGCCTCCAGCGCCGCGCGGTCGCGCAGCACGGTGACGCAGAACGGCAGCCCGGTGGAGACCTTCTGCGGCTGCCCCACGATCGCCTCCACAGGCAGCGACACCGCCGCCGCCACCAGCGCCGGATCGGCAACGGGGCCGAACTCCGGCGCAATCTGGGTCATCTCGATCAGATCGCCATCGAGCCGCACCGGCACGATCCCGGCACCGGTTTCCAAAGAGATGCTATCGCCCGCGATCAGCCCGCGGTCCCGCATCGCCGCCACTGTCGCAATGGTCGGATGGCCGGCAAAGGGGATCTCCCGGCTGGCCAGGAAATAGCGCACCTTGACGTCCGCCACCTCCGACGGGCCGGTGAAGGTGCATTCCACCAGCGAGGTCTCCCGCACGTAGGCGGTGCAGACCTCCACCGGCAGATGCGCGCCGTCATGCACCACCGCACAGCCATTGCCGCCAAATGCATGGGAAGAAAACGCATCCACCCAGTCGAAATTCAGAAGGCTCATTGATTCTTTCCTTTTCCGGCCTCTTTGCCGCGCCCATTCCCAAGCGGTGCCTGCAAGCGGCGCTCCACCACCTCTTCGAAGGCCTCAACCGGCATTGCGAAACTGCTGGCAAAGGCCTGCCGCCAGCCCATACCCTGCCCGAGCTTGTGCCAGTATTCAAATACCGCCGCCCTGCTGTGCTCCTCGGCCAGCAGCCGCACGGCAAAATGCGCCAGCGGGTAGTTGTCTGCATCGAATGCCACCTCCGACAGGCGCATCTCCTGCAAACTGCGGGAGGATCCCTTTGCTTCCCGGCGCAGCTCTCCGAGAGACGCCCTGGGTTCATCCAGCACCTCGAAGGCATACTCCTCCTGCACCATCTCGGCGGCGCCCTCGACCAGCCACAGGGGATGGGCCAGGGACCAATTCGCCTGGTTCGGCTTCAGCATGCCGAACTCGCCCGAAACTTCCGCCTGCCAAAGATGCATGTACTCATGCGCCAACACGGGGCCAAGCCAGCGGTATGACGCCTCCAGCCATTCCGCATCGTATTTTTCCACCTTCTCCCAGCAGAGAATGAAGAGGCCGGGAAACGCCCGTCCCGCATATCCGCCTTCAATGGAGCAGACCTCATCTATAACTGCTGAAAAATCTATTGGCGGCAGCCCCAGGTCCTCCAGCATGTAGCGGGTTTGCAGCGCCAGGCTGCTGCGGTCTTCCCCCGCCGCGATGCCGGGCCGCGACGCCATCGGCATCTTCAGGCTGTTGTGGAAGAAGTTCCGAACCTTCCGGTAGTTCACCATCAACGCGGTGCGCGCCATACCTTGCTGCGCGTGAATGACCGGGCGCTGATCGTTCGGCATGTGCCGCGCCAGTTGCGGGCGCAGGGTGGCCAGTTCCCGGCACCAGTGCACGGCACTTCGCTGCGAAAGCCCCGGCAGGCGGCCCAGACGTCCGGGCAGCCGGTCCCCCTGGTTGCCGGTCATCTTTTTCCAGGCCTGCCAATGCTGGTAGGTGACCCGGTCACTCTCCGCTCCCGGATCATACCCCAGCTCCGCCAGCTGCTTCTGCACGCAGGCGACAAACGGGTCCGCCGCAGCCGGGACGGCCGCCAGGGCCAGTCCCGCCGCCAGCATAAGCCGCCGCAGCCCCCCGCCAGCCCTCAAGACTGCCTCCGCCGCATCTTGGAAATATAGGCGCGCGCGGTGCCGGGGCGCTTGCGCAGCTCCATCACCTGCGCCTCGAACTCACCCATGCGGATGCCAAAGGCGCCCTCGAACGCCTGATCCCAGTTCTGGCCGGCGCCGAGCCGCCGCCAGAAGGTGAACAGCGCCTCCTCGCCGCTGATCCGGGTCAGGATATGCACCGCGTAATGGGCAAAGTCATAATCGCCGCCGGTGCGGACCGTCTTATGCGCCCGCATGCCGTTCAGGCTCTTCTTCGACTCCAGCGACATCTCGTGCAGCTCCGCCAGCCCCGGTGCGCGCAGCCGCAGGGCCCTTTTGCCGAACCGCGCCGCCACCACTTCGGCGCTGCCCTCCACCAGCCAGGCCGGCCCCATGCGGGCGCGCAGCGAGCCGCCGTTGAACCCTTCGGCGCGGGCGCCGCCCAGTTCCGCCTGCACCAGGTGCATGTACTCATGCGCCATCATCATCCCCAGCCACTTGCGCGACCGCTTGAGCCAGGCGCCGTCCGCCTGATGCGGGTTGTCCCAGCAGATGTACATGAACTTGAGATAGGCCGCGCCCGCGACGCCAAAGGGCTTGTTGCAATGGGCCGCGATGGAGGCGTCCGGGTTGAACCGCGCGCTGGACATATCCCTCAGCAGGCGGCGCACATAGCCCTGCACGTCCTTGGTACTGCCCGCCGCCGCAATACCGATATGCCCGGCCAGCACGATGCCGTATTCCCGGTCCATGAAACGCAGCACCTTGCCGTAGGCCTGGCGGATGCCTTTTTCCACGTTGGGCGTGTCCGCCAGGATCCGCACCGGCGCCGCCGACGGCATATGCCGCTCCAGGCCGTTCTTCAGCGCCGGCAGCTCCCGGCACCAGTGGATCGCGGTTTTCGGGGCCAGCGGCGGCAGCGCGGCCAGCGGCCCGGCGCCCGCCTTTGCCTGACGCATCGCCTGCCAGGCGCCCCTGGTCTGCGGCGTCAGCTGCCCGTCAGGCCGGCCGGGGGCATAGCCCAGATCCGTCAGCTGCTGCTGCACGCATGTCACGAAAGGGTCAGCATTTGCGGGGGCGGCCAGGGCTGACAGCCCAAGCGCCAGCCCCAGCGCCTGAATCAGCGGACGGAAACTGCGGATCATCCAATGCCTCTCTTGCAATATCAGCGGTTCAAAACAAATCAGGCCCCCAAGATGGGAGCCTGTCTGCTGAAATATCAAGCGTTTCCCGGCAGATGCGCCGGAACCTGTGGCAGGATCAATGCACCGCGACCGGCGTCATGTCGTTCTGCCGCGCCAGCACAAAGGCCAGCTGCCGGTCGGCCACCAGCGCCAGCTGGCCGCCCTCGGCGTCGTGCACCGCATAAAGCTGCTCACGCCCGCCGGCGCTCTTCTGCACCTCCTTGGGAAGATCTGCCACCGCAACCGCCTTCACATAGACGGTCCGGTCGCCGGCATCCTTGAAGTCAAACGGTGTATGCATTGCTCTTACCCCTTTCTGATACTGATTGTCTGAACCACGGTTTCCGGGCGCGCGCGGGTCAGATCCACATGCAGCAGCCCGTTTTCCATCACCGCCTCGCCCACTTCGACGCCATCGGCCAGCACGAACATGCGCTGGAACTGGCGCGCCGCGATGCCGCGGTGCAGGAACACCCGGCCCTCGCTGTCGTCGCGCTGGCGGCCGCGGATCACCAGCTGGCGGTCCTCGACGGTGATCGCCAGATCCTCTTCGGCGAAACCGGCCACGGCCAGGGTGATGCGGTAGGAATGATCGGAAGTCTGTTCGATATTATAGGGGGGATAGCCCTCGTTGCCCGACTTGGCCGAGCGTTCCAGGAGGCGTTCCAGCTGCTCGAACCCCAGCATATGCGGGTAAGAGCCCAAGGTTAGTTTCGACACGCTGTTCGTCCTTTATGCCAAAGCGACGGATATCCGCGGCCCCGCTTCCGGCAGCCGCTTCCCGAAGAATATGGGAAGTTCTTTCTGGTTTCACAAGACCATGTGCCCATAGGTCTAGCGGAAAAGCCCTTAACGAAGTATCTTCACCCTCACTTCATTCATCAGCCGAATTGAGTCGCCCATGAACGCACCTACAGATGTGTCGATGAAGACAGATGAGGTTTTGAAGGTCGAGTTAGAGGTTTTCCGCAGGCAGCACCGTGATCTGGACGAGGCAATCAGCGCGCTGGAAGAGCGCGGCACCGCCGATCAGCTGACGATCCGCCGCCTGAAGAAGCAGAAACTGATCCTGAAAGACAAGATCGCCCTGATCGAAGACCGGCTGACCCCGGACATCATCGCCTGACCCCGCGCCGGGCTGCCGGCGCGCCAGCCGGTGCCACAGCCGCACGGGCGAAAGCTGCAGAACGCGGCGGTTTCACTTGATTAAACAGGGGCTCCCGCCCCCTTCTCCGCGCAGGCAAGCTGCGCCGCGAGGCGTCGGGCCTGGCAGCGCGCCCGGCGGCGCACTGCGGTCGTGCTATGCGGCTGTGTCAGAGATCCTTGCACAGCCGCAGCGCGTCATAGACGGCGGCGTGGATATTGCGCCCCGCCACCGCGTCGCCTGCGCGGGCCAGCCAGAATTCCCCTGCGGGGTTCGCCTTTGCAAAGGGACTGCGCCCGGCAATCATTTTCTGATGGTCCAGCTGCCCCAGATTGCGCGATTTGGGCTTCAGCACGTGGTACAAGTCCTCCGCCGGCGTGATTCCGTGCTCAGAGACCACATGGTCCGCGAGCCGCTCCTGCACCTCTCCGGTCAGCACATGGCGCAGGGTCACGCGCTTGCGGCTGCCCTCGGCAGCAACGGACACGGGTTCCAGCAGGCTCTCGAACGCCACCCCCTGCCGCGCCAGATCGCGCAGGACCACGGCAGAATTGGTCGGCCCCAGATCATGCCCCGCCATCCGGTCCGGCGTGGCCAGCGTGACCGCGCAGCCCATCCGTGCCATCACATCCGCACAGACCAGCGCCGCATGGTCGCCAACTTCGTCCAGCAGCAGCACCTCGCCCGACACCCGCGCCTCGCCGGACAGCACCTCCCAGCTGGAGGTCACCAGATGCCCGCCCGGAATATCCAGCGGCTCCGGCCAGCCGCCGGTGGCCACGATCACCGCATCCGGGGCCTCCGCCAGCACATCCTCCGCCTCGGCATAAGCATTGAGGCGCACATCCACGCCCAGCCGCTCCACCTCGGAGATCAGCCAGTCCGCCACGCCCCAGATCTGCCGCCGGGTCATGCCCTTGGCCGCCAGCGCAATCTGACCGCCAAGCCTGCTGCCGGCCTCAAACAGCACCACCTGATGGCCGCGCTCCGCCGCCACGCGCGCCGCCTCCAGCCCGGCCGGACCGCCGCCGGCAACCACCACCTTGCGCCGCACCTCCGCGGGTGCAATCACATGCGGCATCACCGCCTCGCGCCCTGTTGCCGCGTTATGACCGCAAACCGCGGGCTTGCCCTGATTGACCCGGTCGACGCAATAGCCCAGCGCCACGCAAGGCCGGATGCGCTCCTCCTCGCCCCGGCGCAGCTTCTGCACCAGATAAGGGTCGGCCATATGCGCCCGGGTCATGCCGATCATGTCGGCCCGGCCCTCGCGGATGGCATGGCGGGCGGTGGCAACATCCGCCACCCCGCCGGCATGGAACACCGGCAGCTCCACCGCCGCGCGGATCGCGCCCGCCACATTCAGATCCGGCGCCGCCGGCATCCCCATCGGTGCCACCCAGCCGGCCAGCCCCAGATCGTCATAGGGCGCGCCTGCCAGCACATTCAGGAAGTCCACCGCGCCGGTGGCGGCAATCTTCTGCGCTGCCTCTATACAGTCCGCCACGCTGAGGCCGCCCTCCGCCAGCTCATCGCCGGTCACCCGCATCCCCAGGATCAGATCCGGCCCCACCGTCTCGCGCACCGCCTCCAGCACCTGCAGCGTCAGCCGCAGCCGGTTATCCAATGAGCCGCCGTAATCATCCTGCCTTGTGTTCACCAGCGGCGACAGGAACTGCCCCAGCAGATGCGAGTGCGACAGGATCTCGATGCCGTCGAACCCGCCCTCCCGGCAGCGTTCCGCCGCCGCGGCGAAGTCGCTGATAATGCGGGAGATATCCTCCATCTCCATCACTTTCGGGAAGGC
Source organism: Leisingera sp. JC11 (assembly GCF_040704725.1). Lineage (NCBI taxonomy): Bacteria > Pseudomonadati > Pseudomonadota > Alphaproteobacteria > Rhodobacterales > Roseobacteraceae > Leisingera > Leisingera sp. JC11. The sequence continues at coordinate 97,828 of NZ_JBFCVS010000001.1, forward strand.
GCGGTGCGCCCGCTCCCGCCGCCCGGACGGCCCCAGCACCGGCAGCCAGTGCCCGTCGTCCCAGGCGGTGCGCCGGCCCATATGGGTGATCTGGCACATCACCGCCGCGCCATGGCTGCGCACGCCTTCGGTCAGCTCCCGGAACCACGGGATGATGCTGTCATCGCCCGCATAAAGCTGCCCGAAGACCGAGGGGCTGTCCGGCGCGATATTGGTCGAGCCGCCGATCATCGTCAGCGCAATGCCGCCCTTCGCCTTCTCCTCGTGATAGAGCCGGTAACGGTCGCGCGGATGGCCGCCTTCCTGGAACGAGGGCGCGTGCGCCGTGCTCATGATCCGGTTGCGCAGGGTCAGGTGGCGCAACTGCAAGGGCTGGAGGAGCGGGTCGGTCTGCTGGCTCATGGGAAGGCTTTCCGGGCAAAATTTCCCCGCCAGCACAGCTGCCCGCCCGCCACTTGGCTTGCAGAAAACCGGCATCCCCCCGGCCCTGTTGCGACACCCTGTCCGCAGGCACAGAAAACCCTTCCTGACCGGATGGTCAAAGCGGTCTTTTCCGTTTAGGAGCACTGCAATTTTGCCCGCACCCCCGGCAGCAGCCCGGCCCGGGCCTGAGCGAAGACCCAAGATACGAGCGAGAAGAATGACCGCCACCAGCGACCATACACCGGTGCCCGCCGCCCCGAGCGCCGACTACAAATTCACCCCGAAACAGGCGCTGGTCGGCGCCCAGATGCTGTTTGTCGCCTTCGGCGCGCTGGTGCTGGTGCCGCTGCTGACAGGGCTAGACCCCAGCGTCGCGCTGTTCACAGCGGGCCTTGGCACGCTGATCTTTCAGATCGTGACCCGCGGCCAGGTGCCGGTGTTCCTCGCCTCCTCCTTTGCCTTCATCGCGCCCATCATCTACGGCGTGCAGACCTGGGGCATGGCCGCCACCACCGGCGGTCTTGCCGCGGCCGGCCTGCTGTATGTCGCGCTCTCCTTTGCCATCCGCGCCTTCGGCGCCGGCTTCCTGCACCGGCTGCTGCCGCCGGTGGTGGTCGGCCCCGTCATCATGGTGATCGGCCTGTCGCTGGCGCCGGTTGCGGTCAACATGGCCACCGGCCTGGCGGGCGACACCCAGGTGATGCCGCGCAACATCGCGCTCTTGCTCGCCGCGATCTCGCTCGGCGCCACCATGCTGACGGCGATCCTCGGCCGCGGCATCATGCGGGTGGTGCCGATCCTCGCAGGCGTCGCCGCCGGCTACATCGCCGCGCTGGTGCTGGGCGCCGTCTCTGGCGAGGCGCTGGTCAACACCGCCCCGCTGGTGGACGCGCCCTGGTTCAAGGTCCCCGGCTTTGTCGCGCCGGAATTCAACCTCGCTGCCATCCTGTTCATCCTGCCGGTCGCCATCGCCCCCGCGATCGAACACTTCGGCGACATCATGGCGATCTCCAGCGTGACCAAGCGCGACTACATGGAGAAGCCCGGCATCCAGAACACCATGCTGGGCGACGGCCTCGCCACCGCCGCCGCGGGCCTGCTCGGCGGGCCGCCCAACACCACCTATTCCGAGGTCACCGGCGCCGTCACTCTGACCCGCGCCTTCAACCCGGCGATCATGACCTGGGCGGCAATCTTTGCCATTGCGCTCTCCTTTGCGGGCAAACTGTCCGGTGCGCTGTCGACCATCCCGATGCCGGTGATGGGCGGCATCATGATCCTGCTCTTCGGCATGGTCACCGTGGTCGGCCTGTCGGTGCTTGCCAAACTGGGCGAGGCGCTGTCGGAGGCCCGCAACATGGTGATCATCTCCACCGTGCTGATCATCGGCCTCGGCGGCCTGACGCTGCAATTCGGCGAAGGCTTCACCCTCGCAGGCATCGGCCTGTCGGGCGTTGCGGGGCTCCTGCTGAACCTGATCCTGCCGCAGCAGCGGAACTGATCCCGAAAAGACGCGGGGCCGCTGCAAAGGCGGCTCCGCTCAACGCTCCTCCGGCCTCAAGTGCCGGATGCGCGCCACATGCGCGGCAATATCCTCGCGTGTGAACTTCGAATGCACCCGGCGGGTTGACGCCGGGTGGTTCCCCAGCCCCAGCTTCAGCGCCTCCCGCCAGGCCCGCTTGGGCCGGATCGGCCGCGGCGCAAAGCCGCCGCCGCAGGTCGGGCAGACATTGTGCAGCACCCGCTCCACGCAGTCCGCGCAATAGGTGCACTCATAGCTGCAGATCCGCGCCTCCGCAGCCTCCGGCGGCAGATCCTTGTCGCACAGCTCGCAATTGGGGCGCAGTTCCAGCATCCTATCCTCCCTGATCCAGCCGCCACACTGCCCCCCTTCCCCGTGTCCCGCAAGCCCCGCCACCGGCGCCCGCGCGGCGCCAGGCCCAACCGCGGGGGCGGTGCAGCCCCGCTGCATCCCCGCGCGGGCGGGAGCCGCCCCCTGCGGCATAGCGCCAAAGCCTCTGAATCCGCGCATATCCCGCGGTTTTCCCGCCCAAGCCGGATTGCGCAAAACCCAGCATTCCCTATAGTGCGCGCTCCACAAGCCGCGACAGGAGCCACCAGCCATGGCCGACATCAAAGTGGGCATCATCATGGGCAGCCAATCCGACTGGCCGACCATGAAGGAAGCCGCCAATATCCTCGATGAACTGGGCGTCGAATACGAGGCCAGGATCGTCTCCGCCCACCGCACCCCGGACCGGCTGTGGAGCTACGGCAAATCCGCAGCGGACCGCGGCTTGCAAGTGATCATCGCAGGCGCCGGCGGCGCCGCCCACCTGCCCGGCATGGTCGCATCGAAAACCCGCGTCCCCGTTGTGGGCGTGCCAGTCCAAACCCGCGCCCTCTCGGGCGTCGACTCGCTTTATTCCATCGTGCAGATGCCCAAGGGCTTCCCGGTCGCCACCATGGCGATCGGCTCTGCCGGCGCCGCCAACGCGGGCCTGATGGCCGCAGGCATCCTGGCGCTGCAGGACCCCGCCCTGGCCCAGCGCCTGGACGACTGGCGCGAGGCGCTCTCTGCCTCGATCCCGGAGGAGCCCGCCGATGACTGACGTGCTTGCCCCCGGTTCCACCATCGGCATTCTCGGCGGCGGCCAGCTCGGCAGGATGCTCTCCGTCGCGGCCTCCCGCCTCGGCTTCAAGACCCATATCTTCGAGCCCGGCGCCAACCCGCCCGCAGGCCATGTCGCCGACCGCGTGACCACCGCAGGCTACGAGGACGCCGAGGCGCTGGCCGCCTTCGCCGCCTCCGTCGATGTGATCACCTATGAGTTCGAAAACATCCCGACCTCCGCGCTGGACCTGCTGGAATCGCAAAAACCGATCCGCCCGGGCCGCGAGGCACTGCGCATCAGCCAGGACCGGCTGACGGAAAAAACCTTCCTGCAGGACCTCGGCCTGCAAACCGCGCCTTTTGCCGACATCACCGACCAGGCCAGCCTCGACGCGGCGCTGGCAGAGATCGGCGCGCCCTCGATCCTGAAAACCCGCCGCTTCGGCTATGACGGCAAGGGCCAGGCCCGCATCAAGGCACCGGAGGACGCTGCCGAGGCGCTCGCCGCCATGGCAGGTGCGCCGTCGATCCTCGAAGGCTTCGTCAATTTCAGCCACGAGGTCTCGGTGATTGCCGCCCGCGGCACCAGTGGCGAGATCGCCTGTTTCGACCCCGGCGAAAACGTCCACCGCGACGGCATCCTGCACACCACCACCGTGCCGGCGAAACTCAGCACCGGCCAGCGCATGGACGCGGTGCTGATGGCAGGCAAGATCCTGAACGCGCTGGAGTATGTCGGCGTCCTCGGCGTCGAGCTGTTCGTCACCCCCAAGGGCCTGATCGTCAACGAGATCGCCCCGCGCGTCCACAACTCCGGCCACTGGACCCAGAACGGCTGTACCGTGGATCAGTTCGAACAGCACATCCGCGCGGTTGCCGGCTGGCCGCTCGGCGACGGCCAGCGCCATTCCGACGTGGTGATGGAAAACCTGATCGGCGATGACGTGGACCGCATCCCGGAACTGGCGAAAGAGGCTGACTGCGCCATCCACCTTTACGGCAAGGCCGAGGCCAAGCCGGGCCGCAAGATGGGCCACGTGAACCGGGTTCAGAAGCCGCAGAGCTGACGGATTGGGGCAGTGCCCCAATCCCCGTAGTATTTCAGACCATAAAGAAGCGGTTGGGCGGTGAAACCGGCCCCGCCGGTTTCACGCGCCGCAAAGAGGGCCATCCGGCCTGATGCGCGGCGCTCCCCCTCAGGCGAGGAAACGGCCCGCCACCTCCCCCGACATATAGCTGACCTGCCCGCCGGAAATCGTTGCCGCAACCCGCTGGCTCTGCTTGTCCAGCACCAGAATATCAGCGCGCTTGCCCGCCTCCAGCCGCCCGCGGTCCGTAAGCCCCAGCAGCTGCGCAGGCCCTTCCGAGACCAGCCGCCACGCCCCCGCCAGATCCAGCAGGCCGGAGCGTTCCAGCATCAGCGCCGCACGGCGCGGGCTGGGGTAGTGATAGTCGGAGGCCAGCGCATCGCACAGCCCCATGGCGATCAGCTCGACAGCCGAGGCATTGCCCTTGTGCGAGCCGCCCCGCACCACGTTGGGCGAGCCGAGGATCACCGGATCGCCCGCCGCCCGCGCCGCCTCCGCCGCCTCCAGCGTCTCGGGGAACTCGGCAATCCGGGCGCCGCGCTCGCGCCAGACGGCGCGGTCCTCGGCGGTCTGGTCGTCATGGCTGCCAAGGCGCACATCCAGCGCCGCGAGCTCCGCGCACAGCGCATCCAGCCGGTCCGGCACCTCAGCCCGGCGCGCGTGCATGTCCTTCAGCATCTGCCAGTGAACCTCCGGATTGCGCCCCGCCTTCAGCGCCTGGCCGGTGAGGCGCGGCGGCTTCTTGCCCGCCGCCAGCCGCTCATGCGGCAGGTGGTCGTTGAACACCACATAGGGAACGCCCCACTCGGCCGCCTTGGCGGCCAGCCCGGCGTAATCCTCCAGCATGTGGATCTCGAACCGCAGCTGCGGCAGCAGATCGGTCACGACAGAGCCGCGCACCGCCTTGACCGCCTCGAACACCTGCGCCGCAAACTCAGGGCCCCGCAGGCCGCCTTCCCAGGAATAGAACTGCGCCAGAACCGCGGTGGTGATGCCGTTGGCCGCCAGCTCTGCCTCGGCGGCGACAACGCCCTCCGCCATCTGCTTCATCGCGCCCCGGCGCGGCGCCAGGTGGCGCTCGAACCCGTCGCCATGGGCGTCCACGATCCCCGGCAGCACCAGATAGCCGGTCAGGTCCACAACCCGCCCGGCGGGCGCCTCCGCCACCAGCCCGTCCGCAAAGGCCAACTCGCCGCCGCGCTCCAGCCCGCCGGGCCGCAGCACATCACCGCCTTGCAGGGTCAGTTCCAAAGTCATTCGTTCACGCCTTCTTCGCAGCCGCCATTCAGCTGGCAGGCCTCGCCAATGATCTCTTCCACCGCCGCCAGCCAGCCCAGGCTGGGCTCAAACCGCCCCTCCTCCAGGAAATGCAGCGCCTGCGCCATAACCTGCGGGTTGTTCATCATGTAGGTGTGGGTGACCGGCAGCGACAGATGCGCCGCCATGCCCGCAACCTTGGTGCTTTCGACCGAGACCTTGCCGTCATCCGCCCCCGGGATCAGCGACGAAAACAGCGGGTTCAGCGTCTCGCTGCCCGCAATCACCCCCAGCTCGAAATCCACCGGCGGCAGTTTCCTGGGCAGGCTCTCCGCCCCGGTGCCCAGCTGCAGCCCGGCGGGCCCGTTCAACAGGCCGAACACCTCCCAGTCGCCCAGCTCATCCACCAGCTCGCTGCCCTGGTTCGGCGGCCCCATCATCACCACCCGGCCCAGATTTTCCGGGCGGTTGTTCTGCAGCCAGTGGCGCAGCAGAATACCGCCCATCGAGTGGCTGACCACATGGGTTGCCGCCTCGCCGCAGGCGGCAAAGGCTGCGGGCAGGGTCTTCTCCGCCAGCACCTCAACCGGCTCCTCGGTCGAGGGATAGCCGGGCCGCACCACGGAGTATCCGCGCGACTGCAAGACCTCCTCCATCACCGCAAAGGAGGTTTCAGAGCGCGCCAGCCCGTGCAGCAGGATCACGCAATCGGCCGCCGCAGGCAGCGGCAGCAGCACCGCAGCGGCGGCAAGCAGGGGTTTCAATAGATCACGCATGACGCCCAGATAAGCGCAAGCGGCAGCACAGGGAAGCCCCCGCGTCTACTTGGCGGCCTGCACCTTGCGCCCGGGCGCCAGCCGCACCACCAGCGCAATGCCGCCCAGCACCGCGGCGCTGCCGAAGACCAGCCGCAGACCGATGCTTTCGCCCAGCAATGCCGCACCCGCCAGGATCGCAATCACCGGCACGCTCAGCTGCACCGTGGCCGCCACCGCGGGCAGGATCTGCGGCAGCAGCCGGTACCACAGCGCATAGCCCATGCCGGAGGTCACGGCGCCCGACAGCACTGCCAGCACCGCGCCGTACAGGCTCACCGTGCTGCCGCCCAGCCATAAGGCTACTGGCAGGAACATCGCCGTCGACCACAGGAAATTCACCGCCGTCGCCGCCAGCGGCTGCGCAGCACCCCGGCCCAGGATGCTGTAGATCCCCCAGCCCAGCCCCGCTGCCGCCATCAGCAGCGACGCGCCCAAGGGCGCCGTGCCGGAGCCGTCGGGCCAGACCACATAGGCCAGCCCCAGAAACGCCAGCACTGCGCCCGCCACCTGGCCCGCGCCGACCGGCGTGCCCCGCACTGCGCCCCACAGGAACATCGACACCTGCACCACCCCGAACAGGACCAGCGCGCCAAGGCCCGCGTCAAGCTGCTGATAAGCCAGCGAAAACCCGGCAATATAAAGCGTCAGCGCCGCGCCGCCCTTCAGGCTCGCCGCCAGCCCCTGCCGCACCGCCAGCCCCTGCACCCGGCACAGGATCACCAGCATCGCCGCGCCGGAGGCCAGCCGCAGCAGCCCGAAACTGCCCGCATCCATATGCCCGTCCCCGATCGCCAGCCGGCTGAGGATGGAATTCGCGGCAAAAGCGATCATGGTCAGGGAGACGAGAAGAAACAGGCGCATGGAACAGGGGTAGCGCGCAAGCCTCTGCGGGGCCACTGATTTCTTCGTGTCAGCCATTGATCCACAGCTGAACACTTGCCGCTGCCAAGGAACTCTAACCCTTGAACACGTTTTCCCGATGCCAGCGAAGATATGACCTGTGTGGTTTGAATGCCGGGTTCACAGGTTCGATCAATCGCCTTTCCGGTAGCAGCAAGCGGTCCAGTGTCGCCTCATCAACTGCCTGTTTCGCAACAAGCACCTCATTGTCGTCACTGATAGACAGAAGACCACGGTCAAACATCCAATGCACGGTTCCTGACAGGGCCAGCCCATTCCGCACCGTATCCGGGCCGTGCTCCGAAACCGGCACGATATGCGCGGCCTCGACCTCCGGCCGCCCGCCGCCATTGCGCAACTCCAGTCCCGACATTGAACAGCGGCCGCCATAGGCATGTTTGACCTGTCTTGCAAAACTGCGATCCCGGAAGGCCCGCTGGGACAGCAGAACCTCCCGTGGCTGATCCAGCGGCTCAAAGGCGGCCTGGTCCTCAGCGAAACCAGGCTCCAAGGTGAAATCTCCGGTTCGAGGGATGGCATTCGGCTCTTCGCGCGCTGCCAGACCGGCGTTGATAATACGCGCGAAATCAGTATCGGAGATCAGCCGGACCGCGCTGGTGTTGCTGCCGCGCGACCTGGGCAACCCGGTTTCATACGGCCCTTGCCCCTCCACCCATCGGGGAACAAAATTCTCGAAGGACAGCTCACTGCCTGTGTCCAAAAGCGCATAAGCCAATGCGGGATCCTTTGGGTCATCCTGCACCTGCAGCACTCGCTGTACAGAATGGTAGCCTTTACCGCCGCCGCGCCGCCCCTCATAGAAGACAACCCAGTCGCCGACGGTTTGCTCGACCCGGCTCAGATAGTGTTTTTTCGGGAAATGATACGCTTTGCCAGGCTGGTCGTCATAACCAGAATGCGAAGACTGAATAAAAACCGCTTTGACCATGGCGTTGACTTTAGGGCGCTGTTTCCAAAACGAAAAGAGGGGAGAAAAGAAGCCTCCCCAATTCACCTTTGCCCAAATACTCCCGCCGGAGGCAGGCCCGCAAGGCGGGCCTTCTTCCCCCCCCCCTCAAACCGAAAAGGGGCTGCCCTCTCAGGCAGCCCCCAAAGTCATCCGGATGGATGGCTGATGCTTACATCATGCCGCCCATGCCGCCCATGCCGCCCATGTCGGGCATGCCGCCGGCTGCCGCGCCTTCTTTGGCGGGCTTGTCGGCAACCATGGCTTCGGTGGTGATCAGCAGGCCTGCAACCGATGCCGCGTCTTCCAGCGCGGTGCGGGTCACTTTCGCCGGGTCGATCACGCCGAAGGAGAACATGTCGCCATATTCACCGGTCTGCGCGTTGTAGCCGAAGTGGTTGTCCGCGGATTCGCGGATCTTGCCGGCCACCACGGCGCCGTCGACGCCTGCGTTCTCGGCGATCTGGCGCAGCGGCGCTTCGATCGCTTTGCGGACGATGTTGATGCCGGCGTTCTGGTCGGCGTTGGCGCCTTCCAGGCCTGCCAGCGCCTTGCCGGCCTGCACCAGGGCAACACCGCCGCCGACGATCACGCCTTCCTGCACGGCTGCGCGGGTCGCGTTCAGCGCATCGTCCACACGGTCCTTGCGCTCTTTCACTTCCACTTCGGTCATGCCGCCGACGCGGATCACGGCCACGCCGCCTGCCAGTTTGGCAACGCGTTCCTGCAGCTTCTCGCGGTCGTAGTCAGAGGTGGTCTCTTCGATCTGGGTGCGGATCTGGGCAACACGTGCTTCGATCTCGGCCTTCTCGCCAGCGCCGTCGACGATGGTGGTCTCGTCTTTGGTGATGGTGATTTTCTTGGCGGTGCCCAGCATGTCCATGGTGACGGACTCGAGCTTCATGCCCAGATCCTCGGAGATCACCTGGCCGCCGGTCAGGATCGCGATGTCCTGCAGCATGGCCTTGCGGCGGTCGCCGAAGCCCGGTGCCTTGACGGCTGCGATTTTCAGGCCGCCGCGCAGCTTGTTGACAACCAGGGTTGCCAGCGCTTCGCCTTCGACGTCCTCAGCAATGATCAGCAGCGGCTTCTGCGACTGGATCACCTGCTCCAGCAGCGGCACCATCGGCTGCAGCGAAGACAGTTTCTTCTCGTGCAGCAGGATCATGCAGTCTTCCAGATCCGCGACCATCTTGTCGGGGTTGGTGACGAAGTAGGGCGACAGGTAGCCGCGGTCGAACTGCATGCCCTCGACCACGTCGGTCTCGGTTTCCATGCCTTTGTTCTCTTCGACGGTGATGACGCCTTCGTTGCCGACTTTCTGCATCGCGTCAGCGATCTGGCGGCCGATTTCAGCTTCGCCGTTGGCAGAGATGGTGCCAACCTGCGCAACCTCGTCGGAGTCTTTCACTTCGCGGGCCATGTCCTTGATGCCCTGCACGACTTTGGCGGTTGCCAGGTCGATGCCGCGCTTCAGGTCCATCGGGTTCAGGCCGGCCGCAACCTGCTTCAGGCCTTCTTTGACGATCGCCTGCGCCAGAACGGTTGCGGTGGTGGTGCCGTCGCCGGCTTCGTCGTTGGTGCGGGAAGCAACTTCCTTCACCATCTGGGCGCCCATGTTCTCGAACTTGTCTTCCAGTTCGATTTCCTTCGCCACGGACACGCCGTCCTTGGTGATGCGCGGTGCGCCGAAGGATTTGTCCAGAACCACGTTGCGGCCTTTCGGGCCCAGGGTCACTTTCACGGCGTCGGCCAGAATGTTGACGCCTTTCAGCATGCGGTTGCGGGCATCGGTGTCGAATTTGACGTCCTTAGCAGCCATTTTTCACTCTCCTAGAGAAATTCTGTGGGTTTCAGCGATCAGGGATCAGAGCAGCCGGAGGGCTTACTCGATGATGCCCATGATGTCGCTTTCCTTCATCATCAGCAGCTCTTCACCGTCGACGGTCACTTCGGTGCCGGACCACTTGCCGAACATGATGCGGTCGCCAGCGGACACGGCCATCTCGATCAGTTCGCCGCTGTCCTTGCGGGCGCCTGCGCCGCATGCAACCACAACGCCTTCGCTCGGCTTTTCCTTGGCGGAATCGGGGATGATCAGGCCGCCCGCGGTTTTCTCTTCGCTTTCGGTGCGGCGCACCAGCACGCGGTCATGAAGCGGTTTCAATGCCATCTTTGCAGCTCCTTAAAAAGGCTCAAAGGTTGTTATCAGTTGGACCTCCGCCTCCCCGGCGGGGCCGTTATCACTCATCAGGGCTGAGTGCTAACGAGGGGAAGCTAGGAATGCCCCCGCATGTTGTCAACACGGAATCAGCAAAAAAATGAGGGCGCCGGAGCACCCTCTGATTGCCGCAGGTTCACCCCCTTATGCAGCCTTGTTTTTCAGGTGCGGAAAGCTGTCCTTGAAGCGGCCGAATTTATGCGCGCCGCAGGCCACCGGCGCATAGCGCGCGGGGTTTCCGGCACTGACGCAGCTGTCCAGCGGCTGGAACACCGCGTCCGCGTCCGCGTCGATGAAGAACGGGATCGAATAGCGTTCCCGGCCCGAGGCATTCACCACCCGGTGCAGGTTGGCCAGATACAGGTCATTGGTCAGCCGCTGGATCAGATCGCCGATATTGATCACGAAAGTGCCGGCAATCGGCGGCCCCTCGACCCATTGGCCGTCGCGGTTCATCACCTGCAAGCCGCCCACATCGTCCTGCGCCAGAATGGTCAGGCTGCCATAGTCGGTATGCGCGCCGATCCCCATCACGCTTTCGTCGATCCGCCCCTCCTGCGGCGGGTAGTGCAGCAGCCGCTGGATGGTGATCGGATTCTGCATCCGCGGCGCAAAGAAATCCGCCTCAAGATCCAGGCTGACCGCAATCGCCCGCATCAGCCGCTGCGCCAGGCCCTTCATCTCCTGATGATAGCCATAAACCGCGCGTTCAAATTCCGGCCGCGCCGCGGGCCACAGGTTGGGGCCGAAGAACGGCGCGTCCCCGGCCGGGCTTTCCGGCCCGATATCAAAGCACTCCTTCAGATCCTTGGTCTTCTTGGGGTCGGTGTTCTCGCCGAAAATCTCGATATAGCCGCGCAGGGCAAGGCCGGATTTGGAGATATGCAGGTCCATCTTGTCCTGCAGCGGCAGGTCAAAGAACGCCCGGGTCTCATCAAAGGCACCGTTCACAACCGCCTCCGGCACCCCGTGGTTCTTCACATAAAAGAAGCCGGCGTTGGTCAGCGCCCAGCGGATTTCCTTGGCCACCTCAAACAGGCTGCCGCCCGTATTCAGCGCGCTGATGTCGATCACCGGGATCTTGTCGAAAGAAACCCGCTGCGCCCGCAAGCGGTCCTGAAGCCGGTCGATGTCCTGATCTGCCATTGCTCTCTCCCCTTGTGCAAAGCTGGGGCAGTCATCGGCTGACAGGGACCCGCGCTCAACAGGGAAAAAATGCAACTCACGTGAAATCAATTAAACCGAATCGCATGAAGAGCTTTAAAAACAAGGGAACTACCTCATTACACACATTAGCACACTAAAGGCGCATCCGCGGAACATCATTCCGCTTCCCAGCTTTCCGCCCAATGCACCAGCCCGTCGCGGCCCGCGTCTGTCAGCTGGTAAATCCCGGTCTCCACCCGCTCGAACCAGCCATAGTGGTTCTTGGCCATCAGCTGGGTGGCGCGGGCCACGCCGGTGGCCTTGGCCACTTCTGCCCCCTTGCAGGCGCCTACCCCCGCCAGATGCGCGGCGCAGGCCAGCGCGTCCTGGCGGTAGGCGGTGACGATGCCGTGCCGGGTGGCGCCACCTGCGTTCGGGTCGCCCCGCAGGGCCTGGAACTCGCGCAGCAGCCGCGCCTGCTTCTTCTTCGACTTGCGCGGGGCATAAGGCCCCGGGTCGCAATGCACCTCTGCGCGCCCGTCCGCCAGCACCGTGATGAGGCCCAGCCCCAGCCGCCGGCACATCGCCAGATTGTCCTTCATCATCCGCCGCGCCTGCCGTCCGCCGGGCCGCGGCACCGCGATATAGACATGGTCGGTGACCGCCAGCCGCGCGATTGCCTGATGGAACAGCGACAGCGAAAACTTCAGCTTCAGCTCGACAATCACCGGCGGCTCATCGCCGCGCACAGCCACCACATCGGCAGCGCCCACCTCGCCCTTCACGGCATAGCCCTGGGCCTCCAGCAGCGCCTTCACCGGCGCATACAGCTGATCCTCGCGTTCCATGCCCCATGACTGGCAGGAAGCGCACGGCTTGGCAATCCGCCGCCCGGTTTTACAGGGCAACGCAGGGTTTTACATTGCCGGCACCCCTGCCCCGCCCTAGGCTCATAAGTCCAGGCCAAGAGTTCAGGAACCCCGGGGAAAGGGCGCGTGATGAAACGGATTGCACTGGCACTTGCGCTGATGCTGCAGGCCACCGCCGGTTTTGCCGCCTGCCGCGGCATCGACTACCGCGACCACCTGCCGCCCCAGACCCAGGCGCAGCTGGACCGCGAAATGGCCGCCACCCCGTTTTCCGAAGGCAACCACTGGGTTGCCACCAAGGGAAGCCGCACCATTCATGTGATCGGCACCATGCACGGCGGCGACGCCCGCATGGCCGGGGTGATGCGCAAGCTGCGCCCGGCGCTGCTGTCGGCGCAGGCGGTCTACCTGGAAACCTCGGACCAGGACATGGAGCGGCTGGACCGGATGCCGCCTTCGATGGCGCGCAGCTTCCTGCTGCCGCAGGGGCGCGAGCTGCGCCACCTGCTGGCGCCCGATGCCTGGCAGCGGTTCAAACTGTCCGTCCAGGTCAGCGGCGCCAGCCTGGAAACCATGAACCGGATGCAGCCCTGGGCGATCTCGATGTTCCTGGTGCAAAGCGGCTGCCGCCCCTACGGCTTCGGCCTGCGCCGCGGGCTGGACGACCGGATCGCCGATTTCGCCCGCCGCAAGCGGATTCCCATAGGCGCGCTGGAAACCCCGGAGCAGGCGCTGGCGGCAATCTCCGGAATGCCGCTGCGCGACCAGGCCCGGATGCTGGAGCTGGAGCTGCAGCTGATCCAGTCCGACAAGCCCGAGGACGCCACCCCGGTTGAGGCCTATTTCGACCAGAGCGTCTGGACCTCCTTCGTGCTGGCGCCCTGGATCAGCGCCCAGTACAGCAGCTTCACCCGTGCCGAGACCACCCGGCTCTGGGCCCAGTACAACCGCCGCCTGCTGGACCAGCGCAACATCCGCTGGATGAAGGTGATCGAAGCCGCCCGCCAGGACCGCTTCGTGATCGCCGTCGGCGCCGCCCATCTGCCGGGGCGTAACGGCCTCTTGAATTTGCTGCAGGCCAAGGGCTTCAGCCTGGCCCGCGCCCCGTGGTAGGCTGCGGAAAACCTGCCCTCCAATTCACGTTTCAGGACTTTTCTTCATGCGTTTCATTCTCGCCATTGCTTTCCTGCTGCTGCCTGCAACGCTCTGGGCTGCCTGCACCGGCACCGACCAGCGGCTGGCGCTGAGCGCCAGCGAACGGGCCGCCGTTGAGACCCGGGTCGCCGCCACACCCTTTGCCGAGGGCAACCACTGGATCGCGCGGCGCGGCAGCCGCACCGTTCATGTGATCGGCACCATGCATCTCAACGATCCGCGGCTGGTCGCGGTCACCGATGCGCTGACACCGCTGATTGCCGAGGCAGACGTGCTGCTGCTGGAAGGCACCAAGCGCGAGGAGGCGGAGATGATGGCTGCCATCGGCAGCGATCCCTCGCTGACCCTGATCACCGAGGGCCCCAGCCTGATCGACCGCCTGGAGCCCGCCGAATGGGAAGACCTGGCCGCCAAGGCCCGCGCCAATGGCGTCGCGCCCTGGATGGCCGCCAAGATGCGGCCCTGGTTCCTGGCCGTCTCGATGGCGGTGCCGCCCTGCCTGCGCACCTCGCCGGAGAGCACCAACGGCTTGGATAAACGGCTGGAACAGGCCGCCGACGAGGCCGGCACCGAAACCCGGGCGCTGGAAAGCCCGATGACCCTGTTCGAGGTGTTCAACAGCGAGCCGCTGGAAGAGCAGGTCCGCCAGCTGCGCGCCTATCTGACCCTGCTGGGCGGCGAACAGGATGCCCTCTTCACCATGATCGAAAGCTATTTCGACGAGCAGGCGCTGACCTATTTCACCATTTACGAGCGCGATTTCCTGCAGTCGGATGCGCTGCCGGCGGAGGAAACCCGCCGGATCTGGCAGGAATCGATGGAGGCCATGCTGGACAACCGCAACCGCGCCTGGATCCCGGTGATCGAGGCGGCGGAGGGCGATCTGATCGTGGCCGCTGCCGGCGCCCTGCACCTACCCGGCGAAAACGGCGTGCTGAACCTGCTGCAGCAAGCGGGCTACACGCTGGAACGCGCGCCGTTCTAAGCCCCGCCCCGAACACAACGCCGCATTGCAGCATCAGCGGGGTGACAAGCCTGCGCGCCAGCCCTATAAGGCGCGCAAATCCCGCCTTTCTGACCTTATGCATGAACAGGACAGCCCCATGACCATCCAAGTTTTCGGCCACAAATCCCCCGACACCGATTCCACCGGCTCCCCCATTGTCTGGGCCTGGTACCTGAACGAGGTGAAAGGCGTCGCCGCCGCCCCGAAACTGCTGGGCGAGCCGAACACCGAAGCCGCCTTCATGCTGCAGCGCTGGGGCCTGGAGAAACCGGAAATCATCGCTAATGTGGCTGATGACGCGGCTGTTGTCATCGTCGACACCAACAACCCGGCAGAGCTGCCCGCCAACATCAACGGCGCCGACGTGCAGGCGATCATCGACCACCACAAGCTGGTCGGCGGCCTGGAAACCAAGGGCCCGATCGACATCACCATCCGCCCGCTGGCCTGCACCGCCACCATCATGCACGACCTGATGGGCGATGATGCCGCCAAGATGCCGGAAGCCATCAAGGGCGCGGCGCTGACCTGCATCCTGTCCGACACGCTGGAGTTCCGCTCCCCCACCACCACCGCCCATGACAAGGCCGTGGCCGAGAAGCTGGCGGGTGAACTGGGCATCAATATCGCCGACTACGCTGCCGAGATGTTTGCCGCCAAATCCGACGTCTCTTCCTTCTCCGATGCGGAACTGATCCGCATGGATTCGAAGGAATACGAGGTCGACGGCACCAAGTTCCGCGTCTCCGTTCTGGAAACCACCGCGCCGGGCGTGGTGCTGGACCGCAAGGCGTCGCTGATGAACACGATGACCTCCGTCGCGGCTGAGGACGGCGTCGATCAGGTGCTGCTGTTCGTGGTCGACATCCTGAACGAGGAAGCCACCCTGCTGGTGCCGAACGATCTGGTGAAAACCGTCGCCAGCAAATCCTTCGGCGCAGATGCGGCCGGCGACACCGTGGTGCTGCCGGGTATCATGTCCCGCAAGAAGCAGATCATTCCGAACCTCAAGGTCTGACTGCAGCATCAGGCAAACGGACAAAAGGCGCCCCGCGGGGCGCCTTTTTCGTTGCGGTTGCGCTTCGGGCCGGCTCCTAGTCCAGCCCGAACACAGTCATCCATTCGCTGCCGGCCGGGCGGAAACCCGCATAATCCGCCAGCATCCGCGACACCGCCGGCATATGCGCAGCCCCATAGATAATGGCGATGGACTGCGGTTCGTTCCGGTCCAGCACGCCACCCAGTTCTTCGCAAAGGCGCGCGTCGCGCTGATGCAGCAGCACGCCCATCAGCAGGGCTGCTTCGGTATCCCAGGACAGGCTGCTTTCGCGGGTGCTGAGGTCATCCACATTTCGCCCGCGCGACAGGCTGTCCCGTGTGGCAAAACACCGGCGGCGCACCCCGATCCACGGCGCATAGGCAAAATAGAGCGCACGGTGCGCAAGCGGCAGCGCCTTCCAGGCCGCCTCGAACTCCGCCTGGGTGACATCGGCGTGGATGCGTTCCGCCCGGCCCGCTCCGGTCGGCAGCTTGGGCTGCGTCACCAGCCCCAGGCGGTTGCCGTGCAGCCAGCGGTAAGAGCTGGTCAGATGCTGCACCACCGGCGACTTCACACCCTCGAACAAGAGAACATCGTGGTTCAGCGCGTCGCGGTAGACCGCGTCATAGAACCCGGCTTCGCCGATATGCACCATCGGGAACAGGGTCACTGAAGCCGGGTGTGCGGGGCTTTTGAAAACATGGCGGGCGGATCTCAACCCCATGAAAGACCGTTCTATGAATTGCATCAAGCGCCTGAAAAAATTGAAACTCAGGGCGCAGGCTACACCACTGGTTGCGGGTACGGAAGGCCCGGCAGCGTCATCGGCCGCCGGCCTTCAGACAAGCCGCAGCACAATGCTGCGCTTCCCTGCGCCTTTGCCAGGCGCCGGCGCCCCGGCCGCCATCTTGGTGCGGGCCAAGTCCGCCATCACCTCAGGCAAAACTGATGTATCCGTTCAGGTCCTGCAGCTGCAAATCCAGCAAGATCAGGCTGTCACCTGAACCGAAGTCAAAAACCACATCGCCCGACACTTGGCTGGCGTTGCTGAGAGCATCCTGTTCTGAGGAAAAGCCGAAATCCTGAAGAGACAGGACATCATTGCCGTTTCCAAAGTCGTTAATCTGGTCGGAACCATTGCCTTTTTTGAACAAGAACACATCGGCACCGCTGCCACCTGTCATGACATCGCTGTCACTGCCGCCGGTCAGTTCATCATCACCGGTGCCGCCAAACAGGGTGTCTTCACCAGAGCCGCCGAACAGGGAGTCGTCCTGATCGTTGCCGCTGAGATGGTCGTTGCCGCTGCTGCCATGCAGGATGTCATCGCCGGTGCCGCCTTTCATCGTGTCGTTGCCCGCGTTTCCGCGCAGCTCGTCACTGCCGCCGCCGCCAAAGACCGTATCATCACCATAGCCGCCCCAAAGGGTGTCATTGCCGTCCTGGCCGCTCAGGTGATCGTTTTCGGTGTTGCCATAGATCAGGTCGTTGCCGGTGCCGCCGGTGATCGTGTCGTCGCCGCCTTCGCCCCGCAGAGTGTCATCACCACCATTGCCCTCGATACCATTACCGCTGACGTTTCCTGTCAGACTATCAGCACCTGTGTGTGATCCCGACAGGTTTTCGATACTGTCAAAGCTGTCACCGCTGCTGCTGGCCCCGGTTTCCAGGTTCGCCGATGCGCCGGCCGCGTTGTCGAAAAAGGACACAGTATCCGCCCCGGCACCACCGATGTAAGTATCCCCGCCGTCCTGATCTTCGAACCAGTCATTGCCGTCGCCGCCGGAAAGCGTGTCATCGCCGGCACCGCCTTCGAGGCGGTCATCATCAGCGCCGCCGTCGAGAACATCGTTGCCGGAGCTGCCTATCAGAGTGTCACGGCCGCTGGCGCCGTACAGAGTGTCAGCACCGCTTCCCCCGGTCAGCATGTCGTTATCGTCGCCGCCGGTCAGTTCATCATTCCCGGTGCCGCCAAACAGGGTGTCATCACCAGAGCCGCCGAACAGGGAGTCGTCCTGATCGTTGCCGCTGAGATGGTCGTTGCCGCTGCTGCCATGCAGGATGTCATCGCCGGTGCCGCCTTTCATCGTGTCGTTGCCCGCGTTTCCGCGCAGCTCGTCACTGCCGCCGCCACCAAAGACCGTATCATCGCCATAGCCGCCCCAAAGGGTGTCATTGCCGTCCTGGCCGCTCAGGTGATCGTTTTCGGTGTTGCCATAGATCAGGTCGTTGCCGGTGCCGCCGGTGATCGTGTCGTCGCCGCCTTCGCCCCGCAGGGTGTTGTCAGCCGCGTTGCCGGTGATCACATCATTGCCTGAGCCGCCAATGGCGTTTTCGATCAGCGAGCGCTCGTCGCCCTGATGCAGCATCGCGTTGTAGATATTGCCGCTGGCGTAGTTGCCGGCTCCCAGATAGGCAGTCTGCGCAGTGCCGAAGCTTGAGGCTTCACCCGGGTTCAGGTTGATGCTCAGGTTGCTGGCGTAAGCCGACAGGTCGTAAGTATCGATACCGCCGCCGTCCCAGACCGTCGCGAAGATCCTGTTGCTGCCTGCGTCAATTGCCACGCTGCCATTGACCAAGGTGTCGCCGGAGTTGGGGGTCCACTTGTAGACTGTGTTGCCGCTGTTGGTGGTGTAATCGGCGCCATACATGTGCTGCAGGGCAGCGATATCCAGCATCATGTAGGTCTGAGCGAAATCCTGACCCGGGTAGTATCCGCTAGGCCCGCCTTCATAGGACTTGTAGCTCATGACCGTGTATTCCATGTGGTCGTATTGAGCCGGCAACGTCCCGAAGTTGTTGAGGTTGTCATGCGGATGCGACAGCCCGAGTGCATGTCCGGTTTCATGCAGGACCGTATGCCAGGCATAGTTGCCAGCCTCGGGAGTTGAATAAGCCGGGGTAGGACCGAACCAGACGTCACCGGCTCTTTCCGTGTTATTGGGCAGGTAGGCGTGAGCAGTTGCAAAGTCCGGGTCCGTTGTGTTTGAGAATCTCAAATCACCTTCCGCGGAGGTTTCCTCCGTGATATTCAGATTCGTAAACCCTTCAACCGAGAAACCATTGTTCGCTGCCTTTCCGTCGTTCTGTTCCAAGGCAAACTTTGCGGCAATTACCTGGCTTGCATTGAACCCTGAGTATCCCTCTGAATACGTAATTGCATAAAGAAAATTCCCATTATCATCGTAAATATCTACATCAGTGTAATTATACTGACCAATGCTTGTTGGAAATGAGTAAGTTAAAGTGAGTTTCTCGTCCCACTGCACTCCAGACAGAACCCCATCAATTTTATCATCATTTGTTTTTGAAGAGAGCTTAGCTGTGGACATGATTTTTCCCAATGGCAGAGTGGTATCTATTGCGGCAATAAAATTCACGCCCGGCCAAGAGCTTTCCATGGTTGTGCCAAACAGTGACATCCAACGTGAAATTTACGCACCGGAAAAAAGAAAAACAACTCAGAAGGTCTCGAGCCAGAGCAATTACACCCGCATGACTAACCGCCGCCGCAGGGCCGTGCAATAGGGATTTCCTGACCTTGCGCCTGCCTCAGCGGCTGATCGCGCCACTGGCCATCCGCGGCCGTCTCTGCCATAGCTGGCGGCAAAGACCCCACGCGCGAAGGCCCGGACATGACCCAGATCATCAACTCCCTTTCCGAAGTTTCCAGCCGCTACAAGGCGCTGTTCGTGGACCTCTGGGGCTGCGTGCACAACGGCATCACCGCCTTTCCCGATGCGGTGGCGGCGCTGAAGGCCTACCGCGAGGCGGGCGGCATCGTGGTGCTGGTGACCAATTCGCCGAAACCGCGCGCCGGTGTGGCGGCGCAGCTGGGGCAGTTCAACGTGCCCGCGGACGCCTATGACACGATCTCCACCTCCGGCGATTCCGCGCGGGCGGCGATGTTCACCGGCGCGGTCGGCAACAAGGTCTATTTCATGGGCGAGTGGGAGCGCGATGCGGGCTTTTTCGAACCGCTGCACGTAATCCACGACCCGGTGGAGATCACCCGGGTGCCGCTGAAAGAGGCTGAGGGCATCGTCTGCTGCGGCCCGTTCGACACCATGGCGGACCCGGAGGTGAACCGACCCGATTTCCTTTTTGCCAAGCAGATGGGCATGAAGCTGTTGTGCGCCAACCCGGACATCATCGTCGACCGCGGCGAGAAGCGCGAGTGGTGCGCGGGGGCGCTGGCGCGGCTTTACACCGAGATGGGCGGCGAGAGCCTGTATTTCGGCAAACCGCATCCGCCGATCTATGACCTGGCCCGGCTGCGGCTGCAGGAGGTGGCCCCGGGCATCGCCGATTCCGAGATCCTGGCGATCGGCGACGGGCCGCATACGGATATTGCCGGCGCCATGGGCGAAGGCATCGATTCCCTGTTCATCACCGGCGGGCTTGCGGCCAGAGAGACAAAGACATCAGTCCAGCCGGACCCGGACGCGCTGGCGGCCTACCTGGCGCAGGAGCAGTCCGCGCCGACCTATGCCATTGGTTTCCTGCGGTAAATACAGCGGCCTTCACCCCTTCCAGCTTACAATGCCTTGCAACCCTGCCCGCACCGGGCGGGGTTATCTTTTGTCAGAAATGTCTTGATTTTCTGCAACTGCAAAGTAATAAAGTTGCGCAAGCGGCCACGGTGGCGCGCAAAAGTTACGATGCCAAACGGTCACAGAACGCAACCCAGGCCAGGCGAACGGAGGATGAGATGTTGGACAACATGCCGCGCGGAACCATCTGCATCGAAGACATCGAGATGGGCATGGTGCGTTACCTGCGCAAAGTCATCACCGATGAGGACATCGAGAAGTTCGCCCAGGTGTCGACCGACCGCAATCCGGTGCATCTGGATGACGATTACGCCCAGGACACCATTTTCGAGGGCCGGATTGCGCACGGGATGCTGACCGCGGGGCTGATCTCCGCCGTCATCGGCGAGCAGCTGCCGGGCCATGGCACCATCTATATGAGCCAGTCGCTCAAGTTCCTGGCGCCGGTGCGCCCGGGCGACCTGGTGCTGGCGGAGGTCGAGGTGACCGACATCGTGATCGACAAGCGCCGGGTCAAGCTGGACTGCCGCTGCATCGTCGACGGCAAGAAGGTTCTGGTGGGCGAGGCCATGGTGATGGCGCCCTCGCGCAAGTTCGACTGAGTTTTCTGCACGCAGCAGTTTCAGCCGCCGGGGGCCTTTGCCCTGGGCGGTTTTTTCTTGCCGTGCCCGTTGTTCCGTTTGTTCCGTTCGGTTCTGCGCTGAAGCCCGATTAAGGGGGCGGCGCCGCCGGGTGGAGGTGGACAGACCCCGCCGGGGGCCTGCTCGGACAAGCTCGCTTGGACGACCCCCTTTTTATCAGGGCCGGTCTCCGGGGTGTCGCGCAGGCAGCCTCACAGATGCCTGCGCCTCGTATCATGGCCCCGCGCGCGGGAACCATGGCGGGGGATCGCGATCAGGAGGCAGTTTGGCATTTACACGTGAGGATTGCGTGAAGGGGGCGTACGGTGGGTGCGCAACAGTAAACGCCGCCTGAGCAGGCCGCACATTGTTTCAGCTTGCATAGAGTGGCTATCCCCGCGAAGTTTACGCCTCTTTGGGATTCGGGGCTGACGATAACTTCAGATGACATACTTGAAAACTATCTTTGTGGCCGCTTATGTGCTCTGCTTCTTTTCCGGAACCAGCAAGGGACAGCAGATCATCATTGAAACTCAGCCCCTTGATCCTTTAGATGAATTTCCTCTTTGCCTGTCTCAAACCCAGGTAATAGCTTTTACGGATTCAAAAAACTGGTCGCTTTCACCGTCTTCAAACAACACCTGGCTTGTCACCCCGCCAGGCCTCACCCTGCGATATAGAGACGGCGATCTCACCTCCGTTTCCAGGGAAGCTCCTGGTGACTTTGATGAGTTCATGAAACTTGCGTTTCGGAGGCAGATAGACAGCAAGGTATCTATGCAAGACGTTGAGTTTACTGCACTTCCAACGGCTGGCCTGAGCCAGCTGAGTATGATTCAAGTCATATTTCAGCTGCCGAACGATCGGCGGATCATCTACCATTTCAGCACCCTGGCAGGCCAGTCCACTATTGTGAACACCCATTTATCGTCGTCCGACTGCGAAAATTGACAGCTGCTGAAAAGCGCTGCACGGTTCAGAATTTAAGCGTCATTGCCCCCCTAGGGCGTCAATAGTGTTTTCCTGACTGTAGGCTTGGAGTTCTGCGGGAAACTTGCAGTGCTCCCTCCCCTGCCACTGGCCGCTTGAACCGCCGCGCGGGTGCGGATAGGCATGCGCCATGCGTATCGTCAGAGATTATGAATTCGTCGAAGTGCAGGACCGGGGCGCGACCGTCGCCATCGGCAATTTCGACGGCGTGCACCTGGGCCATCAGTCGGTGATCGAGCTGGCCCGCAAGGCCGCCCCCGGGGCGCCTTTGGGGGTGATGACATTCGAGCCGCACCCGCGCGAGTATTTCGCGCCGGACAGCCCGCCGTTCCGGCTGATGCGGGCCGAGACCCGCGCCCACCGGCTGGAGAAGCTGGGGGTGGAGCGGCTGTATGAGCTGAACTTCAACACCGCGCTGTCGAGCCTGACGCCGGAGGAGTTCGCCCGCGACGTGATCTCCGAAGGGCTGGGGCTGGCGCATGTGGTGGTGGGCGCCGATTTCTGTTTCGGCAAGGGCCGCGCAGGCAATGCAGAAGACCTGAAGCGGTTCGGCGCGCAGTACGGCTTTGGCGTCACCATCGCACCCTTGATGGAATATTCCGAGCACGCGGTGTCCTCCACCGCGATCCGCAACGCGCTGAGCGAGGGCCGGCCTGCGGACGCCAAGGAGATGCTGGGCCACTGGCACCGGATCGAGGGCACCGTGATCGGCGGCGAGCAGCGCGGGCGGGAGCTGGGCTTCCCCACCGCCAACATGTCGATCGACGGGCTGCACCAGCCGCGGTTCGGGGTTTATGCGGTGCTGGTCGATGTGCTGGAAGGGCCGCATGCGGGCAGCTATCACGGCGCGGCCTCCATCGGGGTCAGGCCGATGTTCGGCGGCGTGGTCCCCAATATCGAGACCTTCCTGTTCGATTTCTCCGGCGATCTTTACGGCGCGACTTTGTCGGTCGGGCTGGTCGCCTTCCTGCGGCCGGAGCTGAAATTCGACGGGCTGGAGGCACTGATCGCGCAGATGGATGCGGATTGCGCCGAGGCGCGCGGGATACTGGCGGCGCTATGAAACCTGCAAAAGACGTCATTGACCGCTCCGGCCTGAGCGAGCGCTTCTGGGAGAAGAAGCCGCTCGACAAGATGAGCCAAAAGGAATGGGAAGCGCTGTGCGACGGCTGCGGCAAATGCTGCCTGAACAAGCTGGAGGATGAGGAGACCGGCGAGGTCGCCCTCACGCGGGTGGCCTGCCGCCTGCTGGATGACAGCACCTGCCGCTGCGCCCAGTATCCGATCCGGCATCAGTTCATCCCGGAATGCATCGTGCTGAAGCCGGACAACCTGGACACCCACGCCTATTGGATGCCGGAAACCTGCGCCTACCGGCTGTTGTGGCAGGGCAAGCCGCTGCCGGACTGGCACCCGCTGCTGACCGGCACCCCCGAGAGCGTGCATGAGGCCGGGGTTTCGGTGCGCGGCTGGACGGTGTCGGAGTTCGAGATTTCCGAGGATGAGTGGGAAGACCACATCATCGACGAGCCCACCGGCTGAGCAAGCCGGTCCGCGGCCGGGACCTGCGCCGGCATCGCTCGGGGGCTGCTGTTCGCCCGGATGTTCTGACCCGGCGTCCTGCCGGTACCGCCTTGGCATCGGGGGCGGAACTGCCTACTGCTTGGGGAAAGATTTCAGGCAGATCAGGGAACGTGACCGATGCATTTCGCCTCCGACAACTCCGGCCCGGTGCCGCAGCAGATCCTCGACGCGCTGGCGCGGGCCAACCAGGGCTACGCCATGGGCTATGGCGCGGATGCGGAAATGGCCGAGGTGACGGAGCGGATCCGCGGGATTTTCGAGGCGCCGGAGGCGGCGGTTTACCTGGTGGCCACCGGCACCGCCGCCAATGTGCTGGCGCTGTCCACCCTGGCGCAGCCCTGGCAGACGGTGTTCTGCACCAGGCCTGCCCATATCAACATGGATGAATGCAACGCGCCGGAGTTCTACAGCGGCGGCGCCAAGCTGACGCTGGTGACGGAGGCCGACAAGATGACCTCCGAGGGGCTGCGCGCCGCCATCGAGGGCGAGGAGACCCGCGGCGTGCACGGGCCGCAGCGGGGGCCGGTGTCGCTGACCCAGGTGACCGAGTTCGGCACCGTCTACAGTCTGCAGGAGCTGCAGGCGGTCTGCGGTGCGGCCAAGGAATACGGGCTGCCGGTGCATATGGACGGGGCGCGCTTCACCAATGCGCTGGTGTCGCTGGGCTGCACGCCGGCCGAAATGACCTGGAAGGCGGGCGTCGATGCGGTGTCGTTCGGCGGCACCAAGAACGGCTGCCTGGGGGTGGAGGCGGTGGTTTTCTTTGACCCCAAACACGCGCAGGAGTTCGAGTACCGCCGCAAGCGCGGCGCGCATCTGTTTTCCAAGCACCGCTACCTGTCGGCGCAGATGCTGGCCTATCTGACCGATGATCTGTGGCTGGAAAACGCCCGCGCCGCCAATGCCAAAACCGCGCTGCTGGCCGAAGGGCTGAAGGCGGCGGGGGCGCATTTCACCCATCCCCCCCAGGCCAACATGATCTTTGCCGCCCTGCCCCGCGGCAAGCATCAGGAATTGTTTGCGGCCGGCGCCATCTACCACCTGTGGGACGGGCTGCTGCAGGGGCCGGAGAACGAGATGGTCACCGCACGCTTCGTCTGCGACTGGTCGGTGCCGGAGGAAGATATCCGGGCGTTCCTGTCGCTGCTTTGATCTGTTGCAGGGCGGCGGTCAGCGCTTGCCCTGCGCCCACAGCAGCGCATCCTCCAGCCGGTCGTCGCCCCAGAATATCTCTCCTGCGACCGAGAAGCTGGGGGCGCCGAAGATGCCCAGCGCCATCGCCTCTTCGGTTGCATCCGCCAGCATTTTCACGGTCTTGTCCGACACTGCCTCTGCCAGCACCCGGGCCGGGTCCTGGCCCGCGGCCTGCAGGCTGGCGGAGAGGTTCGGGTCCTCGCCCGCGGGCTGGCCGGCCTCGAACCAGCAGCGGTAGGCGGCTTGGGTATAGGCCTCGCCCCAGCCTTCCGCCGCGCCCAGCGCCGCCACCTGATTGGCCAGCACCAGTTCCGGCAGCGGATAAGGCGCGGGCAGCCGCACATGGAAACCGTAGCGCTGCGCCCGGCGTTCGATGTCGCGCCACATGTAGGCGGTCTTTTCCGGCTTGTCCGCAAACGGGATGTTGTTCTGCACCGTCATCACATGGCGCACGTTGAAGGGGCGCCAGCGGACGGGAATACCAGCCTGCGCCGCCGCATCGCCGATCCGCATCACTGTGAGGTAGCTGTAGGTGCTGCCGATCGAATACCAGAAATCCAGTCCGGGCATGGGAGCCTCCTGTCATTCATGACCTGTAGCAGAGTTTAGCTGCTGAGGCGGATATTCCAAAGGCTGTCTGCCGTCCCTGGAGGGCAGGCCCCTGCTGTTGCGGCCGGTTTTGTGATAGGATTGCGGCATCAGCGGGTGGCAAGACCCGCGTCCTGGGGCCCTGTGCGAGCAGCATTTGCCAGCGAGGGAGGGGACATTCATGACACGATCCGACATTGACGGCGCGGCGCTGGAGTATGCCGCGGGCAGCGGGCTGCTGAGCCGCCGGACGCTGCTGGCCTCGGCGGCTGCCGGGACCGCAGCGGGGCTGCTGCAGCCGCGCGGGGCGCGGGCAGAGGCAGAGATCCCGGAATGGACCAAGGCCGCAGGCGCACGGGCGCGCGGTTACGGCACGCCGGCCGCGGCGGAGGCCTCGGTGCAGCGCGCCATCATCGAGCCCTGGCAGGATGTGGCGCCGGCCTTCAGCCTGTCGGGTACGCCGCATCACCGTTTGCGCGGCACCATCACCCCCAACGGGCTGCATTACGAGGTGCATCACGGCGGCCGCCCGGACATTGACCCGGCCCGCCACCGCCTGATGATCCACGGGCTGGTGGAGCGCCCGCTGCAGTTCGATCTGGAGGCGCTGGAGCGTTATCCGATGGTCACCGCCACCCATTTCCTGGAATGCGCCGGCAACAGCCTGTTCAACGCGGTGATGCCGGAGCCGATGCAGGCGGGCTGCGACATGCTGCATGGGCTGGTGTCGAACACCGAGTGGAGCGGCATCCCTATGCGCGTGCTGATGGAGGAAGCCGGGGTGAAGCCCGAGGGCAAGTGGGTTGTCGCCGCGGGTGCTGACGGGCCGACCCTGGCGCGTTCGATCCCGATGGAGAAGATCATGAGCGACGGCATGCTGGCGCTCTATCAGAACGGCGAGCGGATCCGGCCCGAGCAGGGCTATCCGATGCGGCTGCTGCTGCCCGGGTGGGAGGGCAACATGAACATCAAGTGGCTGACCAGCCTGTGGGTGACGGAGGCGCCGGTGCATACCAAGGATGAATCGGGCGAATACACCGAAATCCTGGCCGATGGCTCCTCGGTCCAGTTCACCTTCGCGATGGGGGTGAAGTCGTTCATCACCCATCCGTCCGCCACCATGACGATGAGCGGGCCGGGGTTTTATGAAGTCTCCGGGCTGGCCTGGACCGGCGCGGGCAAGGTGGCCAAGGTCGAGGTCTCGGCCGACGGCGGTCAGAGCTGGGCCGAGGCAGCGCTGGCCGGGCCGGTGCTGCCGCAGGCGCTGACCCGGTTCAGCCTGCCCTGGCACTGGGACGGCTCGCCCCTGGTGCTGATGAGCCGCGCCACCGACGAGACCGGCGCGGTGCAGCCTGCGCGCGCCGACTGGAAGGCGCGCTATCACGCCTCGAACTTCCTGCATTACAACGCCATCCAGCCCTGGCAGGTCACGGCAGAAGGAGCGGTTCAGAATGTCTATCTTTAAACTCACCACTGCCGCCCTGCTGCTGACTGCTGCTGCCGCCCGCGCCGAAGGGCCGGGGCTGGGGCAGCCCTTGGAGGCCGCGGAGATCCCGTTTTATGCCACCTATGTAAAACCCGACGGCACCGGCCTGCCCGCTGGCAGCGGCACCGCGGCGGAAGGCGCGGAGATCTATGCCGCGAAATGCGCCAGCTGCCACGGCAAGACCGGCAGCGAAGGGCCGGTGATGCCGCCGGTTGGGCCCAATGACATCTGGGCCAAGCCCGCGGGCAGCTACTGGCCCTATGCCACCACGCTGTTCGACTACATCCGCCGGGCGATGCCGCTGGAGGCGCCGAAATCGCTGAGCGACGACGAAGCTTACGCGCTGGCGGCCTATATCCTGGAGCGCAACGGTGTGATTGATGCACAGACCGCGATGACGGCAGAAACCCTGCCCGCGGTGAAAATGCCAAACCACGGCAATTTCACAGACGTCTGGGCCAAGCAGGGCGCGAAACCCTGGTGAGGACGGGCCGGCCTTAGAACTTGCCGTTGTCGTTCTTCCACTCGCTGCGCGGGGGGATGGCCTCAATGGTGTCCCAGTGTTCGGCGATCTTGCCGTCCTCGATGCGGTAGAGATCGTAGAAGCTGGTGTGGGTGCCATTGCGCTGGCCTTCGCTGGCGCAAAGCACGAAGTTGCCCTCTGCCAGCACCCGGTGGAGGTGCTGGTACTGGATCGCGGGTGTGCCGTTCTGCGTGGCCATCAGGGCATCGCGCAGGGCGGGCAGACCGTCGGTCAGGTCCGGGTTGTGCTGGATGAGATCGGCGCAGACATAGTCCGGCAGCAGGTCCGGCTGCCGCTGGATCAGCACCTGTTCGGTGTAGCTGCGGGCCAGGCCGCGGTTCTTTTCGGTCTTGTCCCGATCGGTGATCTCCGTGGCGCCGTCCTGCATCCTCCGGCCCGAGGGGTTGGGGCCGCGCAGGGCCTGGATGTTGTCCCAGTGCTCCACCGCCCTGCCGTCCTCGAAGCGGAAGACCTCAAACGCCGCGCGCAGGGAGGAGAAATCGTATTCGATATGGGCAAAGGCGAAATCGCCGTCCTCGAACACCCGTTTGAACGTGACCCGGGGGGAGGTCTTGGCGAGGCGGGCAAACAGCACCGCCAGCCCCTCGCTGCCCTCATGGGTCTGCGGGTTGTGCTGGATGTACTTGTCCTCGTTGACGACGGCGGCGGCGGCCGGGTCGCCGGTCTCCAGCCCCTTGAGGAGGGTTTTCAGCAGGTCCTTTTTCGATGCCATCTGTGCCGTCTCCTCCATGCGGGCCGGTATTGCCCTATCCTGCCCTGCCCGGGGCGGCAGCGCAAAGGGTCAGAGCGGCAGCCAGAATTGGCGCAACAGGGCGGCGGTTTCCGCCGGGTGCGTGATTGGCAGCATGTGGCCCGCACCCGGCACTGCCGTGTGTGAGGCGGCAGGCAGACGGCGGCAGAGGCTGCGGGCGATGGCGGGGATCACGGGCGGGCTGTCCGCGCCGGTCAGGATCTGCACCGGCATTGTCACGGGATCCAGCGCGCCGGGGGCCAGGGTGCCGTTTTCATCCTCATGCAGCGTTTTACGGCTGGCCATCACCACCGGCATCGCGCGCACCATCGCGGCGCGGGCGGGGGCTGGCAGGTCCGGCCATTTCACCTCGCCGGTGCCCCACATGCGGTTGAACAGCCGGGTGGTCAGTTCGAGGTCGCCGGATGCCCAGGCGGCCTCAGCCGGTTGGCTGGCCTCCTCCAAAGCGGCAAAGGCAGCGGGGTCCTCGTCCAGCGCGGCGGCGAACAGCACCGGCTCGATCAGGGTGAGGCTGCGCATCAGATCCGGGCGGGCCATCGCCATCCTGAGCGCCACCGTGGCGCCGAAGGAGTGGCCGACGAGGTCCACCGGGTCCGTCAGCAGCGCGAGTCCCGCCTGCATATTCAACAGCTGATAGTTGCCCTGCCCGTCCCAGTCCGGGCTGCGGCCGTGGCTGAGCATGTCGAAGGCGCTGAGGGTGATTTCCCCGCCCATCTGCTCTGCCACCCCGCGCCAGGCGCCGGAATGGGCCAGCGAGCAATGAACCGCCAGCACCGCCCGCGGCCCCTGGCCGAAGCTGCGGCAGAAAACCTGCGGTGCGCTGCTCATGCCCGCCCCGCAGGCAAGGCAAATTCGCAAGGGGTTGAGAGGGTGTGCCGAGATGCCACCAAAAGCTGTTTCTCCCGCTTAGAACTTTGCGCGAGGGTAAGTGCATGATAAGCGGGGTTCAATATCACGAATCTGACACATTGCCATTGCTGCCTGGGGATCACAGCCAATGCCGACCTTGAACGAACCCAAGCTGATTGCTGGGAACGCCAACCTTCCTCTTGCCCAAGCCATTACCCGCCGCATGAGCATGCACCGCGGTGTCGACCAGGGGCTGGTGGATGCCCGCGTCGAGCGGTTCAATGACGGCGAGATCTTCGTCGAAGTCTATGAGAACGTCCGCGGCGAGGACATGTTCATCATCCAGCCGACCTCGAACCCGGCCAATGACAACCTGATGGAACTGCTGATCATCGCCGACGCGCTGCGCCGTTCCTCGGCCCAGCGGATCACTGCGGTCATTCCCTACTTCGGCTATGCCCGCCAGGACCGCCGCACCAAGGCGCGCACGCCGATCTCGGCCAAGCTGGTTGCCAACATGCTGACCGGCGCCGGCATCGAGCGGGTTCTGACCATGGACCTGCACGCGGCCCAGATCCAGGGCTTCTTCGACATTCCGGTGGACAACCTCTATGCCTCGCCGATCTTTGCGCTGGATGTGAAAGACCAGTTCAAGGACCGGATGGGCGAGATCATGGTGGTCAGCCCTGACGTCGGCGGCGTGGCCCGCGCCCGCGAGCTGGCCAAGCGCATCAACGCGCCGCTGTCGATCGTCGACAAGCGCCGCGAGAAGCCCGGCGAAGTGGCGGAGATGACCGTGATCGGCGACGTGAAGGACAAGATCTGCCTGATCGTCGACGACATGTGCGACACCGCCGGCACCCTGTGCAAGGCGGCCCAGGTGCTGCTGGACAACGGCGCCAAGGAAGTGCACGCCTATATCACGCACGGCGTGATGAGCGGCCCGGCAGTCGAGCGCGTCAGCAACTCAGTGATGAAGTCGCTGGTGCTGACCGACTCGATCCAGCCGACCGAGGAAGTGAAAGCCGCGCCGAACATCCGCATCGTGCCGACCGCGCCGCTGTTCACCCAGGCGATCCTGAACATCTGGCACGGCACCTCGGTGTCGTCGCTGTTCGAGGACAAGACGCTGGTGCCGATCTACGAGAGCCTTTACTCCAACGGCGGCTGAGGCGGCTGTTAGATGGAAATGATGAAAGCCCCGCCTGTGTGCGGGGCTTTTTGCTGCTGCCGCCTGTGCCGGTGCCTGGCTGCCAGGTTTTACAGCAGTGTCAGGCCAAGCGCCGACAGCCACAGCCCTGCCCCGAAGGTCAGATGCGTTGCCAGGCTTTTCAGCCGGGCCTTGTTCGGGGCGGGTGTCCGCCGTGCGGCCAGCCCTGCGCCCATACCGGGTTGAAGGATCAGGAACGGGGCAGCCAGCGTCAGGACGCCAAATGCCAGGGCGGGCCACAGGCTGGGATCCTTGATCCAGTTCCCGCCGGCTGCGCTCAGAAAGACAGCTGCAAACACGATGCCGGTCAGGTAATGCGCGTTCCAGCCGATCAGCCGTTCGCCGCGGAC
The DNA here is from genome assembly GCF_040704725.1 of Leisingera sp. JC11. NCBI lineage: Bacteria > Pseudomonadati > Pseudomonadota > Alphaproteobacteria > Rhodobacterales > Roseobacteraceae > Leisingera > Leisingera sp. JC11. Next base: position 128,050 of record NZ_JBFCVS010000001.1, read on the forward strand.
AGGCGGGCTGGCCGTGATTGGGCGGTGAACGAAGTGCCCCCGGGCGGCGTGGCCCAGCCAGCGCCCGGCCAGCGCGTAGTCCAGTGTCTGGAGCCGCAGCAGATGTTTCTGAACCAGCGTCCCCAGATCCATGACCGCCGTTGCGCCGATGCCGATGAATAACGCGCTGAAGATGAAATTATGCTCCATTGGGCCCTTTGCCTTTGCTGATTTGGGGTCACGTCCGAGGCAGGCCTACGACTTGAGGCTCACTTTAAGTCAAGCCTGCTTCCGGGGCTGGGCTTGCCAGTTCCGCCGCGGAGTGCCAGCCTTTGCGGATTGAAGCCGGCTTGAGGTCGAGGATGAAACTTCTGGATATTGGCGAGGTGGCGGAACGCTCGGGCGTGGCCCCCTCAGCGCTGCGGTATTACGAGGATCTGGGGCTGATCACCTCAGCCGGGCGCAAGGGGCTGCGGCGGCAGTTCGGGCCGGAGACCCTGCTGCAGCTGTCGCTGATCACGCTGGGCAAGGCGGCCGGGTTTTCGCTGCAGGAGATCGCCGGAATGTTCGGCAGGGATGGCCAGCCGGATCTGCCGCGGGACCAGCTGCACGCCCGCGCCGATGCGCTGGAGGCGCAGATCCGCGAACTGACGGCCCTGAAGGACGCGCTGCGCCATGTGGCGGACTGTCCGGCGCCCAGCCACCTGGAATGCCCCAAGTTTCAGAAGCTGCTGCGGGCCGGCTCCATCACGGCGCAGGTTTAATCGACATCCCAGTCATCGGCGTGGGGCAATTCTCCGATCGCCAGCCAGGCGGCGCGCAGGCGGGCGGCGCGGCTGTCGGCCCAGGTGCGGAAGACGATGTCGAAGCCATGGCAGGTAATGTTTTCCGCCACCAGTTCAGCCCGGATCGCGGCGGAGGTGTCCATGTCCCAGAGCGACACCGACACATGCACCGCAGGCGGGCTGGCATAGGCCTCGCCGAAGGTGACCGCCTTGCGGCGCACCCGCGGGCCGGAGCCGGTCCACATCTCGCCGCCGTTCTCGAAATCGGAGAACACGGTGACATCCCCTTGTTCGATGCCGGTGCGGGGATTGCGCAGTCGTTTCATGGCGGGCCTCAAGCAGTCTGTTCTCAGCTAGACATGGCCCATACCGCCGCCCGGTGCCACCCCGGAAAAGGGCAGCACGCCAAGCGCGCGTCCCCCTATTGATCATCTGCATCACCGGACCAGGCCATTCAAGCCGCCTGCGAATCACCCGGCCGCTGCCAAGAGCCGATCCGCAATGAGGGTTTCGGCGGCAGTCCGCGCACCCATAGGTAGCAGCCAGTTACCGGAATGATAATTTATCACTCCCAAAAGCACCGGAAACAGCGTGAAACCACCGCAACAACGGAATGTTAACCCCCAGATACCCGGAATTGAATGTGTTCAGCTTTTCGGAAGCCTGGTTTGGAGACGCAATATGGGCAAGAACGGAAATACGCAGACGATTTCGAAATTCGCCCTGGACGGCGAACAGAAAAAAGACCTGGTGACCGCCGGCAAGCTGGTCGGGCCGAAACTGGACCAGGTGCTGGAATATTTCTATGCCTTTGCCAAATCGGATCAGGAAGCTTCCGGGTTCTTCAGGAACCAGGCCTCGCTGGATCATGCGCGCGGCGCCCAGAAACGGCATTGGGAGCTGCTGCTGAGCGGCGAATTCCCGGATGACTATTTCAAATCGGCAGACACGATCGGCCGGGTGCATTTCCGGATTCAGCTGCCGTTCGACCTGTATCTGGCAGGCTATGCGCGGGCGACCTCCTATATCCAGGAGATGCTGTCGCAGCAGTTCGGCGCCACCTACACGCCGATGGCGCGCAAGCGGATGGTGCGGCAGCTGGGGGCGCTGAACCGGGCCTTTGCGATGGACACCTATCAGGTGATCGACGCCTATTTCGCAGCCCAGAGAGAAGAGCAGGAAACCGCCTTCCGCTATATGACCGAAGGCATTCAGCGGATGTCGGAACGGGATCTGACGCAGCCCATTCCCAGCCCGGAGCACAGCGATTTTCCGGCCCGCTATGACCAGGTGCGCACCTCCTTCAACACGCTGATGGACAACATGGGCGGGGTGATCGGCACCATCCAGGACTCGGCGGCCAACCTGAGCAGCTCTGCCGGCGAGATTTCGGACGCGGCGGAAGAACTGTCCAACCGCACCGAAACCCAGGCCGCGACGCTGGAGCAAACCGCCGCTGCGGTGGAGGAGATCACATCCAGCATGAAGCAGTCCTCAGGCGCGACGACGGAGACCAGCTCCTTGGCGCGGGAAGCGCAGGGGATCGCCGAGGAGGGCATGGCGGTCGCGTCGGATGCGGTCGATAAGATGAACGAGATATCGTCGTCCTCGGACCAGATTTCGCAGATCATCAGCGTGATCGACGACATCGCCTTCCAGACCAACCTCCTGGCGCTCAACGCGGGCGTCGAGGCGGCGCGGGCCGGCGAGGCCGGGCGCGGCTTTGCGGTGGTCGCCTCCGAAGTGCGGGCGCTGGCGCAGCGGGCCGCGGTCTCTGCCAAGGAGATCAAGGATCTTATCAACGTCAGCGCCGGCCATGTGGACGAAGGCGTCGACCTGGTGAGCAAGGCCGGCGGGGTGCTGGAGCGCATTGTCGGCCATGTGGAGCGGGTGACCGAACTGTCCTCCGATGTTGCCGCCTCGGCGCAGGAGCAATTCACCGGCCTCTCGGAGATCAACACCGGCGTGTCGCATATGGACAGCGTCACCCAGCAGAACGCCGCGATGGTGGAGCAGACCACCGCGGCAACCGTGACCATGCGGCAGGATACCCGGGTGCTGGCCGATCTGGTGCAGACCTTCCGGGTGGCCGCTGCAGCAGCCGGCGCCGCCGCCCGCCCTGCCCCGGCCGCCGGGGGCTGGGAGCAGGATCTGCCGCCCGCGGACGCCTCAGCCGCCTGACAATTTTACCGCGGCACCGGTCCCCGCTGGTGCTGCACCCGCAGCTGCTGTGCCCGCAGCATCTGCTCCGCGCCGCCGGCCCAGCGGCGCGGTTTCCATTCTGCCGGCCGGGCGGGGGTATCCCCGATCGGAAACTTTTCCCCAATCCGCACCATTCTCCCCTCTTGTCGCAAAAACTGTTGATTCCGGCGCGCTGGCATCGAGTCCGGGCCGTGGTTTTCTGGTGTTTGACTGCATCCGCGTCGCACAGGCGTTCTGACCCAAGGGAGGAGAAACCCCGTGTCACCATCTGATCCGAATATTGCAAAACCCGGTCTGGGAATGGCGCTGCTGCCGATCCTGCTGACCCTGCTGGTGCTGGGCATCCAGCTGTTCTATTTCGGGGATTTCACCCCGCATATCCCGCTGGCGATCGGCATCGCCATCACCGCGCTGGTCGGCCTGAAGCTGGGCCACAAGTGGGACAATATCGAAGAGGGCGTGTTCCACGTCATCAACATCTCGCTGCCGTCGGTGTCGATCCTGATCACCGTCGGCATGATCGTCGGCATCTGGATTGCCAGCGGCACGGTGCCGACGCTGATCTATTACGGCCTGAAAATCCTGTCGCCGGAGCTGTTCCTGGCCGCGGGCATGGTGCTGTGCTCCATCGTGTCGGTGTCGCTGGGCACCTCCTGGGGCACCGTCGGCACCGTCGGCCTGGCGCTGATGGGGATCGGCGCGGGCTTTGGCATTCCGATGTACTGGACCGCCGGCGCGGTGGTCTCGGGCGCGTTCTTCGGCGACAAGATCTCGCCGCTGTCGGACACCACCAACCTGGCCCCGGCGGTGACCGGCACCAACCTGTTCGACCACATCCGCAACATGCTGCCGACCACCATCCCGTCGATGCTGATCGCGCTGGCGATCTACCTGGTTGTCGGCTTCACCCTGATCGACACCTCGCAAGTCTCGTTCGAGCGCATCGACGCCATCACCGCGGCGCTGGACGAGGCGTTCTGGATCTCGCCGCTGATGCTGCTGCCGGCGCTGCTGGTCATCGTGCTGGCGGTGAAGAAGCAGCCGCCGATCCCGTCGCTGTTTGCCGGTGCGGTCGTGGGCGGCATCATGGCGATGGCCTGCCAGGGCGCGGGGCTGCATGAGACCTTCACATTCGCCAACAGCGGCTATTCCATCGACACCGGCGTGGCCGAGATCGACCCGCTGCTGAACCGCGGCGGCATCCAGTCGATGATGTGGACCATCTCGCTGGTGCTGCTGGCGCTGGGCTTCGGCGGCGCGCTGGAGCGCACCGGCTGCCTGCAGGCGATCATCGAGGTGATCATCGCCCAGGTGAAATCCTTTGCCGGTATCCAGACCTCGGCGATCCTGACCTCGGTGGCAACCAACACCGTGGCCGGCGATCCGTATCTTTCCATTGCCCTGCCGGGCCGGATGTATGCGCCGGTTTACCGCGGTCTGAAGTATTCGCCGCTGAACCTGTCGCGCGCCATCGAGGAAGGCGGCACGCTGGTCTCGCCGCTGATCCCCTGGAACGCGGGCGGCGCCTTTGTGATCTCGGCGCTGGCGCTGGGGATTGCCGACGGCAACTTCGAGAACCTGCTCTATATCCCGCTGGCCTTTGCCTGCTGGCTGTCGCCGCTGATCGGCATCTTCTATGCGATGACCGGGCTGTTCTCGCCCAAAGCCAGCGACGACGAGGTCGCGGCCTGGGAGGACAGCGGCGAGCCGGTGCAGGAGCTCACCGCCTGATCCCCCTGCGCGCGCCGGAGCCTCCCCTCCGGCGCGCGTTTCAATGTAACCGTCCCATCTGTTAGGTTAGCGATATGAATCTCCGCAGCTTTGTCCCAAAGGGTGCGGCCAGTTTCCGGGTTGATTATGACGGGCCGCCCAAAGACATCTACTTTCTGCTTCTGCCGAAGCTGACCATGCTGGCGTTCAGCGCCGCGGTTGAACCCTTGCGGATTGCCAACCAGGTCACCGGCAAGGAGCTGTACCGCTGGTTCCTGCTGAGCGAGGACGGCGCGCCGGTGCCCTGCTCCAACGGCATTGAAATCAACACCGGCATGGCGCTGGAGGACCTGCCGCGCGGCAGCTTTGCCTTTGTCTGCGCCGGCATCGAGCCGTCGGACAGCGCCAGCCCCAAGGTGCTGGCCTGGATGCGGCGCCAGAACGCCCATGGCAGCCGGTTCGGCGGCATCTGCACCGGCGCCTTTGCCCTAGCCCAGGCGGGCATGCTGCAGGGGCAGCGCTTTACCCTGCACTGGGAGAACCAGCCGTCGTTTTCCGAGTACTTCCCGGGGCTGGAGCCGACCTCGAACCTCTATGAGATCGACAAGGGGCTGATGACCTGCGGCGGCGGCAATGCGGCCACCGACATGATGCTGGAGATGATCCAGACCGACCACGGCAAGGATCTGGCGGTGATTGTGTCGGACATGTGCATCCATTTCCGCTCCAACAACCGCGAGGCGCTGCAGAAGTCGGCCTATTCCGTGGCCCTGAGCAGCCGCAACCAGCATCTGATCAACGCCATGCAGTTCATGCACGACACCATCGAGGAGCCGGTGGAGGTCGGCGTGGTGGCGGAGCACGCGCAGATCTCGCGGCGCCAGCTGGAGCGGCTGTTCCAGCGCTATGTCGGCACCTCGCCGGTGCAGTTCTACATCGACCTTCGGGTGGGCCGGGCGCTGGCGCTCTTGAACGAGACCAACATGACGGTGGCAGAGATTTCCGCCGCCACCGGCTTCAGCAGCGCAACCCAGCTGTCGATCCGATTCAAGAAACGCTACGGCCAGTCGCCCGCCTCCTTCCGCAAGAGCTGGGCGGAGAAGGCCAAGGACGGGTAGCGCCCGGGGGCACTCAGGCCTCGTCGCTGGCGAGCGCGGCGCTGAGTTCGGAGATCTTTTCCAGCCGGGCGGAAATACGGTCCTGGAACCGGCCCAGCTCATCGATGATCGTGTTCAGCGTCTCGCCGACATTGCCCAGCCGGGCGCATTCGATCTTGCACAGCACCCGGGTGGTGGTCAGCGCCATGAAATGGCGGTGCAGGGTCTGGCAGGCCTGCTGGATGCGGGCGGCCTCGAAGCGGACGTCCTGCAGGCTGGCGCGGGCCTTGCTGAACTGGACACCGGTCAGGTCGGTCAGAATGCCCTGCTCGCGGCTGATGTCGGTGGCGGCAGAGCCGTCCTCCTGCTCCAGCTGGCGGGCGCACTCGGTCAGGATGCGGGCCAGGCCCTCGACAAAGATGGCTGCGGTCACGGTGCCCTTGATGGCGCGGAAATTGCTGTCCTTGCCCCAGACGTGGGCTGCGAACCAGTCCGACATGTCGCGCGACATCGAGCTGTAGTTCTGGGACAGCACCGTCACCGGACCGCCCGCGGGTTCGATGCGCGAGGCGATGACCCGCAGGTTATGGGGGATGGTGCGCATGGATTCGAATTCCTGCACCAGGCCCTCGGTTTCCTCCACCAGCGTGCCGGCGGTGCTGTGCATCGCGCGGCGTTCCGCCAGCCGGGCGCAGGGCGGGCGGTTGAGGCCTGCGTCGCGGGCCAGCAATTCCTCGGCCAGGGCGTGGCCGGAAAAATCGCTGTAGGCGGCGAAGCCCAGCTCCTTGAGGCGGGCCAGCAGCCGGGCGGCGCTGTCCTGCGGGCTCAGCTCCTCCGCCTGCTCCGCCTGGCGCAGCCTGGCGTATTCCTGCTCCACCGTCTTGAGCAGCGGGCTGGTCGGCTTGATCCGGGCCGAGAGGTAGCCGCCGTCGCAGGGGGTGACCACGGCAAAGACCCAGTAATAGCTGCCGTCGCTGGCGCGGTTCTTGACATAGGCGCCAACGGTGTCGCCCGCCTTGATGGTGTCCCACAGCAGCTGGAACACCGCACGCGGCATGTCCGGGTGGCGGATGATCTTGTGCGGCGCTCCCAGAAGCTGCTCCAGCGGGTATTTGGCAACCCGGCTGAACACGGCGTTGCCGGCCTGGATCACACCGCGGGGATCGGTGCGGGAAAAGAACACTTCATCAAGGGCGAAGGGGGATTCCCGGCCCGTGGTCTGGGCAGCCAGCGCGCGGTCTTCAAAGGACACGTTTCGGTTCCTGTAAGTGGTTGTCTCGTGCCGGTCCTGTTTACCGGCCAGTGCTTGCCGAATTGCTAATGCGGGGCGGGTTGCGCATGATTTCCCGCCCCTTGGAGCACCGTTCAGGCCGCGGCCTCCTGCAGCTGCGCCGGGGCCTGCCAGCTGTCCTCCAGCGTCAGGCCGAGGCTGTCGCAGAGCGGCAGGCGGCGGGCGGCGAAATTGCCCGCACGGGCGCGCAGCAGAGCCAGGTTTTCCTCCTCGGTCTCCAGCACCCGGCCCTCGTGCTGCAGCCGCTGCCCCTGCGGCGCCAGGATGCGCCAGGCCAGGGCTGCCCATTCCGCCGGGGTCTCCAGCCCTTCGCTGCGGGCCAGCAGGAACAATTGCTCAAACCGGTCCAGCTCCACGCCGCCGCCGGTGACCGGCGAGGCCAGATAGCGCAGGGCATCGCTTTCCTCGGCCCGCTTGCAGACCGCGAGGTTGAAGGCGCGGCAGGCGGCGGCGCGGCTCTCCAGCCCTTCCAGCGGCAGCGCGGGGGCGATCTGGCCGGCTCCCGCCAGCACCGTCAGCATCCGGGTGATGCTGCCCCACTCCATGTTGCCGAACGCGCCCTGGTCCAGCAGGCTGCGCACCGTGGCCGGGCCGCTGGCCAGGGCCAGCAGCACCGGCGCGTAGTCCGCCTGCTCCAGCGGCACCTCCTGGCCGCGGTGGTGGAACCGCAGCGCACCGCCGCCATAGGGCCGGGTCAGCGCCAGGGGGGTGGCAAACCAGGCGCCGATTCCGCCGCGCGGAGTATGGGCCAGCCTGCCCTTGGCGAAGAGGTCGGTGCGGAAGTGCTCGTTCAGCAGCAGGTCGCGCAGGCCTTCGCGGCGGACCGGGTCGCTTTCCCCGGCCAGCAGGGCGCGCTGTTCCGGCGTGAAGCCGATGCCGCCGAGGTTGTCCATCAGGCTGACGGAGCCAACGAAATCAAGCTTGGCCGACCCCAGCTCGGCGGCCAGATCCTCGAAGAAGAAGGGGGTCCAGTCCTTGTTGAAATACTCATGCGCCACGTAGTTTTCCGGCATCGTTGCCATGTGATCGAGGCGGGCGGCAACCGCCGGGTTCCTGCCGAAATAGCCGCCGCCGGCCGCGGCCAGCCGGCGGGCATACTGCATCGCGTCGCTGATCCGCTCCGGCAGGGTGCCCCTGCCCTGCTCTGCCCGGGCTGCCAGGATCCGGCGCAGCGGCATCGCCGCCGCCCAGCCGGGCTGGGTGTTGCAGCTGACATAGACCAGGCCGCCCGGCTTCAGCCGGTCGGCGATGAAGCGCAGGATGTGCTGGCGGTTCTCCTGCGACACCCAGCTGTAGACGCCGTGCAGCGCGATGACGTCGAAGGCGGCCGGCAGGCCCGAGGTTTCGCCGAAGTCCTCGAAACTGCGCTCGTGGAAAAACATGTTCTGCAGCGCCGCCTCCTGCGCCAGCTCGCGGGCGCCGGCGATGTGGGAGGGGCTGAAGTCCATCGCGTGGAATTCAATATGCGGGTTGGCGGCTGCCAGCAGGTTGGCGGAGAAGCCCTGGCCGCAGCCCAGCTCGCAATAACTGAGGCCCGCGCCGTCCAGCCCGTGCCGGTGGCCTTGGGCGGTTGCGGCAAAGCCCAGCAGAGCGGGGGTCAGCTGGCGGTGGAAGTCGAAGGTGTAGTCAATGCCGGCGACATAGCCGGAGGTCCAGTCGGTCACGGAGACTCCTGCAGATTGGGTAAACGTCATGCAGGGCAATTTCGGAAAATTTGATGAGAATTGGGTTAAGGCCGGAGGATCTGCGCGGGAAATGCGGGAGGGCGAAAACGGACAAAAGAAGGCTGGTTTACCCCGCGGTTCCGCCGCGCACTTCAACCCGTGCCAAGGTCAGGTTTGAGCCCAACTGCAGACATTTGCCACGGTGTCCGCCAGAGCACGTGCAGCAAGTCGCGACCCGGCGCCTAGCGGTCGCTCAACGCTCTGCTATAGCATGAGCGCTCAGCGCCATTATCCAGACCACCAGGTGCAACATGGTTTCGTCCGCCCGGAGAACCCGTTCATCGCAATTTCATTGCCTCAAAACTGTGATAGCAAGACTCCATGTTTCATAGCCGCTTAGCAACTGCACATCTTTTCTTGATTTTCGCTTGCCTCGCCTGGGGAGGCTCCTACGCCGTTGGTCGCTTCGGCTTGAATGAAGGAAGTGCAGTATGGCTTACACTCTGGCGGTGGGCGCCAGGCGCTGTCGTGTTTTCGGTTTTTCTATTTTTTCGTTGGAAAATGGATGGGTCGATAATCCTTCGAAAGCTCGCAAGTCTGACACTCATTTCAATGTTGGGAATCGTAATATACCCAGCGACACTGTTCTTGGCAGTCGCGCAGACGACTGCCTTGAATGCCTCCCTCTACCTTTCGGCTGCACCGGTTTTGATCGTGCTTGGCTCTTCGCTCGCATGGAACGCACGGATCGGAGCCGCAGGGGCACTGGCTGTATTGTTTGGCCTTCTCGGTGCGCTTGTCCTTGTTTTCCGGGGAAGTTTCACCGCACTACTCGCATTTGAAGTCGCAACGAGTGACCTGTGGGCCATTGTGTCTGCCCTTGCTTGGGCGGGATACTGCGTTTCGCTCCCTTTGAGACCCGTTGAGCTAAGTGAGGTTTCCTTCCTGGCCGTGCTGGTTGTTATTGGTAGCGTCATTCTGCTCATCTTTGGCAGCATTTCAGGTGGCAAAATTCCGACACCAGACACACAGACGGTTGCAGCCTCCATGATCTATTTCGCGCTGTTTCCTTCGATCTTAGCCTTCTTGGTGTGGAATTGGGGAACGACCATTGTCGGACCGTCTGTCGCAGCCCCCTACAACAATCTGGTTCCCTTCTTTGGTGGTGCACTCGGTATTCTGCTTCTCGGTGAGACGCTGGAAAGTTATCACATTGTAGGCGGTGTCTTAATCGCTTTGGGCCTGATGCTAAACGCTTTGCGCTCCTAAAATCGTGCTTTCACGCTGCCGCGGTCGAACTCGGCCAGCTACTGCCATTTGCCACGGCGAGCACCAAAGGCCCCTCCGAGCCCAGTTTGATCGATGCTGCGCGTTGCAGAAAGGTCTGCTATCCAGCTTCTGAGGATATCGCGTGAGGCAAGTTAAAGATGCTGAAGTTCACCCAACTCAACGCTGACTGGAATGCGGAACCAAATTCGCCTGATCTCCAAGCCGAGCAGGACGATACTTCGCTCGTCGCTCGCTTTAGACCCAACCAATTCCTTTATCCTGAGTTCGAGCGTGTCTCGTTTATCTTGGTCCGGTTTGATAACTGCGAAAGATACCGCATTACAAGCGTAAACGACCACGGCTGGTATGATGGACAGTGTCGTTTTAGTGGCCTCGCACCGGCTTGGGGCGAGTTCTACGAAGTTTCGGGCGATACTCGTGATGATCTGGACGCAACTCCTTGGATCACAATAAACGGATTAGGTACCAGGCACTTCCATTTCTACTTCAGAGACGAGGCGCTGGAGGTCAAAGCACTCGATTGGTCGATGCAAACCAAAAGCTGACATTTATTGGCGTTGAAGCATTGTCCGCTTCGTCCCGCTATTTGCCACACGTTCCCAACTCGATTTGAGAAAATGGGGGAAGGTCCCTGTTGAGGTCTGTCATCCTCCACTCCTGACACTCAAGGCCCTCCTTCCCCAAAAAAGAAAACCGGCCCCCAACGGGAGCCGGTCTCTGTTTCGTCCAATCCGCGTTTGGATCAGAGGGACATATGGGTGCCCAGGGCTTCCATGTCGGCGAGCAGCTTGGCTGCGTCCTCGACCAGGCCGTGCGGCTGGTCTTCCTCTTTCGCGGTCTTGTACATCTCGCGGGCTTCCTCGATCAGCGCGTTCATCTGATCGCGGGTCATCTCGGCCATCGGGATCGCGCGTTCGGCCAGAACCGACAGGCTGTCGCCTGCGATTTCGGCAAAACCGCCGGTCACCAGATACTCCGAGTTGCCTTCCGGGCTTTCGACCTTCAGCACGCCGGGGCGCAGGGTGGTGATGGTGGGCGCATGCAGCGGCATTGCCGTCATGTCGCCTTCCGCACCGGGGATCAGAACCGAGCTGGCCTGCAGAGAAGCCAGGCTGCGCTCGGGGCTGACGAGGTCGAATTGCATCGTTTGTGCCATTGGGGCCTCCTTTCAGGGTCCCCCCGCACCGCGGGGCGCGGGGGAAAATCCGTGCTTAGGCGGCTTCCGCAGCCATCTTCTCGGCCTTGGCCTTCACTTCGTCGATGCCGCCGACCATGTAGAAGGCGCCTTCGGGCAGGTGGTCGTATTCGCCGGCCACAACGGCCTTGAACGACGAGATGGTGTCTTCCAGCGGAACCTGCACACCATCAGAGCCGGTGAACACCTTCGCAACGTCGAACGGCTGGGACAGGAAACGCTGGATTTTACGCGCGCGCGCAACGGTCAGCTTGTCCTCTTCCGACAGTTCGTCCATGCCGAGGATGGCGATGATGTCCTGCAGCGACTTGTAGCGCTGGAGGATCTGCTGGACGTCGGAAGCCACTTTGTAGTGCTCTTCGCCAACGATCGCCGGGTCCATCAGACGCGAGGTGGAGTCCAGCGGGTCCACAGCCGGGTAGATGCCGAGCTCGGAGATCGCGCGGTTGAGAACGGTGGTTGCGTCCAGGTGGGCAAAGGTGGTTGCCGGTGCCGGGTCGGTAAGGTCGTCCGCGGGAACGTAGACGGCCTGGATCGAGGTGATCGAGCCGTGCTTGGTCGAGGTGATGCGTTCCTGCATCGCGCCCATGTCGGTGGCCAGGGTCGGCTGGTAGCCCACAGCGGACGGGATACGGCCGAGCAGAGCGGACACCTCGGAACCGGCCTGGGTGAAGCGGAAGATGTTGTCCACGAAGAACAGAACGTCGGTGCCGGACTGGTCGCGGAACTGCTCGGCCAGGGTCAGGCCGGTCAGCGCAACGCGGGCACGGGCTCCCGGAGGCTCGTTCATCTGACCGTAAACCAGGGCCACCTGGGATTCTTCCAGGTTGTCCGGCTTGATCACGTTGGATTCGATCATTTCCCAGTACAGGTCGTTGCCTTCACGGGTCCGTTCGCCAACACCCGCGAACACGGAGAAGCCCGAGTGCACTTTTGCGATGTTGTTGATCAGTTCCATGATCAGAACGGTCTTGCCCACGCCGGCGCCGCCGAACAGGCCGATCTTGCCGCCTTTGGCGTAGGGCGCCAGCAGGTCGATCACCTTGATGCCGGTCACCAGGACTTCGGACTCGGTGGACTGGTCGTTGAATTCCGGTGCCGGCTGGTGGATGGCGCGGGTCTCGGTTGCGTTCACCGGGCCCTTTTCGTCCACCGGCTCGCCCACAACGTTCAGGATGCGGCCCAGGGTGGCGTTGCCGACCGGGATCGAGATCGGCGCGCCGGTGTCGGTCACGGCCTGACCGCGGACCAGGCCCTCGGTTGCGTCCATAGCGATGGTGCGGACGGTGTTTTCGCCGAGGTGCTGGGCAACTTCCAGAACCAGGGTCTTGCCGTCGTTTTCGGTGTGCAGTGCGTTCAGAATTGCGGGCAGGTGGTCGTCGAACTGGACGTCCACAACGGCGCCGATGATCTGAGTCACCTTGCCTTTTGCTTGTGCCATTTGTTGGTCTCCGGTTGTCTCTTAGAGCGCCTCAGCGCCCGAAATGATTTCAATCAGCTCGTTGGTGATCACGGCCTGACGGGAACGGTTGAACTCGATGGTCAGCTTGTCGATCATCTCGCCCGCGTTGCGGGTCGCGTTGTCCATCGCGCTCATCCGGGCACCCTGTTCGGATGCGCCGTTTTCCAGCAGGCCCGAGAAGATCTGGGTCGCCACGCCGCGCGGCAGCAGGTCCGCGAGGATCCGCTCTTCGCCCGGTTCGTAGTCGTAGACGGCGCCAGAGCTTTCGCCCTCCTCAGCCTCGAAGGAGGCCGGGATGATCTGCTGCGCGGTCGGGATCTGGGTCACGACGTTGACGAACTCCGAGTAGAAGATCGTGGCGACGTCGAATTCACCAGCATCGAACCGGGTCAGGATGTCCTTGGCGATCGCCTGCGCATTGGCATAGCCGATGCGCTTGACTTCGCTGAGGTCCACATGGCCGACGAAATCACTGCCGAGGTCGCGCTTCAGGGCGTCGCGGCCCTTCTTGCCGACGGTCAGAACCTTGACCGTCTTGCCCGCGGCCTTCAGCTCGGCCGCCTTCTGGCGGGCGAGCTTGGCAATGTTCGAGTTGAAGCCGCCGCAGAGGCCGCGTTCGGCGGTCATGACCACCAGGAGGTGAATCTGGTCCGAGCCGGTGCCGCGGAGCAGCTTGGGCGCGGAGTCGCTGCCGCCGACCGAGGCCGCCAGCCCTGCCATCACGGCGTTGAACCGCTTGGTGTAGGGCCGGGAATCCTCGGCAGCTTCCTGGGCGCGGCGAAGTTTCGCCGCGGCCACCATTTGCATGGCTTTGGTGATCTTGCGGGTCGATTTGACCGACTCGATCCTGTTTTTAAGGTCCTTGAGAGAAGGCATGTCCCGACTCTCTCCTTATGCGAAGGTTGCGGCGTATTCGTCGATCGCAGCCTTGAGTTTGTCAGCGGCGTCGCCCTTGATCTTGGGATCTTCGTTGGTGATCCAGTCCAGGGTTTCCTTGCCTTTGCCGCGCATGTGGGCGATCAGGCCCGCTTCCCAGCGGCCAACGTCCTTCAGGTCCACCTTGTCGAGGTAGCCGTTGGTGCCGGCGAAGATGACGCAGACGATTTCGGCGTTGGTCAGCGGCGAGTACTGCGGCTGCTTCATCAGCTCGGTCAGACGGGCGCCACGGGCCAGCAGCTGCTGGGTGGCGGCGTCGAGGTCGGAGCCGAACTGGGCGAAAGCCGCCATCTCGCGGTACTGGGCCAGCGACAGCTTAACCGGGCCTGCAACGGTCTTCATCGCGTTGGTCTGGGCCGAGGAGCCCACACGCGAAACCGACAGACCGGTGTTCACGGCGGGGCGGATGCCCTGGTAGAACAGTTCGGTTTCCAGGAAGATCTGGCCGTCGGTGATCGAGATCACGTTGGTCGGAATAAACGCGGACACGTCGCCACCCTGGGTTTCGATGACCGGCAGAGCGGTCAGCGAGCCGGCGCCGAAGTCCTCGTTCAGCTTTGCCGAACGCTCCAGCAGGCGGGAGTGCAGGTAGAAAACGTCGCCCGGGTAGGCTTCACGTCCCGGCGGACGGCGCAGCAGCAGGGACATCTGGCGGTAGGCCACGGCCTGCTTGGAGAGGTCATCATAGATGATCAGCGCGTGCTTGCCGTTGTCGCGGAAGTATTCGGCCATCGCGGTTGCGGCATAGGGTGCCAGGAACTGCAGCGGTGCCGGGTCGGACGCGGTTGCGGCAACCACGATCGAGTATTCCATGGCGCCGGACTCTTCCAGCTTCTTCACCAGCTGGGCCACGGTCGAGCGCTTCTGGCCGACAGCGACGTAGACGCAGTACAGCTTCTTGGACTCGTCGTCGCCTGCGGCGTCGTTGTAGACCTTCTGGTTCAGGATGGTGTCCAGAGCCACGGCGGTCTTGCCGGTCTGACGGTCGCCGATGATCAGCTCGCGCTGGCCGCGGCCGATCGGGATCATCGCGTCAACCGATTTCAGGCCGGTTGCCATCGGCTCGTGCACCGATTTACGCGGGATGATGCCCGGCGCCTTGACGTCAGCAACCTGACGCTGCGCAGCGTTGATCGGGCCCTTGCCGTCCAGCGGGTTGCCCAGACCGTCGACAACGCGGCCCAGCAGCTCGGGGCCGGCCGGAACGTCCACGATGGAGTTGGTGCGCTTGACGGTGTCGCCTTCTTTAATGTCGCGGTCGGAGCCGAAGATCACGATACCGACGTTGTCGGCTTCGAGGTTCAGCGCCATGCCCATGATGCCGCCCGGGAATTCGACCATCTCGCCGGCCTGGACGTTGTCGAGGCCGTAAACGCGGGCAATACCGTCACCGACGGACAGCACGCGGCCGATTTCTGCCACTTCGGCTTCTTGACCAAAATTCTTGATCTGGTCTTTCAGGATCGCAGAAATCTCTGCTGCTTGGATACCCATTTATCCGACCTCTTTCATTGCATTCTGTAGGGAGTTGAGCTTGGAGCGGATCGAGCTGTCGATCATCTTCGAGCCCACTTTAACGACAAGACCGCCGATGATGGAGGCATCGACGGAAGCATTGATGGTAACTTTCTTGCCCACGCGCTCGGCCAGGGTCTTGGCCAGCTTTTCGCTCTGGGTCTTGGTCAGCGCCTTGGCGGAGACCACCTCGGCGGTCACTTCGCCGCGGGCTTCGGCCAGGCGGTCGCGCAGCGCGCTGATCAGCGCGGGCACCACGAACAGGCGGCGCTTGTCGGCCATCAGGGCCAGAGTGTTGCGCAGCACGGGGTCGAGGCCCATCTTGTCTGCCACCGCGGTGATTGCGGTGCCCTGCTCTTCGCGCGACACGAGCGGCGAATTTATCAGGCTGTTCAGGTCTTCGCTGTCAGCCAGCGCGGCTGCCAGGTCATTGATGCTGGTTTCAAGGCTGTCGAGCGCCTTGTTCTCTTCCGCGATGTCGAACACCGCCGTGGCATAGCGCGCAGCAATGCCTGCAGAAATCGAAGCTGGTTCGGACACGTCCACCCTTCCGATATGTTTTTGGCCCCGGTTGGCGTACCTGGCATCAGGAGGCGTCCGGGGGCGTGAGTCATCCCCCATTGGCAGCGGGGCGTTGAAATCAGCGTGGGTCTAGCAGAGCGGATGCGACCTATCAACTGCCTATAACGGTAACAGAAGAAAGCATGTTTCCTGCGTTTTCAAAGGCTTGCGCCAAGTGCGGCCCTTTGACCACAGTCGATAAATAAAAAAGTGCGGGTGAACTGCAGGATTTTGCGATTCCGGAAAGCGGCATTTGCGTCAAAAAACGTCACATAAGGGTGGAAAACCACCCGAACGGGCCGTTCCGGCGGATTTCGGGAATCGAAATCCGGTGCCGGGCGCGCCGCTTGGTTCAGGCCGGTTCCGGCATCGGGTTGGAGAGCCCCTCCAGCACCCGGATGCGGTTCGGCGCCTTGGCGCGGGTCATGTGGCCCTTCTGCGGGTAGGTCTGCTTGCTGACCTCGACCATGAACACGCCGCCGGCCAGCATTGCGGGCAGCTTGCGGCCCATCTTTTCCAGCATGGCGCCGGATTTCAGCCAGAAGCGCTTGTGGCTGGGCAGCCGGTAGAGCGCGGCGGTGTGCTGCTCGATGGCGAACTGATGCTCGCGCAGCTGGCCCTCCAGCTGGCGCAGCGTGTAGGGGCGCCCGAAGCCGAAGGGCGTCAGGTCTGAGCGCGCCCAGAGGCCGGCCCGGTTCGGCACAATGAAAATCGCGCGCCCCCCCGGCCCCAGCGCCCGCCAGCATTCCTCCAGGAGCTTGCTGGGCCGTTCCGAGGTTTCCAGCCCGTGCATCACCACCAGCCGGTCGGCGCGGCCGGTGTCGATGGGCCAGCTGGTCTCCTCGCACAGGACCGAGACGTTGGGCATCCCCGCAGGCCATTGCATCACCCCCTGCGGCCCCGGCATCAGCGCCATCACCCGGCGCGCCTCCGGCAGGTAGGGGCGCAGCAGCGGCGCGGCAAAGCCGAAGCCCGCCACCGTCAGCCCCGCGGCTTCCGGCCACAGCTCCAGCAGGCGGCCGCGGACCGACGCCTGCGCCGCACGCCCCAGGGTGCTGCGGTAGTAGAAGTTCCTGAGATCCTGAACATCAAGATGCATTGCGGGCGCCTGCTGCTTCGGCCAATCTGGGCGCAGTTTAGCAATGTAAAGGCGAATGACCATGCCTCTTGAGATCGTCACCCTGCCCTGCCTGTCGGATAACTATGCCTTTTTGATCCACAATCCGGCCTCCGGTGAAACCGCGCTGGTGGATGCGCCCGAGGCCGGCGCCGTCAAGGCGGCGCTGTCGGACCGCGGCTGGGGGCTGGACTGGATCCTGCTGACCCACCACCACTGGGACCATGTGGACGGGGTGGCGGAGCTGCGAGATGCCTACGGCGCCAAGGTGATCGGCGCGCAGGGGGATGCGCACCGGCTGCCGCCGCTGGACATGGCGGTCGAGGACGGCGGCAGCTTCCCCCTGCTGGGCGAAGAGGTGCGGGTGATGGATGTCTCCGGCCACACGGTGGGCCATATCGCCTATTACATCCCCGGAGCGGAGGCGGTTTTCACCGCCGACAGCCTGATGGCGCTGGGATGCGGGCGGCTGTTCGAGGGCACGCCGCAGCAGATGTGGGCCAGCCTGTCGCGTCTTGCCGCGCTGCCGCCGCAAACTTTGGTTTACTCCGGGCATGAATACACCCAGGCTAACGGTGCTTTTGCGGTCACCGTGGACCCCGGAAACCCGGCGTTGCAGGCGCGGGTGGGCGATATCGCAAAGGCCCGGGAAAACGGCGTCGCGACGGTGCCGTCCGAACTGCAATTGGAACTTGACACCAATCCGTTCCTGCGTGCGGCTGACAGCGCTGTGAGAGCGCAACTGGGCATGCAAGACGCTGAAGATGCAGAGGTTTTTGCCGAAATCCGCAAACGGAAGGACAATTTCTGAGCAAATCAAGGGCATCGGGGCGCAACAGGGAGAAAATAATTGTGACCCCAAAATGAAGAAAAGACCTTGAAGCCGGCGCTCTATCAACCAAACTCTAACCTTATAAGCACATGGTTGAACTGAGGGGTTGGTTAATACCGCCCCACCGGCCAACCCAAGATCAGAGGAGCACGCCCGTGCCTTCATTCTCGAGCACCCTGGAACAGGCCATTCACGCAGCGCTGGCGCTGGCGAATGAACGCCGTCATGAATTCGCAACCCTGGAACATCTGCTTCTGGCCCTGATCGACGAGCCCGACGCGGCCCGCGTGATGCGCGCCTGCAGCGTCGACCTGACCGAATTGCGATCCTCCCTGGTGGAATTCGTGGATGAGGATCTTGCCAACCTTGTGACCGACATCGACGGATCGGAGGCGGTGCCGACCGCAGCCTTCCAGCGCGTCATCCAGCGCGCCGCGATCCATGTGCAAAGCTCCGGCCGCACCGAGGTAACGGGGGCGAATGTGCTGGTCGCCATCTTTGCCGAGCGCGAGAGCGACGCCGCCTATTTCCTGCAGGACCAGGAGATGACCCGCTACGACGCGGTGAACTTCATCGCCCACGGCGTGGCCAAGGACCCGGCCTACGGGGAATCCCGCCCGGTCACCGGCGCCACCGAGCAGGAAGAGGACAACCTGACCGCCGCCCCCGAGGGCGAGAAGAAGGAGTCGGCGCTGGCCAAGTACTGCGTCGATCTGAATGCGAAATCCCGCGACGGCGACATCGACCCGCTGATCGGCCGCGACCATGAGGTCGAGCGCTGCATCCAGGTGCTGTGCCGCCGCCGCAAGAACAACCCGCTGCTGGTGGGCGACCCCGGTGTCGGCAAGACCGCCATCGCCGAAGGGCTGGCGCGCCGCATCGTTTCCGGCGAAACCCCGGAGATCCTGTCGGAAACCACCATCTACTCGCTCGACATGGGCGCATTGCTGGCGGGCACCCGCTACCGCGGCGATTTCGAGGAGCGGCTGAAGGCCGTGGTCTCCGAGCTGGAGGACCACCCGGATGCGGTGCTGTTCATCGACGAGATCCACACCGTGATCGGTGCCGGCGCCACCTCCGGCGGCGCCATGGATGCGTCGAACCTGCTGAAACCTGCGCTGCAGGGCGGCAAGCTGCGCACCATGGGCTCCACCACCTACAAGGAGTTCCGCCAGCACTTCGAGAAGGACCGCGCGCTGAGCCGCCGGTTCCAGAAGATCGATGTGAACGAGCCGACGGTGGAGGATTCCATCGAGATCCTGAAGGGGCTGAAACCCTATTTCGAGGAGCATCACGGCATCAAGTTCACCTCGGATGCGATCAAGACCGCGGTGGAGCTGTCGGCGCGTTACATCAATGACCGCAAGCTGCCGGACAAGGCCATCGACGTCATCGACGAGGCCGGCGCCGCGCAGCACCTGATCATCGAAAGCAAGCGCCGCAAGACCATCGGCGTCAAGGAGATCGAGGCTGTTGTGGCGAAGATCGCCCGCATCCCGCCCAAGAACGTCTCCAAGGACGATGCCGAGGTGCTGAAGGACCTGGAGAACTCGCTGAAGCGCGTGGTGTTCGGCCAGGACGATGCGATCACCGCGCTGTCGAGCGCCATCAAGCTGGCCCGGGCCGGCCTGCGCGAACCGGAAAAGCCGATCGGCAACTACCTGTTTGCAGGCCCCACCGGCGTCGGCAAGACCGAGGTGGCCAAGCAGCTGGCGGACCAGCTGGGGGTGGAGCTGCTGCGCTTCGACATGTCGGAATACATGGAGAAACACGCGGTCTCCCGCCTGATCGGCGCGCCTCCGGGCTATGTCGGCTTTGACCAGGGCGGCCTGCTGACCGACGGTGTCGACCAGCACCCGCACTGTGTGCTGCTGCTGGATGAGATCGAGAAAGCGCACCCGGATGTCTACAACATCCTGCTGCAGGTGATGGACAACGGCCAGCTGACCGACCACAACGGCCGCACCGTGAACTTCCGTAACGTGATCCTGATCATGACCTCCAACGCCGGTGCGTCGGAACAGGCAAAGGCCGCCATCGGTTTCGGCCGCGACCGCCGCGAGGGCGAGGACACCGCCGCCATCGAGCGCACCTTCACGCCGGAGTTCCGCAACCGCCTGGATGCGGTGATCTCCTTCGCGCCGCTGGGCAAGGAGGTGATCCTGCAGGTGGTCGAGAAGTTCGTCCTCCAGCTGGAAGCGCAGCTGATGGACCGCAATGTCTCGATCGAGCTGACCCGCAAGGCGGCCGAGTGGCTGGCTGACAAGGGCTACGACGACCGCATGGGCGCGCGCCCCTTGGGCCGCGTCATTCAGGAGCACATCAAGAAGCCGCTGGCGGAGGAGCTGCTGTTCGGCAAGCTGACCAAGGGCGGCGTGGTCAAGGTCGGCATCAAGGACGGCAAGCTGGACCTGCGCCTGGAAGGGCCGGGAAGCCCGCGGATTTCCGGGGACAAGCCGCCGCTGCTGACCGCGGACTGATGCGCCTCGCAGCCCTGCTGACATCTTTCTCGCTCGCCGCGCCTGCCGCGGCGGGCGATTTCGTTTTGCAGTTCCCGCTGGACTGCACCCTGGGCGAGGACTGCCGCATCCAGCAGTTCACCGACCACGACCCCGGCAGCGGCGCCACGGATTTCACCTGCGGCACGCTCAGCTATGACGGCCACAAGGGCACCGATTTTGCCCTGCCCTACCTGACCGACATGCAGGCGGGCGTCGCCGTGCGCGCGGCGGCGGACGGGGTCGTCCGCGGCACCCGCAATTCGATGCCGGACCAGTATGCCACTGCTCAGAACGAAGCCGCCATCGACGGCAAGGAATGCGGCAACGGCGTGGTGCTGAGCCACGGCAGCGGCTGGGAGACCCAGTACTGCCACATGAAGCGCGGCTCGGTCCGGGTGGAAAGCGGCCAGAAGGTCAGGGCCGGCGATGTGCTGGGGGAGGTCGGCCTCTCCGGCAGGACCCAGTTCCCGCACCTGCACCTGTCGGTGCGCAAGGACGGCGAAGTGGTGGATCCCTTTGCCCCGGACAGGCTGGGCAGCTGCGGCAGCCCGCCGGCGCGGACGCTTTGGGCTGAGCCGCTGCCCTACCAGCCGGGCGGGCTGATCGGGGCCGGTTTTGCCTCTGCCATCCCCGGATTCGACGCGATTCAGGCCGGCACCGCCGGCGAGGCGCCGCTGGCTGCGGATGCGCCGGCGCTGGTGTTCTGGGCCTATGCCTATGGCAGCCAGGCCGGCGACAGGCTGGAGCTGAGCGTGACAGGGCCCGGCGGCGAGCTGGTCTCGCACGGCGAAACCCTTGAGCGGACCCAGGCGCAGCTGTTCCGCGCCGCGGGCCGCCGCCTGCGCGGCGGGCAATGGCCTGCGGGCAGCTATACCGGCACCGCCCGGCTGCTGCGCGACGGCGCCGAAGTGGGCAGGTTCTCCCGCGCCATGGTGATCCCGCCCGCGGCGGACGCGGCCTCTCAGTGACATCCCGCGCAGCCGCCGGGCGGGAGGCGCCTGCCGGAAAGCCGTGCCGGCCCTGGCAGCCGCTTCAGATTTGATAACCCCGTAAATCGCAATAGGTTATATGGCAGCCCTACTGCCCGGTGGGGCAGCAACCCGTGTGTAACTAGTAGCTTGTCTCCTTTAGTGAAGCGGGTTGCACCCCGCGGGCCGTGGCAGTGGGCCTCTCCCGCTCAACGGTTCCGCTGCAGCCTGCCGTCCGGCCGGCTCATTTCTCGGTGAATTTCAGCTCGATCCGCCGGTTCTGGGCGCGGGCCTCCGGCGTGTCCGCCGGGTTCACCGGCTGGTATTCCCCGAACCCGTTGGCGGCCAGCCGTGACGGCGGCACCCCCAGCGCCTCGACCATGTAGCGCACCACCGACAGCGCCCGGCCCTGGCTGAGCTCCCAGTTGTCGGCAAATTTCGAATGGCCGATCAGCGGAGAGTTGTCGGTGTGCCCGTCCACCCGGATGATCCAGTTGATCTCCGGCGGGATCGCCGTCACCACGCTTTGCAGGATCGACACCACCTTGGCGATCTCCACCCGGCCTTCCGGTGACAGGGTGGCGCTGCCCGGCGGGAACAGCACCTCGGAGGCAAAGACAAAGCGGTCGCCCTGGATGCGCACGCCCTCCTGGGTGCCGAGGAGATCGCGCAGCCGCCCGAAGAACTCTGAGCGGTAGCGCTCCAGGTCCTGCGCCTTGGCAGTGAGCGCCTCAGCCTCGGCTTCCAGCCGCTTGCGCTCCTGCTCTTCCAGGAGCCGCCGCTTGCGCTCTTCCGAGGCGGCGCGGGCCAGCGCTGCGTTCAGGTCCTGGCCGAGATTTTGAAGCTGCACCTGCTGCGCCGCATCGCGGGCCTGGTAGTCGTCCAGAATCGCCTGCAAGCCGCCCAGCTGCTCGCGCAGGGCCGCGACCTGCTGATTGAGCAGCGCGGTCTCGCGGCGGGCTTCCTCTGACACCGCCTGCTCCTGCGACAGGGCGTCCCGCGCCTGCGCCAGCAGCGCCGCGCGTTCTTCGGCCTGGGTCAGCCGTTCCGTGGCCGCAGCCTCTGCCGCTTCCTGCGCCGCCACGGCGGCCAGCAGGCGCTGGCGCAGCACCTCCAGATCCTCTGCCTGGGTCTCAGCCGCGGCCAGCGCAGCCTTGGCCTCCGCCAGCTCCGCCGCCAGCCGCCCGGCCTCCGCATCCGACCCGGCGCGGGCCGCCTCCAGTTCCCTGAGCTGCGCATCCAGCTGCCGCTTTGCGGCCTCTGCGGCTGCCAGCAGGGTCAGGGTGTCCTCCGCCTGCTGCCGCTGCGCCTCCAGCGCCAGGGTCATGGCTGTGAGCTCGGCATCAGCCGATTGCAGATTTTTGCGCAGGGCTTCGGCGGTGGCGGCCTCCACCATCCGGGCGGCCTCTTCGGCGCTCAGCTGCTCCTGAAGCCCGGCGATTTCTTCGGACTTGGCAGCCTCCTCCGCCTCAAGGCTGGCGATCAGCGCTTCCATCGCCTCGCGCTCCGCCGCCGCCAGCCGCGCCGCTTCGGCCTGGGCGTCGATCTCGCCGCGGGCCTGGGCCAGCGCCAGGTTCAGCGCTTCCTGCTCATTCAGGAGCGCAGCGCGGGCGGCTTCCAGGCTTTCGCGTTCAGCGCTCAGGTCCGCAACCCGCGCCCGGGCCGCGTCACGGCTGGCGATCAGGGCCGCCACCTGGGCCTCGAAACTGGTGATGCGGCTGGCGGCCTCGGCCAGTTCTCCGGCCTGGCGGTCGCGTTCTGCGGTCAGCGAGGTGATCAGGCTGCGGGCCTGCGCCAGATCCTGTTCAGCGGTGTTGAGGGTTGAGGTCAGCGCCCCCATCCGGGCGTTCAGGCGCCGGTTCTCGCGCTCCTCCAGCCCCAGGGCTGAGGCCAGCGCGCTGACCTCAGCCGACAGCTCATCCAGCTGGCTTTCCTGTCCGGTGATGGTTTCGCGCAGCACGAATTGCACCACCATGAAGATGGTCAGAACAAACATCAGCACCAGCAGAAGCCCGGTCATCGCGTCGACGAAGCCGGGCCAGATCGAGGCCTGGAACCGCTGTCCTGTGCGCCGGGATAGAGCCATCGGTTACTCCCCCGGGCCCCGGTCCGGCAGACCGCCGCGGGACAGTCCGCGCGGGCGCGCAAAGGCCTTGATCATCAGGTCGATGTCCTTGCGCAGCTCGGCCAGGCTTTCCTGGCGGCCGGCTGAAATTTCCTCGAGGATGCGCAGCATCTGCACGTCGATCGAGCGCAGCCGCATCCGGCTTTCGGCATCGATGCCGCCGTGTTCGCTTTGGCTGCGCAGGATCTCGGTCAGCGCCTCCTGCCCGACCGCGACCCGGTCCAATGCCGCAGTGATGGTGCCGGTCTGCTCCTGGCGGCGGTTCATTTCCTGGATGGTCTCGACCAGGTCGCCCAGCTTCTGATCCACTGCCGCGCGGCCCTCGGAGGTTTCGGCAAACATCGCCTGCAGCGCGTCCATCTGCTCCGCCATGTTGTCGAGCACCTGGGAAACCACGCCGCTGTCGCCGGCGCCGTCCTCGCCGGAGGAGAAGCTGACCCGGGTGATGGTGGACAGCCATTCCTCCAGCTCGCGGTAGAACCGGTTCTGGCCGTGGCCCGCGAACAGCTCCAAGAGGCCCACGATCAGCGAGCCCGCAAGACCCAGGAGCGAGGAGGCGAAAGCAACACCCATGCCGCCCAGCTGGGCCTCGAGCCCCGTCATCAGCCGGTTGAAGACCGAAAGCCCCTCCTCGCCCTCCTGCGGCGCCAGGCTGCGGATGGTGTCGACAACGGCGGGAACGGTGGTGGCGAGGCCGTAAAAGGTGCCCAGAAGACCCAGGAAGATCAGCAGGTTGACAATGTAGCGGGTGATCTCGCGGTCTTCGTCGATGCGGCTGGCGACCGAGTCCAGGATCGAGCGGGTGGAGGCCGAGCCCAGCTGCATCCGGGCGCTGCGCGACCCCAGCAGCGAGGCCAGCGGCGCCAGCATCGAGGGCGGGCGGCGGTGCTCCTGGTTGTCGCCGCCGGCAAAACGCTCGATCCAGCGCACCGAGCCAATGAGCTGCACCACCTGCCAGAAACAGGCCAGCACGCCGATCACGAACACCAGGACGATAAAGCCGTTGAGCCAGGGGTTGGCCTCAAACACCGGCAGCACCCGCGGCAGCGCCACAAAGGCGCCAAAGCCCGAGAGCCCAAGTGCGATCAGCATCATGATGATCTGCCGCACCGGCTGGGAGAACTGCGGCCGGGTCTTGCGGTCTGGCTGCGCCATATTGCTTGGCTCCTGACACTTTTGACTGCTCGTATTGCGTTCGCAGCCTATAAGCAAAGTGTCAAAAGCGCCAAGGCTTTATGCGGTGATTTCCCGCACCCGGCCAGCCAGCCAGTCGAGATCGCTGTCGTGCAGGCCGATCTCGGCCAGATGTTCGGCGGTGTTGTAGAGGTATTCGGTATTGGGGCCGCGTCCGCCCACCGCATGGGCGATGATCTGGGCCTGTTCCTCGAGGCTGAGGCCGCCGCAATACTGCACATGGTGCGGGTCGATCACATAGGTGACGGCGGTGACTGAGGAACCATCACCCAGCTCCACCGCCAGGTCGCGTTCCAGATAGGCAGAGGAGATCAGCTCGCGCTCGCGCAGCTCCGCCAGGGTCTGCTCCTCGTGGCCGCTCTCGACCGCCAGGGCGATGCCCTTGCAATGGGCGTCTTCGACCGCGTCCAGCGCCAGCACCAGGCCGGGTTTTTCCTCGCTGCCGCGGTGATGGATCGAGGTCATGCAGAAGGAGCGCGCATAACCGTGCAGCACCGCCACCTCGCGCCGCGCCACCGGGAAGCCCGGGTTCCAAAGAAGCGATCCGTATCCGAATACCCACATGGTCATGTTGTCTGGCCCTTTCCGTGCCCTCCCTATAAACAGCAATCCTGATCCGGACAAAAGAGGCTATCCGATGCGCCTGGCAAAACTGCTGATTGCCGCCCTCTTGGTGTGGAGCCTCTACTGGGCGGCCGCAGCCTGGGGGCTGAAGAACGGCATCGCCGCCTGGTTCGAGGCGCAGGAAAGCCGGGGCTGGCAGGCGGAGTATGCCGGGCTCGAGACGCAAGGCTATCCGTTGCGGCACCAGACCCGGATCAGCCGCCCTGCCCTCGCCGATCCCCGCACCGGCACCGCCTGGCGGGCGGATTGGCTGGAGCTGTCGAGCCCTGCCGCCTGGCCCGGGCAGCTGGAGCTGCACTTCCCGGCGACGGCGCAGCGGCTGTCCTATTTCGACCGGACCGCGGTGATCACCGCTGACGGCCTGCAGGCCAGCCTGCACCTGAAGCCGGGGGTTGCGCTGGAGCTGGAGCAGATGGCCGCCGTGGCGGACAGCTGGCAGATTGCCCGCGGCGGCGAAGCGGTGCTGAGCGGCGCTGCGCTGGACCTGCGCATGGTGCAAGCCGGCGCCCCCGAGACCTACCGCATTGCCGCCGAAGCCAGGGAGTTTGCCCCCCGCGCCGCCTGGCGCAGGCTGCTCGCGGCCAGTGCGCCGCTGCCGGAACGGTTCGACACGCTGAAGCTGGAGATGACGGTGGATTTTGACGCCCCCTGGGACCGGTCCGCGCTGGAGCAGAGGCGGCCGCAGCCGCGCCGGATCGGTCTGAAACTGGCCGACGCCCGCTGGGGCGATCTGCGGCTCAAGGCCACCGGCACGCTGACGGTCGATGACCAGGGGCTGCCGGAAGGCGAGATTGCGCTGCAGGCGGAGAACTGGCGCGGGCTGGTGCTGATGGCCGAACGCAGCGGCGCATTGCCCCCCTCCTTGCGCAGTTCGGTGGAGCGGGTGCTGGGCCTGCTGGCAGAAGCCCGCGGCAACCCGCGCAACCTGGACATCACGCTGGGGTTCGCGGACGGATACGTGACGCTGGGCCCGCTGCCGCTGGGCCATGCGCCGCGGCTGATCATCCGCTGAAGGCAACGCCTGCCAGTCAAGGGCCGCAAAGCGCGCGCCGTTCACCCTTTACAGGCACTCCCAAAAAACCTGCAAACGCGCTTCAGGGCAGACCCGCGCTGAAGCGCATATCAGCAATCTTTCTTCGCGCGCGCAGCGCGGCCCGGCCCAAGGCTGCAATGTGCCCATTGCGGGCACCTTCAGGCGCGGGAGCCCGCCGTCAGCGGCAATAGGTGCCGCCGCGGTGGCGGGCCACGTCAAGGTGGAAGTGGTCCTTGTGATAGCGGTCGGACTCCGGTCCCAGCACGGTGCCGAAGGGGCCGCAGGCGGCGCGCCAGATCTTTTTCAGCTTCTTGCGGATCTTGCGGTTCTGCCAGCCGTGCAGCACCGAGACGGTCTCGCCGCTGGCAAGCGTAAAGCCTGAGATGTCGATCGCCCGCGCCTTGCCGTGCTCGGAGATCCTGGCGCCGGGGCGGTTGTTGCGGGTGCGGCAGGCATAATGGGCAGCGACCCGCAGGGACACCACCTTGTCGCGGCGCCCGAAGGCGGTTTCGACCTCGCGGTTGATCCAGGTCTTCAGCGCGCGGGCGGTGTTGCAGGTCATCAGCGAGGCCTGGCTGAGCCGCACCCCGGCAATCTCGCGCACCCGCACCGCGTCCTTGGCGCCGCAGCCGGGCAGCGTGCCGGAGATTTGGCCCACGTCATCGCCCTGGATATCGATGTCGCCGCAGACCGAGCCCTTGCGGCGCTGGCGGCGCTTGAACAGCACCTGCTCCGCCAGGCTGTCCGGGCGTGCGGAGGGCAGCAAGGACGCGCCCGGCGCCAGCAGCGGCAGGTCCGCGGGCCGGGCAGCGGCCGCCAGGCGCTGCTCCGATTGCGGGCGGGTTTCCGGGCGCATGCCGGGCACCGGTGCCAAGACGGCCTCAAAGCCTGCTGCCGCCGCAGGACGGGCGGGCGGCTCCAGCGAGCCGTCCGGCGTTGCCGCCAGCGCGGCGCCGCCGGACACGGCTGCCAGCATCAGCACGCCTGCGCGGATCACTTCTTCTGCCCCCGGCCGAAGTCCGGGGCGTCTGTGTCCTGGCCCGCTTCGATGATGCCGCGGCGGATGGCGCGGGTGCGGGTGAAGTAGTCGTGCAGATGCGCGCCGTCGCCGGTGCGGATGGCGCGCTGCAGGGCAAACAGCTCCTCCGTGAAGCGGCCGAGGATTTCCAGCGTGGCGTCCTTGTTGGTCAGGAACACATCGCGCCACATGGTGGGATCCGAGGCGGCGATGCGGGTGAAGTCGCGGAAACCGGCGGCGGAATACTTGATCACCTCGCTGTCGGTCACCCGGCGCAGGTCGTCGGCAACGCCCACCATGGTGTAGGCGATCAGGTGCGGCGTGTGCGAGGTGACGGCCAGCACCAGATCGTGGTGGTCGGCGTCCATCTCATCGACGTTGGCGCCCATCCCCTCCCACAGAGCGCGCAGGCGGGCGGTGGCCTCCGGGTCGGTGCCTTCGACCGGCACCAGCAGCGACCAGCGGTTGTCGAACAGCTCGGCAAAGCCGGATTCGGGGCCGGAATGCTCGGTGCCCGCCAGCGGGTGGGCGGGCACGAAATGCACGCCGTCGGGGATATGCGGCTGCACCGCCTCGATCACATGGCGCTTGACCGAGCCCACGTCGGAGACCGTGGCGCCGGGTTTCAGCACCGGTGCGATGTCTTCCATCACCGGGCCCATGGCGCCGACGGGGACGCAGAGCACCACCAGATCGGCGTCCTGCACCGCCTCCCGCGCGCTGTCACAGACGCGGTCGCAAAGGCCGATGCGGCGGGCGGTTTCGCGGGTTTCCGCGCTGCGGGCATAGCCGGTGACCTCGCCAGCCAGCCCTGCGCGTTTCATCGCCCAGAACATCGACGAGGCAATCAGGCCCAGGCCGATCAGCGCGACGCGGCCATACACTTGCCCGCTCATGCCTGGCCCTCTTTGAATGCCTGCACCGCTGCGGCCACCCGGCGGCAGGAGTCCTCGTCGCCGATGGTGATGCGCAGCGCGGTGGGCAGGTTGTAGCCCGCCACCCGGCGCACGATCAGGCCCTGCGCCTGCAAGTACAGGTCGCAGGCTTCTGCTTCAGCCTGGCTGGAGAAGCGGGCCAGGATGAAGTTGGTGCTGGACACGTCCGACGGCACCCCGAGTTCGGCCAGCGCATTGGCGAGCCAGGCGCGCCATTTGGCGTTTTCAGCGCGGCAGTGGTCTACATAATCCGTATCGCGCACCGAGGCCTCGGCGCCCGCCAGCGCGGTGCTGGAGACGTTGAACGGCCCGCGCACCCGGTTCAGCACATTGATGATCTCCTTGGGGCCGTAACCCCAGCCGATCCGGGCGCCGCCCAGGCCGTAGATCTTGGAGAAGGTGCGGGTCATGAAGACGTTGCTGCGGGCGGCGATCAGCGCGGCGCCGGCGTCAAAGCCCTCCACATATTCGGCATAGGCTCCATCCAGCACCAAGAGCGCGCCATCGGGCAGGCCATCGGCCAGGCGGGCGACCTCAGCCTCGCTGATCATAGTGCCGGTTGGGTTGTTGGGGTTGGCAATGAAGACCAGCTTGGTCCTGGCGGTGCAGCCTGCCAGCAGCGCGTCAACGTCGGTGACGCGCTCGCGCTCCTTCACCTCCACCGGGGTGGCGCCGGCGGCCAGCGCGCTGATGCGGTACATCGCAAAGCCGTGTTCGGTATAGAGCACCTCGTCGCCCGGTCCGGCATAGGCCTGGCACAGGAAGGCGATGATCTCGTCGCTGCCGGCGCCGCAGATGATCTGCTCCGGATCCAGCCCGTGCACCTCGCCGATCGCCTGCCGCAGCGCCGCGTGGTCCGAGCTGGGATAGCGGTGCATATTGGCCGCCGCGTCCTGCATCGCCTGGACGGCGCGCGGGCTGGGGCCAAAGGGGTTCTCGTTCGAGGAGAGCTTCACAACATTGCTCACCCCTTTCACATGGGCAGCCCCGCCCTGGTACAGAGCGATGTCCATGATACCGGGCTGCGGTGTGAGTTGGGTCATAATACGGGCTCCTTAATTCCAACCCGTCATAACGGCCCAATCGCTGGCGGGGAAGCACCAAGATGACGCTTCCCCCATGCTGCCGCCCCCGCCGGCAGCCTGCCCCGGCCGCACCGCATTAATGCGCGGCTGCAGTCTTGGGCATTTTGCGCTTGGCCTCGGCCATGATGATCTTCTGGATCTTCTTGCGCAGCTCCATATCCTTGCGCATCGCTTCATTGGCCTGCTTTTGCATGGTCGCAGCCGATTGCGAGCCGTCCGAGCTGTTCAGCACTTCGCCTGCATATTTACTGAGCGATTTGCCGGAGATCTGCTTGGCGATCTCGCCATAGATGGCGTCGCCGTGCAGCTTGATGAAGTCCTCTGTGGCCTTGGCGCCGTATTTGGCGATCAGGTCCTTCTTGACCGCGCCTTCCATGGCGGCCGGCGCCAGTTTGGACTTGAGGAACTTCTCGGCACCGGAGGTGAAGCCGGAGGAGAATTTCTCCAGCGCCTTGCCGGCGCCTGCGGACATGATGCCCGCGGTCAGGATCTTGGCGATGCTTTCCTTGATTTCCTTGGTGTTCGGCGGGCGGCCCTTTTCGATCAAGGGTTTGGCCAGGCCGATGGTTTCCTTCAGCGCCTCTGTCACCATGGCCTCGCCGGCCTTGGATTTCAGGAACTTCTCGAAGAAGACCTTGACCGCCTTCTTGGGCATCTCGCGCGACAGCCTGGAGGCCGCGGCCTTGGCCAGGTCATCGGCGAGGCCGGCAGAGAGCTTGGCCGTCAGCTTGCCGCCCGCGGCCCCGGCAAGGCCCGCAATGAAGCTGTCGATGAAGACTTTCTTGGCGGCGCCGTCCCAGGTGACCTTGTTGCCGGCCAGATGCTCGCCGAGCTGGCCGGCGCTGGATTTCAGCGCCTCGGTGCTGGCGGCGGCAATGGCGTGGGCCTTGGCCGGTGACATGCCCTTGGTCGCGATCAAGCGGGCGGTCATATAGGTTTCGACCACGGCAAAGGAGACCTCGCGCACCACCTCCAGCTTCCAGATGATGGCGCCTGCGGTGCTGATGCGCTGGTCGATGAATTTCTGGAAGGCCTTGCCGCCCTTGTTATAGGCCTTGGTCGCCTTGACGTCCTGCTTGTAGACCTTTTTCCAGTCCGGCTTCTTCTTGCTGGTCAGGGTCTTCATCAGGCTCGCCTCGGAGCGCGCGTTCAGGATCGCGGTCCAGGGCGGGTCGGTCTTGTCATTGACCACGCTGACAGCAAATTCGGTCAGCGCATTCAGAAAGGTCTCGTTGCCCTGGCGGGTGTTTTCCACCTCGTTGCAGAAATCGACCCAGGATTCCGCCTGGCCGTACATCATCTCCGCCTTGGCCAGCAGCTTGCGGCGCAGCTCCTCCTGCCCGGCTTCGAACTCGGCCACGGTGATCAGCTTGGTCTTGCCGTTCTCGACAACCTCGACCCGTTCGATCTTGGCGTCGGCCGACACCTGGGCAGCCAGTTTTGGCAGGCCCGCGTTCCAGGTCCGCATGCCGGGATCGACAATGCCGTCGGGCTTGCGGAAACCCAGTTTCTTCTTCTGGAAATCCCGGATCGTCTTGATCAGCCCGGCATCGCATTTGGTGCTGATCTCGACTGGATAGCCGTTCGCCTTGAGCATCAGGCGGACGAGTTCGACATCTGCGGGGGCGTTCTTGACCGGTTTGAATTTGCTTTCGCCGGTTTTCGGGTCCGGCTTGGTAATCCGTTTCTTGTCGCCGACGGGGGCGGACAGCTTGAGAGCCATGACTTTGCTCCAACCAATTAACTACTGGTTCAAGCCTGCCACGGCGGCGCGCTGCGGTCGCGGGGGATTTGGAATAGACTTTCCCCCTTTAAAATACGGGGGCCGGCACCTACATGTCACATGCATGTGAGGTGCTTCCCCGAAGCGGGAAAGCACCCGTTCAGACTGGGGTCAGGCCGCCTGAGCCTTGAACCGCGCGGTCGCCGGGTCGGCGTTGTACCGGGCTGCAATCTCCCCCGCCTTCATCGACAGCTCATTGACGCAATTGATGATGTATTGCGCGGTTTCCTCCTCCATCAGATAGGAGAAGTTGAGCCGCACCCAGCCCGGCTTCTTCATCTCTTCACCGGCCTGCAGGTCGGCAAACAGGGTTTCCGATTCCGGCTGACTGATGCCCAGAAGGCGGTGCGCGTAAGGGCCTGCGCAGGCGCAGCCGCCGCGGGCTTGGATGCCGTAAACGTCGCTCAGCATGCGGGTGAACAGCTGCTGATGCACCGGATTGCCCGCGCCGTCGGAGACAAGGAATGAGAAGATCGGCAGCCGGTGCGCCGTGCGGTGGCCGAGGATGCGCAGCCGCGGGTTGGCGGACCAGCCCTCCCACGCCATCTGTGCGAATTTGGCTTCGCGGGCTTCGATCTGTTCCTGGCCCACGGCCTCCTTGACCAGGAACGCCAGCGCGGCGCGGATGTCGCCGATCACGTTGGGGGTGCCGGCCTCCTCGCGGGCGGCCAGGTCGCGGCTGTATTCATGCCGCCAGGGGGAGACAAAGCTGACGGTGCCGCCGCCGGGCCAGGACGGGCAGCGGCGGCGCACCGCTGATTGATTGACGATCAGCACGCCGGAGGCGCCGGGGCCGCCCGGGAATTTGTGCGGCGAAACCACGACGGCATCCTTGCGCGCGGCGCCGTTGCCGCCCATGTCGATGGGCAGGTAAGGGCCGCCGCCGGCGTAGTCCCAGACCGACAGCGCACCGTGTTCACGCAGCAGGCGGCTGATGGGGTCGGGATCGGTCACGATGCCGGTCACGTTGGAGGCTGCGGAGAAGCTGCCGATCTTCAGGTCGCTGCCCGCGTGCTGCTTGAGCGCGAGTTCCAGCACTGCAAGATCCGGTCCGCCCTCCTCCGCTTCGGGGATTTCCACCACCTCGGCCTTGCTCTCGCGCCAGGGCAGAATGTTCGAGTGGTGCTCATAGGGGCCGATGAAGACAACCGGGCGGGCGGCCTCGTTCACACCGAACAGGCTGACCAGCCGGTTGAGGCCCGCGGTGGCGCCCGAGCCGGTGAAGATCACCGCATCCTCCGGCGTGGCGCCGGTGATGCGGGCGATCTCGCTGCGCGCCTCGCGGCGCAGGCGGGTCATCTGCATGCCGCAGTAGGACGCCTCGGTGTGGGAGTTGGCATAGAAAGGCAGCACCTGGGCGGCCACGAAGTCCTCCACCTGGCGCAGCGCCCGGCCGGAGGCGACGTAATCGGCGTAGACCAGCGGCACCTCGCCATCGAGGCCGGGGATCATCACCCCGTCGCCGATCACGCTGCGGCCAAGGGTGCCGTCCTGCGCTGCTTGCCGGATTGTCTGTTTGAATGCTGCCAGGGTCATGTCGCGCCTCCGAAATCTGTTGAGGCATGGTGAACGGGAATTGGCGCAAAAACCTAATCAATTACTGAGTGGATTGCACAATCTTTGTGTCATATGATCGGCCAATGAGCAAAAATGCGGACAATATTGACCGCGCCATCCTGCGGGCCCTGCAAGAGGACGCCAGCCTGTCGCAGCGGGATCTGGCCGACAAGGTGGGGCTGTCGCAGAACGCCTGCTGGCGGCGGCTGAAGGCGCTGAACGACAGCGGGCTGCTGAAAGGCTCCACCGCGCGGCTGGACCGCAAGCAGCTGGGGCTGGATCTGGTGGTGTTCGTGCTGCTGCGCACCCGGCATCACTCGGCGGACTGGCTGCAGAAATTCCGCCGCCATGTGCTGACCATTCCCGAGGTGGTGGATTTCCACCGCATCGGCGGCGACTACGACTATCAGCTGAAAGTGGTGACCGAGGACATGGCCAGCTATGACAAGGTCTATCAGCGGCTGATTTCAGGCGTGGAGCTGGACAGCGTGACCTCCTACTTTGCGATGGAGGCCATCGCGGAGGGGCGCCCGCTGCCCCTGTGAGGGCAGAGGCAAGAGGCGGCCCCCTGCCCTGCGGTCATGGCTGTCAGTGCCCGAAGGCGCTGTTTTTCATCCATTTCGGGCGTTTGCCGTCCGGCCCCATCCGCATGTGCAGGCAGGCGGTGCCGAGGCGCTGGAAATAGAGGATGTCGACGGGATACCAGCCGGGTGAAGGCACCTCGACCTGGGTCACGATGGTGCTGTCGCAGGACTGGCGGCCATCGAATTCTCCAACCACCTGACCGCCGATTTTGGCCAGCAGGCCGTCGTTGGTCAGAAAGTCGATGTTGTGAACGCCGGGCGTGTCCAGTTTCACATACCCGGTGATGCGCGCCGCCACATGCATCGGCCGCTTGGCGGTCAGGGTGTTCTGCCCCTCCTCGGTATCGCGGTTGTCCAGGCCGGCAATCGGGCGGCCCCGCTCGCTGCTGATCTTCAGCGCAGACGAGGCTTCGGCCAGTGACTTCACATCCTGCGGATAGGCATAAACCACCGCCAAACCGGGCTTGACGCCGGAAGGCTGCGGGTTTGCAGGTGTGAGTTTCAGAGGTGCGGCGCCCGCCGCTGCCGCCAGAACCGTGAACGCGGCCGCTGCCGCTGCTTTCATCAAGATCTTCATTGGTCACTCCCTGTCGTTTTGGATCAGGATAGTACCAATGGCGCCGCCGGACCACAGGTTTTGGAACGCGGAGCCGCGGAGCGCCCTGGCCAGGCAGTTCCGCAAAAGAAAAGGGCTGTCCAAAAGGACAGCCCTTCCGCCAGATGCCCCGGGGGCAGCAGGCTTAGTTCTTGGCGTAGAATTCGACGACCAGGTTCGGTTCCATCACAACCGGGTACGGCACGTCGCCCAGGGACGGGGTGCGCACGAAGGTTGCGGTCATCTTGGAGTGGTCGGCTTCGATGTAATCCGGCACATCGCGCTCAGCCAGCTGAACGGCTTCCAGAACGGCAACCATCTGCTTGGACTTGTCGCGGACCTCGATCACGTCGCCCTCTTTCACGCGGTAGGAGGGGATGTTCACGCGCTTGCCGTTCACGGTCACGTGGCCGTGGTTCACGAACTGGCGGGCGGCAAAAACGGTTGCCACGAACTTGGCGCGGTAGACGACGGCGTCCAGGCGGCGCTCGAGCAGGCCGATCAGGTTTTCACCGGTGTCGCCGGAAACGCGGACGGCTTCGCCGTAGATGCGGCGGAACTGCTTTTCGGTCAGGTCGCCGTAGTAGCCTTTCAGCTTCTGCTTGGCGCGCAGCTGGATGCCGAAGTCGGACAGTTTGCCCTTGCGGCGCTGGCCGTGCTGGCCCGGGCCGTAGTCGCGGCGGTTGACCGGGGACTTCGGACGGCCCCAGATGTTTTCGCCCATGCGGCGGTCGATTTTGTACTTGGCAGACGTGCGTTTGGTCACGGCTGATCTCCTTCGTATATGGTTTCGAAGGGCGTTGTCCTCTTGAGGTTTCCCCCATGACAGGCATCCCCTTGCGGGGGCCACCAACACCAATGAAGCCGCGCTTATATAGGCGGATGGGGCAGAGTCAACACGCTGTTTGCCTGTTCGGCAGGAAATCTGCAGCGGAACCCGGCCTGGGCCGCCGGATAGCACCCTGACGTCGCCGGATAAAGGCTTCAGGCTGCTTCGTGGCCGAGAATAGCTGCTTCGGACGTGTTGAGGTTGCGGCGGGCATGGGCACCGTAGGACAGCGGGTTGCGCTCCAGCTCCGGCAGCAGGCCGAACAGCCTTGCCCTGTCGGAGCCGCTGAGTGCGGTAAGCGAGGCATTCGAGGGATGGAAGCTTTCGGTCTCCACCCCATTGGCCCAGAGCACCTGATGATTGGCCAGCATCAGGTGGATATAGGTGATTTCGCGCACCGAAGTGTCGGGCTGGATTGTGGAGCCATTGGCCAAGTCGCTGGCCGCGACCAGCACATCGGGCGTGTTGAACAGCGCCCGCACCCGGCTGCCGCGCAGAAGCATCCGGTGATCGGGGGAGACCAGCAGCTCCTGTTCCGGGCGGTCGATGCCCAGGGCGCCGGCATGAATGCGGATCGGGCGCAGCCGCGGCATCACGTAAAGCCGCGCGCCGGTGATCCGGCGGGAACCGATCCAGAGGATCT
Organism: Leisingera sp. JC11; assembly: GCF_040704725.1. NCBI lineage: Bacteria > Pseudomonadati > Pseudomonadota > Alphaproteobacteria > Rhodobacterales > Roseobacteraceae > Leisingera > Leisingera sp. JC11. The sequence continues at coordinate 163,160 of NZ_JBFCVS010000001.1, forward strand.
CCTGGGCGCCGTTGTCGCGGGTCTGCACCTTTTCGCCTTCGCGCAATTGCTCCACCCGCTTCGGCCCGCCGGGCGTGGCGATCAAGGTACCCGGGGTAAAGCAGATCACCCCGGTTTCGCCCCGGGGCCGGTCGGCGTGAATGGTGCCTAGTGAATGGTGCACCACCCAAAGGTCGGTGCCGCGCGGCGGCAGCTCATCCACGAACATCAAAAGCGGGTGCTGGCCCGGGCCGACCTCGATCAGGGTGACGGTGTAGCTTTGCACGCCGTTGGTCACGGCAAAGCTGCTGTCCAACAGCGGCTCATCGACCTCGACCGCATGAACATCTGTGCGGTTCTGCACCGCAGCCCCGACCAGCCTGCGCACCGAGCGTGCCGCCCGGCGGCGCAATTCTGCCTCGCCGTTTGCCATGTCCAGCCGCAACAGCCCTGCCGGCCCGTCCACCCGCACCGCATCGCCATGCCAGGACCAGGCCGCCCCCACATCAATAGCGTCCACCGGTGCGGCCGGGAGGCCGTCGATCTCGGTTTGCGACCAGGAAACAACAAACGTGCCACGAAAGCCCGTTCTCATCTGCCCGTATGCCTGCTTCAACTTATAATTATTAACGGAACGTTAACAAAGCGTCGCGCTTCCGGAAACAGTGAGGCCCGTTAAATCCTTGTGAGCGTGCCCTTTACGCACCATTCCTCAGGCGGTTGAAGTTGCCGTTGCGGCACTCAATTTCTGGGCAAGCCGGGCGGCGCTGAGCCACCGGCAGAAAGAAACACGCGCCTTAGCGGAGCGCGCCGTAGCTGGCGCGCAACGTGTCCGCAGCCTGCCGGACCACCTCGGCCACTTGCATCAGCTGCCGTGCCAGCGGGTTGCTGCGCCGCCAGATCATGCCGATGGTGCGCGAGGGCTGCGGATCGCGGAAGCGGGCAACCGACACCACGGCCGAGCGGGTTTCCACCGGCACCGCCATTTCCGGGATCAGCGTCACTCCGATCCCGGCGCTGACCATCTGCACCAGTGTCGACAAGGAGCTGCCGTCCAACAGCTCCCGCGGGGCGGCGGATTGCATGTTGCAGAAGGACAAGGCCTGGTCGCGGAAGCAATGCCCCTCCTCCAACAGCAGGAGGCGCATCTCGCGCAGGCCCTCGGGGCCGGGAACCGGGGTGCCTGCGTCCTCGCCCGGGCGCACCAGCACGAAATCCTCGGAGAACAGCGGCACCTCTTCATAAGACGGCTCAGACACCGGCAGCGCCACGATGGCGGTGTCCAGCCGCCCCTCCCCCAGTTCCTCCAGCAGCTTGGGGGTCACGGTTTCGCGGACCCGGATGTCGGCCTCCGGGTACTGCCGGGTGAGCGTGCCCACGATGGAGGGCAGCAGATAAGGGGCAATGGTGGGAATCACCCCGATCCGCAGGCGCCCGGCCAGGCCGTCGCGCGATGCCCGCGCCAGCTCGCCCAGCTCATCCACCGAGCGCAGGATGCCGCGCACGCGGGAGGCCAGATCCTCGCCGAAGCTGGTGAGCCGCACCTGCCGGGCGCCGCGCTCCACCAGCTGCACCCCCAGCACCTCCTCCAACTCCTTGATCTGAACAGACAAAGCTGGCTGAGACACCGCGCAGGCGTCGGCCGCGCGGCCGAAATGGCGGTGCTGAGCCAGCGCCTCGAAATAGCGCATCTGGCGGAGGGTCACGTTTATCATAGGATTTCATTATCAGAGCGATGAATAAATGCAACTTATCCCAATGATATTTCCCTGCTAGCCTCATCTTCAGGACAACAGGGAGACCCGGTACAGGCAGTCTGCGCCCCGCTTGCATTTCCATGCGGCGCTCAGGCTGGCGGAATGGTTCCGGGGCGCTTCCTCCACATCGCAGTTCAACTAATTGAAGCCACGATCGGAGATGGAAATGGACGGAAATACCCCCGCAGGAAAATGCCCGGTGATGCACGGCGCGGCGTTGAACACCGACGCCGGCGGCACTTCGAACCAGGATTGGTGGCCGAACCAGCTGAACCTTAAGATCCTGCATCAGCACTCCCCCAAGTCGAACCCGATGGGTCCTGACTTCAACTATCGCGAGGAGTTCAAGAAGCTTGATCTGGAGGCGGTGAAGAAGGACCTGTTTGCGCTGATGACCGACAGCCAGGACTGGTGGCCGGCCGACTATGGCCATTACGGCGGGCTGTTCATCCGCATGGCCTGGCACAGCGCCGGCACCTACCGCACCGCCGACGGGCGCGGCGGCGGCGGCACCGGCAACCAGCGCTTTGCGCCGGTGAACTCCTGGCCGGATAACGGCAACCTGGACAAGGCGCGCCGCCTGCTGTGGCCGATCAAGCAGAAATACGGCAACAAGATCTCCTGGGGCGATCTGATGATCCTGGCGGGCAACTGCGCCATTGAATCGATGGGCGGGCCGGTGTTCGGCTTTGGCGGCGGCCGCGAGGACGTCTGGGCGCCGGAGGAGGACATCTACTGGGGCACCGAGACCGAGTGGCTGGGCGACCAGCGCTATTCCGGCGAGCGCGACCTGGAAAACCCGCTGGCTGCCGTGCAGATGGGATTGATCTACGTGAACCCGGAAGGGCCTAACGGCAACCCGGACCCGGTGGCCTCCGGCTTTGACGTGCGCGACACCTTTGCGCGCATGGGCATGAATGACGAGGAAACCGTGGCGCTGGTGGCAGGCGGCCATACCTTCGGCAAGGCGCATGGCGCGGGCGACCCGGAACTGGTGGGCGCGGAGCCGGAAGCCGGCGCGATGGAGCAGATGGGCTTTGGCTGGGCCAACGCGCATGGCTCCGGCAAGGGCGGCGACACCACCACATCGGGCATCGAAGGCGCCTGGAAACCGAACCCGACCACCTGGGACATGGGCTACTTCGACGTGCTGTTCGGCTATGAGTGGAAACTGGTCAAAAGCCCGGCCGGCGCCAACCAGTGGCAGGCGCAGGATGTGAAGCCGGAGCATATGGTGGTGGACGCCCACGACCCCAGCAAGAAGCACGCGCCGATGATGACCACCGCCGACATGTCGCTGCGGATGGACCCGGAATACGAGAAGATCTCGCGCGATTTCCACGCCAACCCGGAGAAATTCGCCGACGCCTTTGCCCGTGCCTGGTTCAAGCTGTGCCACCGCGACATGGGGCCGAAGTCGCGCTATCTGGGGGCGGACGTGCCTGCCGAAGACCTGATCTGGCAGGATCCGGTGCCGGCGGTGGATCACGCGCTGGTGGATGCGCAGGACGTCTCGCAGCTGAAGGCCAAGATCCTGGGCACCGGGCTTTCGGTTTCTGAGCTGGTCTCCACCGCCTGGGCTTCGGCCTCGACCTTCCGCGGCTCCGACATGCGCGGCGGCGCCAATGGCGGCCGCATCCGGCTGGCGCCGCAGAAGGACTGGGAAGTGAACGAGCCTGCGCAGCTGGCCAAGGTGCTGTCGGCACTGGAGCAGATCCAGAGCGAGTTCAACGCCGGCGCGTCCGGCGGCAAGAAGATCTCCATGGCCGACCTGATCGTGCTGGCGGGCGGTGCCGGCGTCGAGGAAGCCGCAAAGGCTGCAGGACACCCGGTGGATGTTCCCTTTACTCCTGGACGCACCGATGCCACCCAGGAGCAGACCGACATCGACGGCTTCGCGGTGCTGGAGCCGGAGGCCGATGGCTTCCGCAACTACCAGAAGGCGGAGTATGCCGTGCCGGCCGAGAAGATGCTGGTGGACCGGGCGCAGCTCCTGACCCTCGGCGCGCCGGAGATGACCGCGCTGACCGGCGGGCTGCGGGTGCTGGGCGCCAACCACGGCGGGTCCAAGCATGGCGTGTTCACGGACCGCGTTGGCGTGCTGAGCACCGACTTCTTCACCGCCATCACCGATATGGGGGTGGAGTGGAAGCCGGCAGGCGACGGCACCTATGAGGGCCGCGACCGGGCCAGCGGCGCCGTTAAGTGGACCGGCACCCGCACCGATCTGGTGTTCGGCTCGAACTCGCAGCTGCGGGCGCTGTCAGAGGTCTATGCGCAGGACGATGGCGCCGCAGCCTTTGTCCGCGACTTCGTGGCAGCCTGGGCCAAGGTGATGAACGCCGACCGGTTTGATCTGGCGGCCTGAACAGCCCTGGCATAGCAAGACAGAAAGGCGCCCCGGGAATTCCGGGGCGCTTTTTCAGTCCAGCCAGCCGCCGGGCGGATCACTCCGGCAGGTATTTTTCCGACCAGCTTTCGCCCGCAGCACCGCTGTTGATCATCGCCGCTGCGTCCTCCGCAGAATACCCAATCCGCGCCAGGACCGCCCGGGTGTGATCGCCGTATTTGGGGGCCGGACCGGGGATCGTGATCCGGCCTGCCTGCGGGCGCACCGCGTTGGGCGCCACCAGATCGCACCAGCGGCCCATCGGGTGCCGGTCGTGGCGGATCACCCGGAAGGTGGCCTGGTTCAGGTCGATTTCGCCCTCGCTTTCCAGCTGCAGCGCTGCATCGCGGGTTTCGTGCAGCGAGGACAGCGGCACTGCGGTGGCCGAGGTGCCGGCAAAAGCCGCGCGCCAATGGGACAGCGGCCGATCAGCGAAGCGTTCAGACAGCGCCGCCTGCAGCTGGTCCTCTGGCAGTTCAGCCAGATCCGACAGGTCCGGAACCCGCGCCAGGGCGGCTGCGCGTTCGGTCGGGGCCGCGAAGAAGAACCAGCCGTCCGCGGCCTGATAGCAGTGGTAGAACGGCCCCCAGCCCAAGGCTTTGCGCCCCGAGGGTTCGTCAAAGGGCGCCCTGCCCTTATGGTCATACATGAACTGCGCCTGGATCAGGTTACCGGCCGCCGCCAGAGAGGCGCGTGCCACCCCGCCCTTGCCGGTTTCCTGGAGCCGCAGTAGCGCGCCGCCCAGGGCCACGCAGGCGCAGAAGCCGGTCAGCACGTCGATAGTGCCGAAATGGGCGTGCTCCTCCGGCGTGCCCATGCCGCCGCCAAACCGCAGCATCACCCCGGTTGCGGCCTGGGCCAGGTCGTCATAGCCGAGGTGATCGGATTTCGGCCCGCGCATCGGGCCGCCGAAGGCATCGAGCTGCACCAGGATGAGGCGCGGGCTGATCTGTGCCAGCCGTTCCGGCGACAGGCCCAGATGGTCGCGCTGCTGGTCGGTGCCGTTCATGGTGATGACATCGGCCTCGGCGATCAGCCGGGCCAGCGCCTCCTGCCCCGCTTCTGTGCGCAGGTTCAGCAGGATGCTCTCCTTGCCGCGCTGCGCGTGGATGCCGAAGACAACGGTGTTCCAGGGGTCCACCGAAGGGTCCACCGGCTGCACCAGGGTCACCTCTGCGCCGTAGCGTGCCAGGGTCGACCCGATGGTCGGCCCGGCGATCACATTGGTGAGATCCAGCACCTTCAGCCCGTCGAGCCAGCCCTTGCCCGCCTGACCGCTGGTGCCGCCGCGCTCCGGCTCCGCCAGCAGCGCCGCCAGGTCTGCCTCCTCTGTGCGGTTTTTTTGCACCACATCTTCGTCGCCGGACAGCCAGGCCACATTGCCCATCTGCTGCATGACCCCGTGCTTGGCGTCCTCGACCTGCAGGATCAGCCCGGAAGCCAATGCGTGCGGGTCGTGCAGCCATTCGCTGGTGAAGCGCTGCGCGGTGGCGGGTGCCTTGGCGGCGCCGAACAACTCCTCCCACTCGTGGGAAGGTTTGGTCAGGAAGGCCGCCTTCATCGCCGAGGACACCCGTTCCCGGTCGGACGCCCCCACCGGGTAATTCCGCATCGACCATTCGGCGGGCCAGTCCTTGGTATCAAGATAGGCGGAGAAATCCGGCAGCTCGTCCGCCAGATCCTTGAGCCCCAGGGTCTCCAGCACCCGGCGCGGATGGGTGGCGACCGAGCCGCTCACCACATAGAAGCCGCGCCCGTCGGCGCAGGTATAGGTGCGGTAGAACGGGTCGAGGAATTCCGACAGCTCCTTGAACTTCAGGTTCATCGGCAGGCCTTCGGCGGCGCGGCGGTCCAGTTCCACCTCGCGCGGGGATTTATAGCGCTCGGGGTAGTCCTCGATCTGCTCGCAGTTATAGACCAGCCCCTCCAGCAGCGCGGCGGCCAGCGGCACCTCAATATGGTCGCCGCCGTTGGCCTCGCGGGCGTTCAGCGCAAAGAGGACCGACATGGCGCCGAAACTGGCGCCATAGGCCGAGGCCAGGGTCAGCGGCGAGAAGGACGGGTTGATGCCCATCAGGCGGCGGTTCAGGCCCATGTCGGTGAACTGGCCGGTATAGGCGGCGATCACTGCCTCCCAGGCGGGCAGGTCGGCCAGCTCCGTGTCTGTAGAGGCGAAACCCGGCATCGACAGATAGACCAGCTGATCATTGACTTCGCTCAGCACCTCCGGTCCGAGGCCGAGGCGGCCCATCACACCGGGACGGAAGTTCTCAATCACTACATCGGCGCGTTTGGCGAGTTCGACGGCCGTGGCGCGGCCCTCCTCCGATTTCAGGTCCAGCTCCAGCGTCTGCTTGCCGCGCGACAGCATATCGAAGGCCGGGCCGTCAAACCCGGTGCCGCCGGGCGGCGTGATGCGGACAACCTCTGCCCCCATGTCCGCCAGCATCATGCCGGTCAAAGGGCCCGCCAGATAGTGGCCGAAGTCGAGAACGCGGATATGGGAAAGGGGGCGCTGCGGCATTGGGGAAGTCCCTGGGAAATTCTGAGATCATGTTTTCTGCCCCAGATTATCTTTGCCGCTTGCAATATCCACTGGCCAAGACTGCATGGCCTCCCTAACAATTTCCTATGGAACGCTCGATACGCCCTACCGCCGGATCCCTGAACTCCTTGCTGGTGCTGGAAGTTGCCGTGCGCCACGCCAGCCTGTCCCGCGCCGCAGCGGAGCTCGGTCTCAGCCAGCCCGCCGTGTCGCGGCATATCTCGACGCTGGAGGGGCGGCTGCGGCAGCCGCTGTTTGAGCGCAACAACAACCGGATCACCCCGACGGCCAATGCAGCCCGGCTGGCGGATGCGGTGGCGCTGGGATTAGGCCATGTGGATCAGGCCTGGAGCGAGGTTCTGGCCGCACCGGAGACGGACGAAGTGACGCTGGCCTGCACCTTCGGCTTTGCCGATCAATGGCTGATGCCGCGGTATTCGGACCTGCGCGCCAGCCTGAGCGGCACAAGGGTCCGGGTGGTGACCACCGACCAGCTGGGGGACATCGACCTCAGCCGTCTGGATGCCGCGGTGGTCTGGGACCCGTCGCGGATGCCGGACCGCCCGTATTTTCCTCTGATCCCTGCGGAGACGTTTCCGATTTGCAGCCCCGGCTTTCTGGCGGATCACCCTGAAGCGGCTGAAAACCTGTCCGCATTGGCACCGGAGCTGTTTCTGCATTTCGACACCGGCAGTTCAGGGTTCCTGACCTGGCAGGGCTGGTTTGAACAGGCGGGGCTGCCGCTGCCGAATTTTGGCAAGGCGCCGGAGTTCGACGCCTACCCGTTCCTGCTCCAGTCGGTTCGGCGCGGCGAAGGGGTTGGGCTGGGCTGGGCGGGGATCGCCGACAATGCCTTGGCCTGCGGCGAGGTGCTGCGGCTGGGGCCGGCGGTCTCAGACAGGCCGTACAGCTATTTTGTGCAGCACCGTGCACCTGCCGCCAGCAACAGCGCGCTGGAACAGCTGCTGGATTGGTTCAGGGGCCAATTGCCGCCGGCGCACCGCCAGCCGTAACACAGCAAGAAAAAGCCGGAGGATGGCTCCTCCGGCTTCTCCGCCTCCTGGTGGGAGGCTGTTTTCAGGCCGGGCACCCGCAGCTGCGCTGCCCGGTGCCAGGGTTTATTCGGCCGGAGCTGCAGCCTTCTCACGCTGGCCGTCGCGGAACAGCGCCTTGGCCAGCGAAATGCACATCAGTCCCATGACCATGGTGAAGGGCAGCGCGCCGATGATCATCGCGCTCTTCAGCGCCTCCATCGGGTCGGCCCCGCCATTGGTCTTGCCTGCGAACAGCAGGGTGCCGATCACGGCGGTCAGGATCAGGCCCCAGACGATCTTGTGCTTGTTGCCGATGTTCTGGTCGCCGCCGGACATGATGGTGTTCATCACCAGGATGCCGGAGTCCGCCGAGGTGACCAGGAAGGTCATGATCAGCACCACGCACATGATGGTGATGCCGGACAGCAGGCCGCCGTCGATCATGCTCTGCAGGGTCACGAACAGCTTGGCGGTGTTGGAGGCACCGATGATCGCGCCTTCTGCCGCACCGTTCAGTTCCAGGTCGATGGCGGTGCCGCCCAGGATGGTCATCCAGGCAAAGCAGACCAGCGCCGGAGCAATCACACAGCCGAGGATGAATTCACGCACCGAACGGCCACGGGAAATGCGCGCCAGGAACAGGCCCACGAAGGGCGAGAACGCGATCCACCAAGCCCAGTAGAAGGTGGTCCAGCCAGCCTGCCAGCCGAACTGGCGCTGCGCCTCACCTGCTGCGTAGGTTGCTGCCAGAACATCGTCGGACAGGGCGGCTGCTTCGCCTTCCAGGCCGGATTTGAAGCCGTCGAAGGAGCCCCAGGCGTTGGTTGCACCGCCGCGCAGAGCATCTGCGTAGGGCGCCGCGTCCGCGGGAAGCGCTGCCGCGAAGTCAGCTGCCGACTGCGGGCCGTAGGCACCAAAGCTCAGCGAGACGAAGTGCAGGACGTAGTCCACGAAAGCCGAGGCGTAGGTGGTCATTGCGAACATGAAGGAGCCGAAGACCACGAAGGTCAGCAGCAGGATGATCGACAGAACCAGGTTCAGGTTCGACAGATACTTCACGCCGCGGCCGACGCCGGAGACCGCCGAGATGATCGACAGGCCCATGATAGCGAAAAGGCCGGCCAGAAGGCCAACGGTGCCCGGTGCAGGCGCGTCGCCGCTCATGTCCATCATCCACTCCATGCCGGTGATGGCATAGACGCCGTCCACGAACTGGGAGACGCCGAAACCGATGGTCACGGAAACGCCCAGGATGGTGGCAACAACACCCAGCACGTCAACGACGTGGCCCAGGAAGCCGTTCATCAGCCTGCCGAACAGCGGCGTCAGCGCGGTGCGGATGGTCAGCGGCATGTCGCGGGTATAGGCGTAGTAGGCCAGCGACAGGCCGGTCACCACGTAGATTGCCCAGGCGTGGAAGCCGTAGTGCAGGAACGTGTAGCGGAAGCCGGACTGGATGGCTTCTTCAGTGTTGGCGGTCACTTGCTGCGCCAGGACCACCGGGTTGGAGCCCCAGAGACCCAGCGGTTCAGCGGTGGCGAAGACCATCAGGCCAACGCCCAGACCAGCGCCGAACATCATCGAGAACCAGGAGAAATCCGAGAATTCCTTGCCCTGGCCCGGTCCCCCCATGATCCGCTTACCGGTTTGCGGCAATGCGGCGACCACAAACAGGAAAAAGGCGAAGAAACCGACGATGATGATGTAGAAGGCGTTGAAATCCTCAAGGATCCGCCAGTTGAGGCTGCCCAGAACGCCCGTGGCGTTTGCCGGCCAGACCAGGGCCCAGAGAACCAGGGCGACCATGATCCCCTTGCTGAGCAAGGCGATCTCGACGCTGTGCCCCTTATAGAAGCCCTCGTCGGAGGTCTTGATCTCAAGATCCGTAAAAGGTTGCTTTATTGACATGCGTTTCCTCCCGTTTCGCACGTGCCGCACCGGGGTGCGGATTGTCCGGCGGTTCGCGCAACCGCCGGTATCTGGCGTCAGCCCAGCAGGGCTTCGATCCTTGCCAGCGTTGCCACGCTGACAGCGACGCCGTCTTGGCGGGCCTGCAAGCGTTTTGCCCGCCGCCCGTCTCCGGGCAGATGTGCGCCGTCTTGCCCGCGCACCGCTTCCACGATCCCGGCCATTCCAGCACGAAAAGCGTCATTTGAGGTCGCAGCCGGGTCGATTGCGATGAACATCTGGCCGGTTTTCGGCGGCCCGCCCGCGGTGCCCGAGAAGGGCGATGCGTTGATGCCGAGGGTGGCGCCGGTCAGCGCGGCGGCCATGATTTCTGTCAGCAGCGCAACACCGACGCCCTTGTAGCCGCCCGAGGGTGCCATCGAGCCCTTGAGGCCCGCGTCCGGATCGGTGGTCGGATTGCCGTCGGCATCCAGCGCCCAGCCCAGCGGGATCTCTTTGCCCTCGCGAGCGTGCTTCATCACTTCGCTCTTGGCGATGGTGCTGGCGCTTTGGTCGATCAGCAGTTCCGGCTCGCCGTCTTCGTCTGGAACGGCAACCGAGAACGGGTTGGTGCCGACCACCGGCTTGCTGCCGCCCGAGGGCGCGATCGACGCCGGCGCGTTGGTAAAGCCCAGACCCACCAGCCCGGCGCGGGCCAGGCGGGCGGTGTGGTAGCCCAGCACGCCGCAGTTGTAGCTGTTGCGGATCGCCAGAACTGCGATGCCCTGCTCCCGCGCTGCCGGGATCAGAGCCTCGAACCCAATGTCGATGGCGGAATGGGCAAAGCCGGTGGCGGCATCCACCGCCACGACGCCGGGGCGCGGGCGGGTCAGAACCGGTGCCGCCTGCCCGTCCACCTTGCCGCATTGCACATGCTCGGCATAGATCGGGATATAGGCGAGGCCATGGCTGGCCACGCCATCCGCCTCGGTGGCGGCTGTTGCGACGGCCAGGGGCCGGGCATTGGCTTCAGAGGTGCCTGCCGCCACCAGGGCGCGGAAGGACAGGTCCTCGATCTCGGCGAGGGACATAGTTCTGGTTTCGGTCATGTAAGAGGCCTCTTCAGTCGTTGTCCGACAGCCCGGCGCCGGCGCCCAGCAGGCGCGACTCCTCGGTGGCCGGAGAGTAGGTTTTATGGGCAAAACGGTTCAGGACGGCCCAGGCCGCCTCCTCCGGTTCAGCGCGGGTTTGGCATGGGTTTGCGTTTGCAAGGCTGCCCGCGGCCCGGATGCTCAGCTGAGCCGCCGTTTCCGGCAGAGTGCCTTCGCACTGCAGGCCGATGCCATCGGTGACGGCCTGAAAGCCCTCACCTTCGACCGTGACACAAGCGCCGAGCTGGCGCGCGGCCATCGCGGCAAAGGGCAGGATCATTGCGGGCCGGGAGACCGGCCCCATAGCCAGCGTAAGCACTTGCAGCCGCGCGGCGCAGTCCGACAGCACCGCACCGGTTGCCAGCGGGCACAGCGGCGCCTCAGCCTGCCAGTCGCCCTCCAGGCTTTGCGGCACATGGGATTGCAGCTCCGCCGCGTATCCGGCCTCCAGCAGACCAGCCAGCACTGCCGCACCGTCCAGCCCTTGCGCGCACAGCCAGCGGGTGGCTTTTGCGGCTTCCTCCGCCAGCCCCCAGTCATAGCCCGCCCCGCGGGCGGCGCGTTTGGCGGTGGCCTCCACTTCGTTCAGCGCATAGCTCATTGGTCTGCCTCCGGATAAACCCACAGGTCGGCGTTGGCGGTGGTCAGGTCTTCGGGATACGGCGCGCCCGCATACATGCAGATCCGCACCCAGCGGTCGGAGCGCGGGTCGAAATGGGTGGCGCCGAAGAACGACAGCTTGGCCCGCAGCATGTCGACCGGCAGCACCCGGTCGCTGATGGTGTTGCTGCGGATTTCGCTGTAAGGCGCGACCCGGCTCATCTGCGCCCGGCGCACGGTGTGGCGGTGTTCCGGGTGGCGCAGCAGGAAGGATGCGATCGGCTCGTCCCCGTCCCAGCCTGCCAAGGCCGCATGGGCCGCGGCAGCGTCACGGGCCGGGGCCAGCGGCTGCTCGTACGCGGCAATCGGCTCGTCAAAGCGCTCGCCCATGCGGGGCTCCAGCTTCTCCTCCGAGACATACCAGGCGCGGGCGCAGTTTTCGCGGGCGCTCCAGTCCAGATCCAGCGCCCAGGCAAAGCTGTCCTCGATCAGCTGCCGCACCTGTGCAATCGGCATTGCGCCGTCGATGATGAAAGCGTCCTTGTTGGCGTCGGCCATGCAGTCGGACAACCCGTCCACCAGGTCCCCATAGGGTTCCAGGATCAGCGAGGCCGCCAGTTCCTGCCCCTCCAGGCCCAGCGCGGTCTCGCTCCAGCGGATCAGACGGTCCCAGGGGTGGTCATTGAGCAAATCATCTGCGGCCACCCAGGCGGTCAGGGCCTCCAGGTCTTTGTGAAGGCTGGCCAGCTTCTTGATCTGTGCCGGGTGTTCCGAATGCCAGCGCGCCGCCGACAGTTCGCTCCGCCGCAGCATACGGCGGAAGCAGGCGGCTTCCTCAGCCGACGCGGTTTCGACCGAGCGCACCCTGGCAATCGCCTCTTCCCGCGCCATGATCCAGTTGTTGAACAGCACCGGGTGGTTGACGATGTAGGGCGCCATGCCGAGACCGGTGGAATTGCCGATGCCCAGCCGCCGCGCGGTTTCCGGGGCCAGCGGCACGGCGTTGCCGCCGCCCTTGGCACGGGCCATATGCTCCACAAGGTCACGGACGAAAGCGCGGGTCAGAAAGACCGACAGCATTTCCGCCTGAAACGGTGTGCTTAGCTCCGGGCGGTCGGCAATCGCCTCCCGGTCGGCGGCGCCCAATTTACCGGAACCATACACAGCGGTGGTGCGCATCAGATAGCCGACGGCCTCCACCTGCGCTGGGTCCGGTTGCTGGCCTTGCGACAGCGCGTCGACAAAATGCGCCCACAGGCGCACAGAGCGGTTGGCGCGGGAAACTGACAGGGATTTCTCGTTGACCCGGCCCGCCTCCTGATACGGCACGTTCTTTGACAGACGCTCAATGTCGGCATCCGTGGGCACGCCGTCGAACAGGGTGAAGGTTGCATCCCAGGCGGTGGCGATCACCCGGTCCGAACGCATTTCCGGCGGCAGGTCGTGGGCGAAGGCAATCAGGGAATATGTCCGCGCAGGGCCGGCGGCGGTGTAGACCGCCACGCCGACGCCGTTGCCGTCGATATCGAACTTGGGGCGCGCAAAGCTCCAGTTTTCCCGGGCCATGCGGCGTGTCAGCACCCGCATGAAGCTGAGGCGGCACTGATGCAAGGAGCCGAGCCGGCTGAGGCGCATTACCTGCGCCGGATCCCGTCGTGATATCGTTGTCTGCGCGGTTGTTTCCATGACCTATCCCTTTGGGCCAAAGTTTTCGGCAAAGAACCGGTACCAGTTCCCGCCCATGATGCCGCTGACTTCGTCATCGTTCATGCCCGTCGCGCGAAGGCCGTCTTCGATGTTTCCAAAGTCACGGTTGTCGTTGAACCAGCCGGGCATTGCCGGGAAGCCCGGCGCGGCGGCTGATCCTTCGCCGTAGTCGATTTCCTTGGTCCAGCGGCCGACGCGCATCCATTCAACGACGCTGTCGGGCTGGTCCTGGCAAAGGTCGGTGCCGATGCCGAGGTGCTCTGCCCCGTATTTTTCTGCGGCGCGTGCAATCATCTCGCAGAAGCTTTGCAGGGTGCAGTCGGACTTGTCCTTCAGATGGTGCGGATAGACCGAGAAGCCCAGCATGCCGCCGTGGCCGGTGACTGCGCGGATGACGTCGTCCTTCTTGTTGCGCAGCGCGGGCGACCACTCATGCGGGTTGGCATGGGTGATGGCGATAGGGCGGGTCGAAATCTCCGCCGCCTCGATGGTGGAGCGGTCGGCGGAATGGCTCATGTCGACGACCAGGCCGACCCGGTTCATCTCCTTGATCACCTGCTTGCCCATACGGGTGATGCCCATATCCTCGGCCTCGTAGCAGCCGGTCGCCAGCAGCGACTGGTTGTTGTAGGTGAGCTGCATGAAACGGGCGCCGAGCGTGTGCAGGATTTCGACCAGGCCGATGTCGTCTTCCATCGGCGAGGGGTTCTGAAAGCCAAAGAACACCGCGGTGCGGCCGGTTTCGCGGGCCTTGTCGATGTCAGTGGCCCACTGCCCCTTCATGATCAGATCCGGGTACTGCTCGAACCAGCGGTTCCACTTTTCGAAGTTCAGAACCGTTTCCCGGAAGTTCTCGTGATAGGCAATGGTGACATGGATCGCGTCCACGTTGCCCTCGCGCAGCTGGCGGAAGATCTTTTCCGACCAGTTGGCATATTGCAGGCAGTCGATACGGTATCCGGTCATTCAAGCACCTCGGTTTTCAATGTCACACGCCCAGCCTTCTGGCAGCGGGCAGGAAGCGCCCGCCACAGGGGAAACTAGGAGGGCGGGCGCTTCCGCAAACTGGCAGGCCGGTATCCGGCGCTGCCACGATTTCAGTCTCAGACCGGCTTGCCGGCGCTGATGTAGGCGGTTTTGACGGTGGTGTAGAACTCCGCCGCTGCCTTGCCCTGCTCGCGCGGGCCATAGGAGCTGTCGCCGCGGCCGCCGAAGGGCACATGGTAGTCGGTGCCTGCGGTCGGCAGGTTGACGGTGACCACACCGGTGCGCGCATTGCGGCGGAAATGGGTTGCGCGGGCCAGCGACTGGGTGACGATGCCGGAGGTCAGGCCGAAGTTGGTGTCATTCACCACCGCCAGCGCCTCGTCATAGCTGCCGACCTTGATCACGCTGGTCAGCGGCGCGAACATTTCCTCGCGGTTGATGCGCATGTCGTTGGTGGTGTTCAGGAACACGCCGGGGGACATGTAGAAGCCCTCATGCGGCATCTCCAGGCGCTGGCCGCCGCAGGCCAGTTCGGCGCCTTCGGAGGTGCCCAGATCGACATAGGCCAGATTCTCGTTCAGCTGCTGCTCGCTGACCACCGGGCCCATCTGCACGCCCGCTTCCAGCGCGTGGCCCACTTTCATCGCCTGCGCACCCGCCATCAGTTTTTCAACAAAGGCGTCGTGCACGGCTGCGTGGACCACGAGCCGGGAGGAAGCGGTGCATTTCTGGCCGGTGCCGCCAAAGGCGCCGCCCAGCGCCAGGGAGACGGCCAGGTCCAGGTCGGCGTCGTCCATCACGGCCAGCGCGTTCTTGGAGCCCATCTCCATCTGCACCTTAGTCAGGTTCTGGATGGCAGCAGAAGCGATGCCCTTGCCCACCGGCACCGAGCCAGTGAAGGAGATCGCGTTCACCTTCGGGCTTTCCACCAGGCGCTGGCCGATCGAGCGGCCCGAACCCATCACCAACGAGAACAGGCCCTTGGGGATGTCCTGCTTGGCAATGATTTCAGTCAGGGCAACAGCGGAAGCCGGGGTGATGTTGGCGGGCTTCCAAACAACGGCGTTGCCGTAGCACAGCGCCGGCGCGATCTTCCAGGACGCGGTTGCGGTCGGGAAGTTCCAGGGGGAGATGATCGCCACCACGCCCACCGCTTCGCGGCGCACATCCACTTCGATATCCGGGCGCACGGAGTCGGCGTTTTCGCCGATCTGGCGCAGGCATTCGGCAGCGTAATAGGTGAAGAACTGGCCGGCCCGGTAGACTTCGCCCTTGCCCTCGGCCAGCGGCTTGCCTTCTTCGCGCGACAACAGCGTGCCCAGCTCTTCGGCTCGCGCCATCAGCTCGTTGCCGATGTTCATCAGCACCGCCTGCTTGCGCTCCAGCCCGTAGGCGGCCCATTCACGCTGTGCCTTCTGCGCCTGGTCCAGGGTCGCCTCCAGCTGATCGGAGCTGGCCTGGGCAAACATACCGACCAGATCGCTCAGATCCGAAGGGTTGCGGTTTTCGATTTCGCTTTCGCCCGCCAGCCATTCGCCGGCAATCAGGTTCAGTTTGGTCACGGAAAAGCCCCAGATGCTGAATTTCAGGTTTGCAGCAGGATGGACTCCGCAGCCCACATCAGTCAAACTCAATAAACTGTAGGCAACTTCAGGAAAATTGAAACTTGGCACTGAAAATCGAAATGCTACGCGCCTTCTGCACCGTGGCGCAAACCGGCAACCTTTCCGAGGCCGCCAACCGGCTGGGCCGGACCCAGTCCGCCGTTTCCATGACGCTGAAGCAAATGGAGGATCATTTGGGCAAGAGACTGTTCGAGGGCGAGCGCAAGAACCAGCTGTCACCCTTGGGCGAGCAAGTCTTTGAATTGGCCCAGAAACAGGTGCGGCAGTTCGACCAGACCGTGCAGAGCATCGAGATGGCCGCTGAGGCGGCGCACGGGCTCTTGCGGATCGTCTCAGTCCCATCGGTCGCGGCGCTGGTGTTTCCTGCGGTGCTGGAACACATGACGACGCGGCATCCGGGCCTGAAGGTGGAGCTGCGCGACACCGACACTCAGGAGGTTCTGGATGCGCTGGCGGAGGGCAAGGCGGATATCGGCATTGCCTCCGGCTGCCACCCGCTGAATGGTGTCAGGGCCGTGCCTTTGTTCGAGGACCGTTTCGGGCTGGTCTGTTCCACCGACCATCCGCTGTACCGGCAGGACGCGCGCCCCTCAATTGCCGAAGTGACCGGCGCCTCCTTTGTCCGCAACGCCCTGTGCGATCTGATCCGCAATGAACGCTTTGTTGAGGCTAGCAGCAATGCGGATGTGACGATCCACAACACCCATTCGCTGATCACCATGGTCCGGACCGGTAAATGGGTCACCGTGCTGCCGCAGACGGTTGCCCGGTTCATGCCGGAGGCAACCGCCTTCCGCCCGATTGCCGACCTGCCCGACAAGCGGGCGGTTTACCTGTATCAGCGCGAACGCTCCCGCTTTGCCGCGCTGACCGAGGAGTGCTGCGCCTTCATACAGTCCTGCGAACTGTAAGGCGCGCCAGGCTGAAAGCCTCCGGCACGGCGCAGCATGGCCTAGGCGCCTGTGCCGATAGCCTCTCAGGCCAATTGAAAGGACAGGAAGGGATCCGCGCCCTCGCCGTCCCGGACCCAGCGGGCCTTGATCCCGAAGATCCCGGACACCGTTTCCGGATCCAGCGCCTCCCCGGGCGCGCCAAAGGCCACCAGGCGCCCGTGCGACAGCACCGCCACACGGTCGCAGGTCAGGGCCTGGTTCAGGTCATGCAGGGCCACCACGGTTGTCACCTGCAGGTTCCGGATGCAGTTCAGGATCGATAGCTGGTGGTGGATGTCCAGATGGTTTGTCGGCTCATCCAGCAGCAGAAGCCCCGGCCGTTGCGCAAGGGCGCGGGCAATGTGCAGCCGTTGCCGTTCGCCGCCGGACAGGGTGGACCATTCCCGCGGCGCAAAGTTCTTCATTTCCACCGTGCGCAGCGCCTTGTCCACCAGCTGGGTGTCTTCGCTGCTCCAGGGTTTCAGCGCCGACAGCCAGGGGGTGCGGCCCAGTTCGACGACGGACCGTGCGGTGATGCGCTCAGCCGTGTCGGCCTGCTGTTCGACAATGGCGATCCGCTGGGCGATCTCCCGGCGGGTCAGCCGGGCCAGCGGTTGGTCCGCCAGCAGCACTTCGCCATGCGAGGGTTTGGCCAGGCCCGACAGCAGCCGCATCAGGGTCGACTTGCCCGAGCCGTTCGGGCCCACCAGCGCCAGCGTCTCACCCGGCTGCACCGCCAGCGACACGTCCTGCAGCAGGGTTTTGCCGCGCACGGCAAAGGACAGGTTGCGGGCTTCAATCCTCATCTCGCAGTCCTTTGCCCGCGCACCAGGATCACCGCAAAGGACGGCGCCCCGATCAGGGCGGTGACCACCCCGATGGGCAGCACCTGGCCGGGGATGATGATGCGGGAGACGATGTCGGCAGCGATCAGGAACACGGCGCCGGTCAGCGCCGCGGCCGGCATCAGCCTGCGGTGTCCTGGGCCGACCAGGAACCGCGCCGCATGCGGGATCACCAGGCCGACAAAGCCGATCGAGCCGACGATCGACACCATCACCGCGGTGGTGAGCGCAGTGGCAAAGATCAGCACCACCTGAACCCGGCGGACCGGGATGCCGAGCGAGGCCGCGGAGTCGCTGCCAAAGGTGAAGGCGTCCAGGGCGCGCGCGTGAAACCGGCAGATCATCCAGCCCGCCAAGGCCAGCGGCACCGCCAGCCACACGTCCGGCCAGCGCACGCCGCTGAGGTTGCCCATCAGCCAGAACATGATGCCGCGGGCCTGATCCGCGTTGGCGGATTTGGCGATAATGAAAGCGGTCAGCGCATTGAACAGCTGCGAGCCGGCAATGCCCGCCAGCACGATCTGCGCCGCTGCGGCGCGGTTGCCCCCTGCCCCGGCGGCCCGCGCCAGAATGGCGACAAAGCCGAACGCCAGCAGCGCCCCGTTGAAGGCGCCGAAGGACAGCGACAGGGCGCCGCCGCCGAGGCCGGCAATGGTGACCGCCACCGCCCCGGTCGAGGCGCCGGCGGAAATGCCAAGGATATAGGGGTCTGCCAGCGCATTGCGCAGCAAGGCCTGCAGCACCACCCCGGCGACCGCCAGCGCCGCCCCGCAGGCCGCAGCCACCAGCGCCCGCGGCAGCCGGTAGCTCCAGATGATGCCCTGGTCCACCGGATCCACCGGCAGGCCTGCCCCGGCCAGCTTGTTGGCCAGAACCGACAGGACAAGGTCAGGCGCAAGCGCGGTCTCCCCGATCATTGCGCCTGCCAGAACCGCCGCGGCCAGCACCGGCAGGGCCAGGCAAGCGCCCCGGAAGCCCTGCCATGCGACTGCGGCGGCTGCGCTCATTCGCCGTTGCCGATCGCGCTGAGTTCAGCGGCCAGATCCTCCAGCGCCGGGATGGCGCGGATGGTGGCGTCCATCGCCTGTGCATCCATCACCACGATACGGTCGTTCTTCACCGCGTCCATCTGGCTGGCGACCGGATCGGTGCGCAGGAACTCCAGTTTCTTCTCGTAGTCGTCAGCGGCAAAGCGGCGGCGGTCCATGCGGGCAATCACGATCACCGTCGGGTTGGCCTTGGCGATGGTTTCCCAGCCAACGGTCGGCCATTCCTCGTCGGTTTCGATGACGTTCTTCAGGCCCAGCTGCTGCATCATGTAGCCCGGGGCGCCTTTCTGCCCGGCCACGAACGGATCGCTTTCCATTTCGGGCGAAGAGAACCAGAACACGGCGGAAGCATCCTCCAGCGCAACTTCCTGTGCCTTGGCAACAGCTGCAGCCTCGCGCGCCTTGTAGTCGGCAACCAGCTCAGCGCCCTTCTCAGCCTCGCCGAAGATCGCGGCCAGTTCCTCGATGCCCTGATAAAGGCTGTCGGTGGTGAACATCCGGGTGCGGGTGCCGTCGCCGCCGGTGGTGTTGTCCTTGCCGACGCAATCAGCGGGCATCACATAGGTCGGGATGCCGAGGTCGTGGAACTGCTCCCGCTTGGCGACCACGCCTTCGGGGCCGACATGCCATTCATACTGGGCTGCCACCAGGCCGGGGCGCTTGGCCACCACGCTTTCAAAGCTGGGGTCGTTGTCGGCCAGGCGTTCGACCTTGTCGTTCAGCTCGGCATATTCGGGCAGCACGTCGTTGAACCAGACCGAGGTGCCCAGCACCTTGTCGCCCAGGCCCAGCGCATACAGCACTTCAGTGGCGGCCTGGCCAACGGTCACGGAAGACGCAACCGGCGCCTCGAAGGTGACGGTCTCACCGCAGTTTTGAATGGTCAGCGGAAAACTCTCGCTGGCGGCAGCAGCCTGAGCGGCCGCAAGGAAGGAAAGGCCCATCAGGCCGGAACGCAGGAACATGATCTTCGATCTCCATATGTCAATGACCGGAGAACGGGTGAAAGGGCATTGACCGGCAAGGCTGGGTATCTGGCCCCATTTTGCGGCGCCGGACAGCGGCGGCGCATCTTGCCGGCAACCTCCCCGGACAACCCCGTCCGGTGTGCTTCAGTTTTTCACCGGCAGGTCTCCTGACTGGCGGGTCATTGCCTGCGCCGTCTTCCCGGACCGCGTGGATCCAGTGACATCATGGCACAGCACTCGCCGCCTACAGTTGCGGGGGCAGTTCCGTTTGGCGCCGGCTGGCACCGCGGATTCCCTCTTAGCCCTTGCGGGACCGGTAAAGCGCGCGTAGCGCATCACTTCCGTTGCGGCAAGAAAAACTTCAGCGGATTCCGGAAAACTTCAATCCTGGCTGTGCGGCCCCCGCCTGCTGCGGGGGCCTTCAGAAGCCAAGAGAGAACTGCGCCAGTTTACTGCGGCGGAAGGCACCGCCGCCTCCCGCGCCCCCGCTGCGGACCCGGTCAGCAGCCCGGCTCCTGGGCACCGCCGTTCAGCTCCTGCGTTGCGGCCGCGATGGGGCCGGCGGCAACGGCGGCCTCTTCAGGCTGCCCGGCGGAAACCGCGGTTAGCGGCTGCGCCAGGCCTGGGTGCGGCGCAGGATGCCGCGGGAGGCCAGCAGGTGGATGATCCGCGCCAGCGCGTTAGTGTAGAAGATCATCATCCCCATCGCCGCTGCCGGGGCGATATCGCCTGCGTCATCCATGTTCAGCACCGCAATCGACGCCAGCGTGGTCTTGGGCGAATAGAGGAACACCACCGCCGACACCGTCGTCATTGCGTTGACAAACAGGTAGATCGAGATGTCCAGCACCGCGGGCAGGCAGACCGGCACCGTGACGCGGGCAAACAGCTTCATCGTGGGTTGCTTGAGCGAGGCGGCAACGGATTCAAACTCCCGGTCCATCTGCTTCAATGCAGTCACAGCCGTCAGATGCGACACCGTGTAGAAGTGGGTGACGGTGCAGACCACCAGGATCGCCATGGTGCCGTAGATCGCATTGAGCGGATTGGCGGGGTTGTTGAAAAAGAAGATATACGCCAGCCCCAGCACCATGCCGGGGATTGCCATCGGCAGCATCGCAAACATCTGGAAGATGGCGCGCCCGGTGCGGAAGCCCTTGGACTTCTCCACCAGATAGGCGCCGAAAAACACAACCGCGGTGCCAGCCACAGCCGTCATCAGCGCCAGCTTGATCGAGTTCACATAGGATCCCCAGCCACCGCCATCCATCCTGTCGAACTGGTAGTTGTTGAGGCTGAGGCTCAGGTCGTAAGGCCAGAACTTGATCAGCGCCGCAAACTGGCAGACTACCAGCAGCCCGGCGATGAAGATGCCGATCAGGGTGCAATAGGCAAAGAAGATACGGTCCATCTTCTTGTTCGGCTGCGGCTCATAAGGCACCGAGCGTGCCGACAGCAGCGCCACCTGCTTGGACTGCACCATTCTGTCGATGGCAAAGGCGAGGATTGCCGGGATCACCAGCACCACCGAGACCACCGCGCCCATTTCAAAGTTCTGCTGGCCGATCACCTGCTTGTAGATGTCCACCGCCAGCACGTTGAACTGGCCGCCGATCACCTTGGGCAGGCCAAAATCGGTGATCACCAGGTTGAAGACCACGAAGGCCGCCGAGATCAGGCCATAGCGTGCGCCGGGCACGGTGACGGTCCAGAAGGTGCGCCAGGGAGTGGAGCGCAAGCTGGCGGCGGCTTCGTAGAGGCGCGCGTCAGAGATCGCCAGCGCGGTTGAGATGATGATGAAGGCATGCGGGAAAGTGAAGAAGACCGAGCCGATCACGATGCCGATGGGGCCGTAAATGCTGGCGCCGAACAAGAGCTCCTTGATCATTCCCTGGTTGCCGAACAGGTAGACCAGCGCGATACCGGGCAGCAGCGACGGCACCAGGATCGGCGCCATGGCGATCAGCCGGAACACCCCCTTGTATTTCATGCAGCTGCGGTTCAGCGCGTAGGCGAACCAGAAGGCAAGCGAGACGGTGACAACGGTACTGAGGACCGCGATCCACAGCGAGTTCTTGATCGAGTTGAACAGCGCAGGCGTCGAGAAGTAGGAGACGAAGTTGTCCAGCCCCTGCGCCTGCACGGGGCGCAGCTGCACCCGGCGGAACGTGTTGGAGTCGAGCGTGACCCATTCGGTGCCGGTCTGCAGGTTGGAGCCGATCAGGAAGCGGCCTGTGCCGGTGGTATTGCGGATCTGGTACATCACCGGGCTGCGGAAGCTGAAGTCCGGGAAGAAGCCGGTGACCGGCAGCCGCCCGTCGGCGCCGGTGGACAGGTCGGCATCGGCAAAGGTGCCGCTGGTTGCGTTCAGGTCCGCGCCGGTCAGGATGATGCCGTCGAACTGGCCCGCCTCGTCGCTGACCTGAAATTCATACTGCGACAGCTCCACCCGGTAGGTGGAGAAGGATTTCGACAGCATCGCATAGAGCGGGAAAACCAGCGACACGACCAGGTAAAGCGCGATGATGATCATGCTGCCGCGCATGATGATGTCGTCGCGGCTGAGCTTGCCCTTGATCACCGGTCCTGCCGGCATGATGGATTGAGTGGTTTCAGTCATCTGCGTCACGCCCCCTGCCCGGCTTTTGCAAAGGCCATCAGGCGGTTGTCAGGCAGTTCGATTTCCATCTGGCAGCCGGCCTCCAGATCCAGGCGCCGCACCGCGTTGATGGAGAAGTCGGCAATCAGTTCCTTGCCGCCGAAACGGTCATTAGTCAGGCGGCAGCGCCAGAAGGAGCCGAGGAATTCCATTTCCGCCAACTGGACGTCGATGCAGTTGCGGTTGCCGCTGCTTTCCAGGTAGCCGGCCTCATGCGGGATCACGTCCTCGGGCCTGATGGCGGCAATGACCGGGGTGCCGTCGGTAAATTCATGCGGCAGGCAGGCAAAGGTCTTTTCCCCCACTGCCAGACGGCCGCCCTTGGCAACGGAAGAGCTGATCTGGTTCATCTCTCCGATGAAGTCGGCCACGAACAGGTTGGCGGGCTCGCGGTAGATTTCGGTCGGGGAGCCGACTTGCTCAATCACGCCGTGGTTCATCACCACGATGCGGTCGGCCATGGCCAGCGCCTCCTCCTGGTCATGGGTCACCATGATGGTGGTGACGCCCAGCTTGCGCTGCAGCTCCTTGATCTCGTGGCGTAGGTGGACCCGCACCTTGGCGTCCAGGGCCGACAGCGGCTCATCCAGTAACAGAAGGCCAGGGTTGGTGGCGATGGCGCGCGCCAGGGCAATCCGCTGCTGCTGGCCGCCGGACAGCTGCGCCGGGTATTTGCGGCCCTGATCGGGCAGCCCGACCAGTTCCAGCAGTTCTGCGACGCGCGCATTGATTTCCTGCTTACTGCGGCCCGCATTTTCCAGGCCGAAGGCGATGTTCTTTTCTATCGTGAGGTTCGGGAACAGCGCGTAGGACTGAAACACAATGCCGAAGTCGCGCTCTGACGGCGGCAGGTTGGAGACATCCTGGCTGCCCTGGGTCACCGTGCCCTTGGTTTGCAGGTCCAAGCCCGCAATCGCGCGCAGCAGAGTGGTCTTGCCGCAGCCCGAGGGCCCGAGGAAGCAGATGAATTCGCCTTCCTTCACGTCCAGGGAAATATCCTTCAGCGCGATGAAGCTGCCAAAGGCTTTCCAGAGGTCGCGGATGGTCAGGTAGGTTTCTGTGGGCGGGGTCATTTGAAGCACGTCGTCGGTCCTTGCATATGCCGGCGCCGTGCCCTGGCTGTTGTCAGCAGGCGGCATGGCTCTGGGCATGGGGCAATGTGATACAGGAAGGCAAAAGGGCGAAGGGCTGCCCCTCCGCCCCTGCAGGCTTATTTCGCTTCCGACTTGCCGTCGTAGCGGGCCTGCCATTCCTTCAGGATGGCGGCGCGGTTGTTGGCGGCGAACTCAAAGTCGTTGTCGATCATCGCGTCCAGCAGGCCTTCGGGGAAATGCTCCACCGGCTTGGCAACCCCTGGATAGGCCACGACTGCATAGCCAGTGTTGTACATCTCGTTGGCTTCCTTGGTCACGGTGAAATCAACAAGCGTCTGCGCGGCCTCAAGGTTTGCCGTGCCGGCCACGATGGCAGTTGCCTCCATGTCCCAGCCGACGCCTTCGGACGGCACGATGATCTCCAGCGGCGCGCCCGCGGCTTTGGACTTGGCGCCGCGGAAAGCAAAGGAAATGCCGATCGGGATTTCCCCGGCGGCGGCCAGCTTGCAGGGCTTGGAGCCGGAATGGGTGTAGCGCGCGATGTTTTCATGCAGCGCATCCATGAACTTCCAGCCCTCCTCCTCGCCGAACATCTGCAGCCAGCTGGAGACATCTAGGAAGCCGGTGCCGGAGGAGTTCGGGTTCGGCATGATCACATGGCCTGCATACTGGGGGTCGGTCAGGTCCTTCCAGGTCGAAGGCGGCGTCAGGCCCAGTTTCTCTGCTTCAACCGTGTTGTAGCAGACCGACGCCACCCAGGCGTCCATGCCGACCCAGCTGGGCGGGCTGTCGCCATCGACGAATTTCGGATCCAGCTGGTCAACACCAGCGGGAGCATAAGATTCGAGCATCCCTTCCGACTTCAGCAGCAGCAGCGAAGTTGCCGCCAGCCCCCAGACCACATCCGCCTGCGGATTGTCGCGTTCCGCCAGCAGCTTGGCAGTGATGATCCCTGTCGAGTCCCGCACCCAGTTGATCTTGATGTCCGGGTGGCTCTGATTGAAAGTTTCTGCGTAGCGCGCAAGGTCTTCGGCCTCAACGGCCGTGTAGACGGTCAGCTCCGTTTCAGCCAATGCCGCGCTGGCAGCTGTCATGGAAAAGGCCAGGGCAGTTAAAAATGACGCTTTCAGTTTCATGGATTTCCTCTGTTGGTTGATTGTGTTTGTTAGTCACCCTCTGACGGGGCTTTTTTGGTCTTACGCTTTCCTATGACTGGCAGTTTGACAGGTTTGCCCATCAACAAAAATTGATAATACCCATCACATCATAGGTCAGGCCTATACACTTGCCTGCTGCGGAATGTCTGAACTGGCCGATCAAGAGGTTCCGAAGTCAATGCTGGCGTCACGCATCGTCCGGCCAGACCTTGAAGCACTTTCGATCTTAAGTTTCAAAAGCATTGCCACAACCACATGTGTGATTTTGTGCACTTTACGCATCGCATGAGGGAAAGTGTTGTACATTTTGAGTCATGTCAACAAAAACCCACAATCTCGCTGCAAGTTCAAAGATAGCTTACGCTTGAGCCGAAGTCGGATTGAGGTTTCTGGACGGGTGATCAAAAGGAACTTCGCCTCAAGAAACTGGCAAATGAACGAACAGGCACGCCGTCCGGTCACGAGTGCTGCGAACTTAGAAGTTTAAGGGGGGGGGCCTAGGCAACGAACCTGGCGGCAACCCACTTGCTTCAGCTGGCAAATGCTATGCGTGATTGTCTCCGTGCGGTAATTGCAAACCGCCCCGAGCCAATACAAAAACCGGAAAAAGCGGCCACGGAAGCAGTGCTGGAGTCTGGCTCATCCCTCAACGCCTGGAGCCATTCGGAGTGCGTAACACGCAAAATGTAATTTGAGCTACTGATCTTGCCGTGTGCGGCTGATCGACCCCGTCCGGCGTTCAGAAAAGCAGCGCCTCTCCGGTTGACGGCGCGGAAACGGCCCCCCAGTAGTCGGCGGGAAGGAACCAGTCGAAGCTGTCAAACGCTGAAGCGATGCTGCCGCGGCCGGCAATGGCGTGAATGAACTCCACGCCGAATACGGTGACACCAAGGTCACTCAAAACACCATCCACATTGCCGGCCTCGAAGGCGGCATAGCTGGCATCATCCAGAACAAGATACAGTGTGTCGTTTCCCTTCCCGCCGCGGAAGATGTCGTTTGACGGCCCGCCGCCGCCGATGAGCGCGTTTTCAGTGAAAACAAAGGTGTCGTCGCCCGACCCGCCGAACACCAGATCATCGCCGCGCCCGTCCGCGATCACGTCGTTGCCAGCCGCGCCGCGCAATAAATCTGCACCATCACCGCCGCTGATGATGTCGGTGTCCCGGCCGCCGTGCACGGTGTCATTGCCGCTGCCGCCGAAGAGAACATCGTCGCCCCGTGCGCCCTGCATGCTGTCATTGCCGCTGCCGCCGATCACAACGTCAGCACCGCCGCCAGCATTGATGGTGTCATCGCCGCCAAGCGCAAAGATGGCATCAGATGCCGCCCCTTCGCGCAGGAGCGTGGAGCCGCCATCCAACAGCGATGTCCTGCCGCCGCCCATTACGAATTCGGCGTAGGCGCCCCAGACCTGGTGCGGCGTTTCGGCCGGGTGGATGGAATCCCAGGCCAAAACCTGGTCGCTGTCGAACGCGCTTCCATCGATCAGATAATCCGCCCGGTCTGCGAGAAGGCCAAACCCCGCAGGATCCTCCGTTATCGCCTGTGACACCGCAAACAGGTCGACGGACCTGGCGTCGATCCCCTCGGCGCCGAGGGCTGCAATGCTTTCCGCGATCCTGCCGTTGAAAGTGTCGACCAAAAGATCTGCAAAGCCTGCCTGAACCGGGGAGAGTGTATCGAATTCCGGATAGAACCCGTCCGCAGGCTGGGTGGCGAGAAACACCGTGCCGACCCCGGCCGCAATGGCAGTACGGGCGGCGGAGACGATCTGCGCGATCAGCCCCTCGATGACCGGCGTTGCAAGGGCCAGGAAATCGGCCTGGGTCGTGATCTGCTGTTCCTGAACGGTTCCCAGCAGGTCAATGAAGTCATTTCCCCCTATGAAAAAGAACGCAGCCGAATCCGCCGGAACACCGCCCGCGGAATCCTCGGCAAAATCTGCGACCTGGGCTTCGAGGTCAATCAGGTCTTCCAGAAGGCCGTCGCCCAAGGCTGTCGCCGTTGCCACCGCATAGTTCACAACCTCAAACCCGCCGAGGGCGGCGGCGTAGCTGGCATGTGTCAGCGCGTTGGTTACTGCACCTTCCGGGCCAACCTCGGAAAAACTGTCTATGATGGTCTGCCGGGCGACAACTTTGGCTTCGGCCCTCAGACGGTCCAGGTCGCTTGACGATGGGAAACCGCCGAAACCCGCGATCAGATCCAGCAGGATGAATGGCTCTATGACCGACGCCAGAAGGTCCACTGCATTGCCTTCGTCGGTCAGGCTGTCGCCAAAATAGTAAACCCGCGAGAATGGTGTCATCATTGCCCCCTCCGGGCACCTCAGCACCCGAATATCTGGATCGAAAGAAGACGAGGCGCAGCACTTTCAACCCAGTGCCCTGCAGCATGTTCAGCGTGCGCGCCACTGCTGAATATGGAGCCCTTCAGCAGCAAGGCAAGGACTGCCGGCCGCTCAGGCTGCTAGGGCAACGGCTGGCTCTGAAAATCGGGGTAATCGACACCAAGGCGGCCTGTCTCGAACCGGTTCAGGTACTTGTGCCACACCCGTCCCGGCCACAGCAGTTCAACCGACTGGTCGCACGGGTGATAGGCCGCCGTGTAGAGCGTGCCGAACCCCCGGTCGAAGGCCAGGGAGTAGAGCGGCGGCTTGAGAAAGGCGCTGGTGAATTTGTCCTTGGTTTCCGGGTGCAGTGTCAACCGTTGCAGCAGGAACCGTTCCCGCTCCACCGAGGCCGTGAGCCGGGCGTGGCTGGTCCATTCGACGCGCTCCTGATGGTTGGTGGCCACCGCCGCCCGGGTGATGACCGTGGGCCGGTCCGGCGCAAGGTAAGCGGTGAAGAAATTCCGCGCGCGGTCCAGCACCGTCACGTTATAGCTCATATGGCAGGGCACACGGCGCAGCACGTCTTCCGCCTCCTCCAGTGCGGAGCAGGTCTGCAGAATATACCTGAGGATCAGAGGCACACCAAAGCCGTCGCCCATCGCACGGCGCCCGCCGAAAGTGAGCGACACCGTGAGCCCGGCATCATTCATTCCGTCCAGCAGGCCGAACAGCCCGTCGGTGCTGCCCATCACCTGCCGCCCGCCCCAGCCGGATTTCAGGAACACCGCGTCAAAGGCCGAAGGGTTGTAGTCATAGTTGCGCACCAGCAGCGGCTCCTTGCCCTGCCAGATGGCCTGGCTGCACCCGGCCAGATAGCGCGGCGGGCAGTAGAAGCTCAGGAACCGGGATTCCATATCCCCGCCGCCGGCCGCGGCGCACAACTGGTCATAAATACCCAATATCTCAGGCATATACGCATTCAGCGCCCGGCGGCACTCCGCATAGGTCGGGCGGCCCGACAGCCCCTCTCCCGCCCACCAGTTCAGATAGGCGGCACGGTATTCGGAAAAGAGCCCGGACAATTGCTGCCCAGGCTCTGTTTCCTCGACGGCGCGGAAAGTCAGTTTCATGCAGCCTACATAATCTTGAACGCCGGATCCTCAAAGGCCTGTGCTGACGGCAGCGGCCGCGCGGAATAAGCGTTCTTGATGCCGTCGATCCAGCGTTTCGACTTCTCTGTCAGCTGGAACCCCTTGGTCATCGACCGGCCGCGGGTGACAAGAATGCCCAGATCAGCGCCTTCGTAACGGTAATCGCCCGCATTGGAAATGCGCAGGAAGAACGCCTCATCCTCGCTTTCCACCGCGCGGCGGTGGTAGTCGAAGCGGTCAAACACAACCTGGCCGTCCGGCAGCATCCTGTAGATGCCGGATTCCGGGGCTTTGGTCACGATGTCTACGGTATCCTCTGTGTGCTTGATCACCATCTGCGACCAGGAGTCGATCATGTCCGGGTCCGCCCAGCGCGCGTTCAACTCCCCGACATTCAGCTTGAACGGCTTTTTCGAGAACTCCAGCAAATGGAACAGGAACAGCGGCGCATCGGCATGGGCAAAGGCCGCGTGATTGGTCATCGAGGACGCCCCGGTGATCCGCGGGTTCAATTCGCCCAGCCAGATGTCGCCGGTCTTCTTGTCGATCAGGAAATCCAGCTCGAAATAGCCGCGGTAGCCTTCCTTGCGCAGCTGCTCACCGAACTTGAAGGTCAGCTCGCGCGCCTTCTCGCGGGTTTTCGGCGGAAAGGCAGTCGAGAAGATCTCGTTGCCGCACCAGCCGCCGCGGTAGGGGGTCAGTTCCTTGAAGCCGACAAGCTCTGTCATCAACGGGCCGACGATGGTGCCCTCGGATGTGCAGCAGGCCTCGATCGCGGAGCCGCGGCAGTCGATCCGCTTCATGATCTTGATTTCGCCCTGGCCGACGATCTCATGCTCGTGCTTGCGGAAGTCGGCCTCGGTCTTGATGAAGAACGTGGTGTGGCCTGAATCCCCGAAGGCGCTTTGCAGCACTAGGTCGTCCCCCAGGTCCGCCTTCTTGCAGACCTTCTTGAGGTGATCGTAGCTCTCGACTTTGGACAGCGTATTAGGCACCGAGGGCACGCCGGCCTTGTTGCCGACGCGCACGGTCTCGATCTTGTTGTCCATCTTGGTGCGCAGCTTCGCCTTGGGGAACCAGACCTCGCCGCCCAGTTCCTTGGCCAGCTTTTCGGTCTTCTCGTCGAACATCAAAAACACGAACTTGGGCTTGCCGCCGCGTGCCTTGACGTAGTCGATCACCTCCTTGTGCTGCAGAAGGTAGTTGTTGATGTCCTCGATGGATTGGAACTCATCATGCGGCAGTTCGGACGGAACCAGTACGTTGGGATGCCGCCCGTCAAAACAGTCCATGTAACATATGTACTTGAAATTCTTCACCCATTCGTCAAGCCCAAGAAGGTTGAAGTTCGTCGCTGAGACAAAATAGATCGGGTCCGAATTGGTGTGAAAATAGCGGCGGATCTCCGAAATGTTGTTCAGAACTTTCTTCGGCATGTATCGTCTCCCTGATATTTCAAATTGTTCTTCGGACTTTTATTTTTTGACGGACTTCAAGGCCTCCTTGGTGAACACCCGCAGCCCGAGGTCGGCGCGGTATCCATGGATTTCACTGACATCGAGCGCCCGCATGAACGACAGGATTTCCGGGCTGATGACCTGCCCCGGCACCAGGATCGGAAAACCGGGCGGATAGGGGATGATGAAACTGGATGACACCAGTTCCTCCCCCGCTTCCAGGCGTTCCATCAGGCTGTCATCAGTCGGGATATAGTCGCAATTGTCCTCGTTATAGGCGAGGAAGAAGGCGGTTCGGATATCCCCTTCCGGCGTGTCAGTGCCATGGCGGAAGGCATCGTGGAAGCGGCTGAAATCGGGCAGCGGCGGGACATGCTCCACCAGGGCTGACACCCGGTTTTCAAACGACCGCCGCTCCATCTTGGAGGCATCGTCCAGCAGATCATCCAGATCATTTGCGATCTCGACCAGCACCTCGATCAGATAGGCGACCGAGGACCGCGTGGTGCCGATATTGGTCATGAACAGAACGGTGTTGCGGGAGGTCTTGTTGATCTGGATCCCGTATTTGTCCATCAGGATCTTGGTCTTGAAGGTATCGCCGTCCCAACCGGTGCCGCCCACAGCCAGGGTGACACGGGTCGGGTCCAGCACGAACTCATCCTGGCTCCACATGTTCCAGGTGTCGGCCCAACCGTGATCCGGATCATAATAGGCCTCGACCCCGCTTTCGCGGAAGGCTTCGGGAATCATGTCGCCGGCGGTCAGCACCCGGAAGTATTTGTTGAGCAGCGGATTGTCGGAAACGGCGCGGCGGATCGACATCGCGGTTTCAATCTGTTTCTGGACGAATTCGAACCCTTCCAGCTCCACCTGCCTGCGGCCGACATCCAGTGAGGCAATGATCTGGTAATTCGGCGACGTCGAGGTATGGGTCATATAGGCCTCGTGAAAGGCCTGTTCGACCTCGCCCTTGAAGTCCTGGTCGTTGACGTGGATCATCGACCCCTGGCGCAGCGAAGTCAGCGTCTTGTGGGTGGACTGGGTGGCATACGCCCGCACCCGCGCATCCGGCGGCGGCACCAGCCGGGTGTTCAGCCAGGTCTCCTCATCCGCGTCCTTCAGCGCTTCCTGCTGCGCCTTCCAGGCTTCCGCCGTCTCTTCGCTGCGCAGCGTCTCCCTGAGCGTGTTGGCAACGCCCATGGCAGTGCGCTGGCGGTAAGTCGGGTCAAACCGCGCAAATCCGAACCAGGCCTCGTCCCACAGGAAGATCAGGTCCTTCTTGATTGCCAGGCATTCCTCCATCACCCGCCGGACATTGTAGACGATGCCGTCAAAGGTGCAGTTGGTCAGCAAGACCATTCTGACGCGGTCCAGCTTGCCTGCCGCCTTGAGCCGCAGGAGGGTGTGCTTGATTTCCCTGAGCGGCACCGCCCCGTACATCGAATGCTCATGCAGCGGATAGCTGTCCATATAGGCCACGCTGGCCCCCGCCAGCACCATCCCGTAGTGGTGCGACTTGTGGCAGTCGCGGTCCACCAGCACGATGTCGCCGGGCCGGACCACCGACTGCACCACGATCTTGTTGCAGGTCGAGGTGCCGTTGGTGGCAAAGAACGTGTGCTTGGCGCCGAATGCCCGCGCCGCCATGTCCTGGGCTTCCTTGATCGGGCCGCGCGGCTCCAGCAGGCTGTCGAGCCCGCCGGAAGTGGCGGATGTCTCAGCCAGGAAGATATTGGAGCCATAGAATGCCCCCATGTCCTGGATCCAATGCGAGCGGCTGATCGACTTGCCGCGGCTGATCGGCATGGCGTGGAACACGCCTGTGGGCTGTTTTGAATATTCCTTGAGCGCAGTGAAGAACGGCGATTTGTAGCGCCGGTCCACCCCGCGCAGGATGTTGAGGTGGAGTTCCTGGAAATCCTCCTGATTGTAAAACACCCGGCGGCAGCGCCCCAGGTCCAGCCCGGCGATATCCTCAGCCGAGCGATCCGTGACAAGATAGGCATCCAGTTCCGGACGGATCTTTTCGATCAGACGGCAGGTCTCCGGGCCGTATTCATGCGGCTCGATCGCGTCGACATGCTCCTCTTCGCTGACGCGGGTCAAATACTGGCTGAGGATGGGCAGGTCGATCCGGGACTTCAGCGACAGCCCCGGGCGGACCACCACGGCCTGCACGTTGTAATTGAACAGGATGCCGATCAGCGCATCCTCCAGCGAGGGCACAATCACCGGCTCATAGATGAACGGGTCTTCGACCCGGCGCATCCGCAAGAGGTTCTGCCGCAGGAAGCGTTCCTGGGATTCTGAAACGTCATCAACAATCAATACTTCAAAGTAAGGTCGGCCCAGCGCCCGCGCCTCGGGCGCAAGGGAGGCTTCGTCCTCGTAATCCTCGTTGTCGATTTCATCGGAGGACAACGGGATCGACCGGCGGCGGTAGGCGCCGGAGGTCAGCGCGCGGGCGATCCGCCGGACAGACACCGACAGATCGTCGGCATTGCCGTTCTGCAAAAGCCTGCGCAGGTGCTCGAACGCATGTATCCCCGGAAAGGCCCAGTATCTTTCGACGGGGGCCAGAACCTCCAGCAGATGTTCCGCGGTGGCCATCAGCTTCTGGCTCTGTCGCCCTTCCCGGCGATGCCGTGCAAGGCCTTCGGCGGCCTCCCGCAACGCGCTCCACCTGTCGGCGCGAAGCTGCGTTGCGCTGTAGTAATCCCTGATCGACGGCAACTTCTTCTTCCGCGAGTGCAAGTTCAAAACCTGCCTCCTTTCTGTCGCGTCAGGACCGGTGCCGCCGTCCAGTCCGGTTAATCTGATCCCGTTTTCCCTTCAAAAACGGAGAAATGATGCGGCGGATAAAGAGTCTGTTCCAAATTCTCCAGCGAGCTTCTGGGATCGGCGGTTTGCAATCCGCGCGGCGACCCCTGCCCCGGCGTTTCCAGCGGCCCCAGTGTCTTGAGGTAGGCATCCGCGCCGCTGTTGCGGTCGTAAACAGTGAACTCGGCCTCGCGGTCGCGGAAGCTTTTCAGCACCTGGCCCAGCCCCTTGAGGCCGGTTTCACGCTGCCGCCGGACCTGGTCCAGGTCGATCTCGATCGGGAACATGTCCTCTTGGCCCGCGGACTGGTGCAGCACTGTGGCCGAGGGATCGACGACCAGCGACCGGCCGACGCCGCCCGCGCCCAGCCCGTTGACGTCGAAAACATAGCACTGGAACTGCGCCGCCGTCGCACGGGCAATCGCAATCTCTGCATCGCGGTCGGTGGTGCCGGTCAGCACCGGATGCAGCAGCACCTCGACGCCCTGGCTGGTCAGCTGTCGGGTGGTTTCCGGGAACCAGATGTCATAGCAGATCGACAGGCCGAAACGGCCCACCCCCGGCACGTCGAACACGCAAAACTCGGTGCCCGCCGAAATTCCTGCCTCATACGGCCGGAACGGGAACATCTTGGAGTATTTGGCGACGATCTCGCCTTGCGGGTTGATCACCACGGAGGTGTTCAGGATCCGCCCGTCCTCTGTCTTTTCGAACATGGATCCGGGGATCAGCCAGATGCCAAACCTGCGGGCGTCCTCCTGGAACTGCTGAATAGCATCGTTTGGGAACGGCTGCGCGAAGCGGTCCAGCGGGCCGTAGGGAGCCAATTCGGAAAACAGCACCATCTGCGTCCAGGGGAAACGGGCCATCAGTATTTCAATCCGGTGGCGCATTGCTTCAACATTCGAGTGCAAAGCGCCAACGTGCATTTGAACACCAGCAATTGCGAAAGGTGTCATAGGGGGAGAAACTCCAAGTTTTTAGTTCAAACCAGTTTATGAGCGGTTCGCGGCCTTGGCTAGAGCGTATCCACAATCCTGACGCCCCTTGCAGCTTTCCGGGCAGGAGAACCTCGGGTAAGGCAATTGCTTCAGCCCTGGAACAATCCATTTCGCATTGCAGGTCCGGGGCTGACGGACATGGCTTCAAGCACAGCCCGCCCGCGGCGGCGGCCTCCCATCAGTACCGCGCAATAGCCTAACGGTTCAGGCTCTTCAGCCGCCGGTCCTGTGATCAGCTGCTGTCCGATGGCGACCAGGGCTGCGCGCATGGGGGGGACAGCGCCATCAGGTCAACTGCCCGGGCGGCGACTTGGGCGGCGGCTTCGTCCAGGGTTTCATGCGCCAGGTAGAAAGCCGGAACCGGCGGCATCACGATGGCTCCCATTTCGGTCACGGCTGCCATATTCCGAAGGTGCGCCAGTGTCAGCGGTGTTTCGCGGGCCAGCAGGACCAGACGCCTGCGCTCCTTCAGCTGCACACCCGCTGCACGCGTCAGAAGGTTGTCGTCAAACCCATGTGCGATGGCAGCCAAGGAACGCATGGAACACGGTGCTACAATCATCCCCGACACCGGCACCGAGCCAGAGGCGATGGCGGCTCCGATGTCGTGCACAGGATGGCAGCGCGCCGCCATGCTTCTCAGGGTTTCCACGGCATCCGGCCCGCATTCCTGGGCCAAGGTCCGCTCCGCAGCGGCGCTGGTGACCAAATCGATTTCGGCCCCCAGCCGCAGCAGATACCGTGCGGCCGCCAGGCTGAGAACGGCCCCGGAGGCGCCCGAGACCCCCAGCACAACCCGATGTTTGCTCATGCCGTCAGCTCCGGCATCAGCCGGGACACAATATCCGCTGCAAAGGCCTGATCTTTTGCATCCGCCTGCATAACCTGCCCCCATTCGCGGGCCGTCTCGCTGCCGATTTTCGTTGTGGCGTCGATGCCGATCTTGCCTGCCAGCCCCGGCTGGGGCGAGGCGAAATCCAGGTAATCCATCGGGGTATTCTCCAGCATCATGACATCGCGGGACGGGTCCATGCGGGTGGCCAGCACCCAGGCGATGTCATCCCAGTTCCGCGGGTCAACATCGGCGTCCACAGCGATCATCATCTTGGTATAGCTGAACTGCGGCAGCATCCCCCACAACGCCATCATCACCCGGCGCGCCTGTCCGGGGTAGCGTTTGTCGATACTTACAATGGCGATGCGGTAGGAACAGGCGGCAGGCGGCAGCCACAGGTCGCGGATCTCCGGGATCTGCGCCCGCACTGTCGGCAGGGCAAGCCGGTTGAAGACCTCGCCGATGATGGCGGGCTCATCCGGCGGCCGGCCGGTATAGGTAGACAAGTATAGAGGGTTCTCGCGACGGGTCACCGCGCTCACCTGCATGACGGGAAAGGGCTCTGCCTGGTTGTAATAGCCCGTATGGTCGCCAAAGGGGCCTTCGGGTGCGGTATCTGATGCCGATACCCACCCCTCCAGCACGATCTCGGCGTCGGCGGGCACCATCAGCGGGATGGTTTTGCAGGGCACCAGACGCGGGCGTGCGCCGCTGAGGGCACCGGCAAAGGTCAGCTCCGACACGATCTCGGGCAAGGGCAGTGCAGCAGACAGCAGCGTGGCGGGGTCCGCTCCCAGAACCACGGCCACCGGCATCGGCTCCCCCTGCCCGGCCCAGCTGCGGTGATGCGC
Source organism: Leisingera sp. JC11 (assembly GCF_040704725.1). Classification (NCBI taxonomy): domain Bacteria; kingdom Pseudomonadati; phylum Pseudomonadota; class Alphaproteobacteria; order Rhodobacterales; family Roseobacteraceae; genus Leisingera; species Leisingera sp. JC11. Next base: position 197,978 of record NZ_JBFCVS010000001.1, read on the forward strand.
AGCGCCGCCGCGGTGCGGCAGCCAGCGCATGATCAGCCGCGAGCGGTCCAGAACCTGGGTCCGGTAGACCCCCGCATTGTAGCTGTTGACTTCTTCCGGCGCGCTGCCATGCGGGCGGGTGATCACAACGGGCCAGGTGATCAGCGGCCCGGCGTCACCGGGCCAATGGGTCTGCACCGGCAGTGTCTCCAGGCTGGCATCCGGCCCCTCGCGGGTGATGGCCTGAACCGGCGCGGTTTTCACCCGCTTCGGACGGGTGGCCAGCGCCGCCTTGAGCATGGGCCAGCGGGACAAGGCATCGCGCAGGCCGTCCGGCGGCGCCGGTGATCTGAGCGCCGCCAGAAAACTACCCAGATCATCCAGGCCGTCCTGTGCGACCCCAAGCCCGGCCGCCACGCGCTCAGCAGTCCCGAACAGGTTCACCACGACCGGGATGCCCGAGACCTGGCCACCGTCCAGACCCGGGCGGTCGAATTGCATCACCGGACCGTCGGCTTCCAGCACGGTGCGGTGCACCGCCGTCATCTGATGGCGCACGGAAACCGGATCGGAAATCCTCTGAAACTGCCCTTTAGACGCACACCAATCCAGGAAATGGCGGAGGCTGGGATATGGCGGAAGAGTACGAATGGGACCGCTCCAGTGCTGATTTCCGCCGATCCCTAGCAAAGTTTCCGGCCGCGAATTTGTCCGCCGTCAAACTCCGGCCGCGTGCGGGGCCATACACCCGCTGCAGATGAAGCCACCGGCGGGAAAGGATTAATTTTTGCCACACGCCCAGCCACAGATCCCAATTTGCCCGGCGGCCCTTGCGCGGTTGCTGCGTGTCGTGCCCCTTGTTCCCGTATCGCTTTCTCTCACGGCCTGTTCCCGGCGGATTGCCAAGCGTCACCCGGGCCTGTTCCGCCGCCTGGGCGAGCACGGCCGCAAGCGGTTTGTCCTGGATCCTGCCGATCTGCCCATTGTTCTTTGCCTTGAACCCAATGGCGGCCAGCCGAAGGTCCGCGCCCTGCGTGGCAGTGGTGACGGCGACGCCCGGATTTCCGGCCCCCTTGCTGCGCTCTTAGGGCTGGTCCATGGGGCCTATGACGGGGATGCGCTGTTCTTCTCCCGGGACCTGGTGATCGAAGGCGAAACTGCCGCGGCGCTGGCGCTGCGCAACGCGGTGGACGATGCCGAACTGGATCTGTCGCAGGAGATCGCCGCGATGTCCGGGCCGTTCGCCCGCTTTCTGTTACGGGCCGTAGCCTTCGCCGAGCAACGCACGGGTGTTTCGCTCGCCCGGCCGGAGGAGGAAGCGGCATGGTGATGGAAATCGTCTGCCCCGCAGGAACTCCCGCGGCCCTGCGTGCCGCCGTCAAGGCCGGGGCGCACACGGTCTATTGCGGCTTCAACGACGAGACCAACGCCCGCAATTTCCCGGGCCTCAACTTTGACCGCGCGGAAATGCGCGAAGGGGTGGGTTTTGCCCACGGTCACTGCGCCAAGGTGCTGGTGGCGATCAACACCTTCCCCCGCGCAGGCGATCAGTCGCTCTGGCACCGCGCCATTGACGACGCCGCGCAGTCCGGTGCGGATGCCGTGATCCTGGCGGACCCCGGCTTGCTGAACTACGCGGCGCGCAGCCACCCCGGCCTGCGCCTGCACCTTTCGGTCCAGGCCGCGGCCGCCAATGCCGACATCATCAATTTCTATGCCGGCACATTCGGTGTGAAACGGGTGGTGCTGCCGCGGGTTCTGTCGGTGCCGGAAATCGCGGCCATCAATGCAGAAACGGAAGTGGAAACCGAAGTCTTCGTCTTTGGCGGACTGTGCGTCATGGCCGAGGGGCGCTGTTCGCTCTCGTCCTATGCAACGGGGCTGTCGCCCAACATGAACGGCGTCTGCTCACCGGCCAGCCATGTGGATTACCGGGACGACGACGGCGCGCTGGATGCAAAGCTGGGCGGGTTTACCATCCACCGCGTGGCCAAGGACGAGCCCGCGCCCTACCCGACCCTGTGCAAAGGGTGTTTCTCCGCCGGCAGCCAGACCGGCCACCTGTTCGAAGACCCTGTCAGCCTCAATGCGGAGCAGCTAATCCCGCAGCTGCAAAAGGCCGGTGTCACCGCGCTTAAAATCGAGGGGCGTCAACGCTCGAAGTCCTACGTGGCGCAGGTCGTGCGCAACTTCCGCGCTGCGGTTGATGCGCTGGAAGCAGGCAAGCCGCTGCCGCACGGCATGCTGGCGCGGCTGTCGGAAGGTCAGGCGATGACCACAGGCGCCTACAAGAAAACCTGGAGATAACGGAATGGAACTGACCGTCGGGCCGAACCAATTCTTCTGGCCGGCCGAAAGCTGGAGCGCGTTTTACGGCGCTTTGACCGAGGCCCCTGTTGACCGCGTTGTTCTGGGGGAACTGGTTTGCTCCAAACGCCTGCCCTTCTACCAGGACCGCATCCCCGAGGCGCTGGCCTTGCTGGCGGAAGCGGGCAAGGAAGCGGTGCTGACAAGCCTTGCCCTTGTCACGCTCAAACGCGAGCGCAAGCTGACGGCGGACCTTGCGGCGATGGGGGTGACGGTTGAAATCAACGACCTGACAGCGCTGGCGCATCTGCCCGAGGGCATGGGCTTTCACGTCGGGCCAATGGTCAATGTCTATAACGAGGGCACGTTGGCCTGGCTGGCATCGCTGGGGGCGACGCGTGTCTGCCTGCCGCCGGAGCTGCCGCTGGCGTCGGTCGAGACACTCACACGCGCAGGCAAGGAGCTGGGTGTTGCTATCGAGGTCTGGGGCCACGGGCGTCTGCCGCTGGCGATCTCGGGGCGCTGCTATCATGCCCGGCTGCACAAGCGGACCAAGGACAACTGCCAGTTCGCCTGTGAGGATGACCCGGACGGGCTGGAGGTGCGGACGCTGGAGGATCAGCCCTTCATGGCGATGAACGGGGTTCAGACCCTGTCGCACAGCTATGCCTGCGCCGACTACCAGATTGAGGCACTGGCAGAAGCCGGGGTATCCGCCCTGCGCCTGTCGCCGCAATCCCAGGGTTTCATCCGGCTGTGCCAGGTTTACCGCGACCGGGTGAATGGCGCTCTGCCCCCCGGTTCCATTGCCGCGGATGTGCAGGAGACGTTCCCGCAAACCCGCCTGAGCGACGGGTTTCTGACCGGGCCAAGCGGCGTGTCCTGGTCCGCGGATCCAGCAACGCCGTGATCCGCCGCCAGGACTTCAGCGCCTTCTGGGATGCCCCGTACAGGCCGCTGTTCCTCTTGGCGTTTCTTAGCGCCCTGTTGACTGTCGCCTGGTGGCCGCTGGGCGTCCGCCTGGGGATGCCGGACCCGGGCTTGGAACCCGCAGTTTTGTGGCACGTGCACGAGTTGCTTTTCGGCTTTGCGCCGGCTGCCATCGGCGGTTACCTGCTGACGGCGATGCCGGGCTGGACAGCGCGCCCGCCGCTCTGCGGCGCAGGCCTGAAGGCACTGGTTACGATCTGGCTGCTGGCCCGCGCCGCTACTGCGATGTCCGCGGCGCTGCCGCTGGCGGTTCCTTTGCTGCTGAACATCGCGTATTTTCTTGGCCTTGCCGGGTATCTGCTGCACGAGCTGATTGCGGCACGGGCCTGCCGCAAACTGGGATTCGCCGCGGCCGTCTTTGCCCTGGGTTTGGGAGAAGCCGTTTTCCTGGCAAATGCCGCGACAGGAGATGTTTGGGCCTGCCTGGCCATTGCACAGACGATCTTGAGCGGCCTCACCCTGCTTCTGTTCAGCGTCGGTGCGCGGGCCGTGCCTGCATTCACCCGCAACTGGTTGGCACAGAAGGGCCAGCGGGGTCTCAAAGTCAGAGAGCGCCCGCGGATACGCGGAGCGGCACAGGGGGTGCTGGCCCTGGCGCTGGCGTTGAAACTGGCCGGGGCTGCCCATGCCGCGGATGCCGTTCTTGTTGCGGCTGCCGTTCTGATTGTCTGGTCCATGCTGGGCTGGAAAACTGCGGCGGTCCTCTCCAACCCTCTGCTGGCCGCGCTGCACCTCGCCTTTCTATGGCTGCCTGTTGGCGCATTGATGATCGGCGTCGCGGGGCTGGGCCTTTGGGACTATCCGGTCTCCTCGGCCCTTCATGCCATCACGATTGGTGCCATGTCCGGGCTGATCATGGCCATCGCGGGGCGGGCCGGCGCCCATTGCAGCGACGGGATCATGCGTGCCCGGCCCGCCTTGACCACCGGGGTGCTTTTGAACGGGGCGACGGCCTGGGTCCGTCTGGCGGTGCCGCTCTTTCCGGCAATTTCGGAAGAATTGACTTCGGCGGCGGCCCTGCTCTGGTCCGCTGGCTGGCTCGTCTTCATCACCGGCTTCCTGCCGGCACTCACCGGCTCGCCTCCCCGCCCGGTTCTGAGCGGACGGCGCGTGTATCCTCCTGAAGCACAGCCCCCGGCAGTGCAGAAAAGTTGACCGAAGGCCTCCCGCCCTATCAGCGGCGACAGCACAGAAGCGATCACGCACTGCAAAAAAGCCCCGGCGGCAAGCGCCGGGGCAGGCTGGCCCAGAGGGGCCATCAGGGGAGGTGTTATTTCTTCAAGTTGGTCCAGATCTGGTCATAGACCGCCTGTGTCTGCTGATCGCAGACCTCAATGAACACGCCGTCACCCGCATTGGCATGGGGGTTCTTTTCCGGCTGTGCGGCCAGCGCCGGGTCCAGAAATTCCGCAACCCCGGTCACACCGGCGTTGTACTGCGCGTAGTTAGTAACCGCGGCGATATTTTCCGGTTCCAGCAGGAAGTCCATGAACTTCAGCGCGTTGCCGCGGTTGGGCGCGTCCTTCAGCAGCACCACATTGTCCATCCAGGCGACATAACCCTGGGTCGGATAGGCATATTCCACATTGGCGCCTTCCTCGCGGGCCTTGGCGGCAAAGCCGTCATAGATCTGCCCCACCGCAGCATCGCCCGACACCAGCACCTCCTTGGCGGTGTCGGAATTGAAGGATGCCCAGTGCTGCTTGGCGTCCTGCAGCATGGCGTTCAGCGCCTTCAGCTGCTCGCGGTCGGTGGAGCACTGCGGGATACCCAGGTGCAGCGAGGCCATCGCCATCACTTCGCCCTGGCTGTCCAGCATGTTGATCTTGCCCGACAGTTCCGAAGGGGGGGCAAACAGGATGTCGGTGGTCTGGATGTCGCCGCTGTAGGCGTCACGGTTCACAGCAAAAGAGGTAGAGCCCCACTGATAAGGGATCGAGGACACCCGGCCCGGGTCAAAACTGGGGTCGGACCATTCCGGAGCGATGTTGCCTTTGTTTGCCAGCTCACCGTCTGCAATGGTGTCCAGCAGGCCCTCGCCCGCCATGATGCTGACCATGTAATCGCCGGGCACTGCCAGGTCATAGGTGCCCATGCCGCCGGCCTTCAGCGTCGCCAGCATGGACTCATTGGAATCGTAGGTGTCCATGGTCACTTCGATGCCGGTCTCAGCCGTGAACTTGTCCAGGACCTCCTGCGGCATGTATTCGAACCAATGGTAGAGGACCAGTTTGCCCTCGGCGGCGGCGGCATTGGCAGCGACACTCAGAGCAAGTGCGGCGGCGCTGGATTTCAGCAGGTTTTTCATGTGTTTCCCTCCAGGTTGGATCATTTTGTGCTGTCGGATTTGCTGACGAAGTAGCTGATGGTGACCATCACGATCGAGACGCTCAGCAGCATGGTCGAGATCGCCATGATGTTGGGTTTGATGCCCTGCTTGACCGAACCGAAGATCGCGGTGGGCAGGGTCTCGACGCCCGCGCCCTTGACGAAGTTGGTGATGATGAAGTCGTCAAGCGAGACGATGAAGGCCAGGAGAAAGCCGGAGATGATGCCCGGCGCCATCAGCGGCATCAGGATCTTGGTGAAGGCCTGCCGTCGGGTGGCGTAAAGGTCCATCGCCGCCTGCTCGAAACTGTCCTCGATCCCCTGCATCCGGGCCGAGATCGGCAGATAGGCGAAGGGGATGCAGAAGGCGATATGGGCGACCAGGATGGTCAGGTAGCCGCGGGTGAAGCCGATGGCATTGAAGAAGATCAGCGTGGCCACCGCGGTCACGATCTCCGGCACCATCAGCGGCAGGCTGATCAGGCCAAAGGACACGGTGCGCATCTTGAACTGGCCGCCGCGCACCATGGCAGTGGCTGCCAAGGTAGCAATCATCGTGCTGGCGGTCGCCGCCATGATGGCGATGGTGAAGCTGTTGAAGGCTGCGGTCTTGAACTTGGCGCTTTCCGGCCCGGTGAAGACATCGGCGTACCAGCGGAACGAGAGCCCTTCCCAGTTGGTGATCGAAGCGGAGGCGTTGAAGCTGTAGATGGTGACGATCACCAGAGGAGCGTACAGCACCACCAGGCACAACAGGGTGACCGAGCGGAAGCCTTTGTAGGCTTTGATATTTTCATTCACATGCGCCATGGCTCATTCCCCTGCCTTGTCTGCTTTGGCCTGCTGGCGGGCGGAGAACATCAGGATGATCAGCACCATGGTCAGCAGGATCATCGAAGCCGCTGCGCCAAAGGGCCAGTTGCCCGCGTTGCCCTTGAACTGCTCCTCGATCAGCGAGCCGATCATGAAGTTCTTGGCGCCGCCCAGCAGATCCGGTGCCAGGAAGGAGCCCATCGACGGCACGAACACCAGGATGCAGCCCGCCACCACGCCCGGTTTCACCGCGGGCAGCACGATGCGGCGCAGAGTGGTCCATTTGCTGGCATAGAGATCCGCAGCAGCTTCGCTGAGCGAGAAGTTGTAGCGCTCCACCGCGGCATAGACCGGCAGCACCATGAACGGCAGGTAGGAGTAGAACAGCCCCAGCTGCACCGCAAAGTTGGTGTTGACGATGTGAATGGGGGTGTCGATCAGCCCGGTGCCGATCAGGAAATCATTCAACGGCCCCTGATCGCGCAGCAGGAACTTCATGCTGACGGTGCGGATCAGCAGGTTCACCCAATAGGGGATGGTGATCAGGAACACCCAGACGGGCCGCACGTTCTCGGGCCGCGTGGCGATGAAATAGGCGGTGGGGAAGCCGATCAGAAGGCTGAGCAGCGTCGCCGCGCCGGCCTGCCAGATCGAGCGCCAGAAGATGGTGATATAGGTCCACTCGATGCTGGGCGGCTCATCCCCGAACAGCCCGCGGTCAAAGAAGAACTGATCATAAGCCGCCAGGGAGAACTCCCAGATCACCCCGCCGCGGAATTCCTTGGTCAGGAAGGAATAGATCAGCATCATACAGACGGGACCCAGCACAAAGATGCCGAGCACCGCCCAGGACGGCAGCAGAAGCCAGCCGCGGGCGTCCTTGTAAGTATCTGCGCGGGCTGAGCCGCCGCTTGCTGCGCCTGCTGCCATCAGTCCATCAGGAGGCGCCCGGCCCCCAGCTCCATGTTGACGAAAATCTCGCTGCCCGGCTCAAAGATCCGCTTGTTGCCGCGGTCGGAATTGGAGGTCCGCACGATAAACTGCGGCCCCTCGGCCAGATCGACCAGCGTGCTGATGTCGGTGCCGACAAAGATGTTCTCAGCCACCCGGCCCTTGAGGCTCTCGGCCTCCACCGGCACGTCGGACATGAACAGCCGCTCGGGCCGCACCGACATATGCACCTTGGCGCCTGCGCCGATGCCGTCCACCGAGTTGCAGGTCAGCGCATGGCCGCCGCCCAGATGGCAGACCGCGCGGCCGTTCATCACCTGGTCGACTGACACCTCCAACAGGTTGGTTTCACCGATGAAATCCGCCACGAACATGTTGCGCGGCTGCTCATAGATTTCGGTTGGGGTGCCCAGCTGCTGCATCTCGCCCGCCGACATCACCGCGATGCGGTCGGACATGGTCAGCGCTTCCTCCTGGTCGTGGGTCACGAAGATGAAGGTGATCCCGGTTTCGCGCTGCAGGTGCTTCAGCTCCAATTGCATCTGCTTGCGCAGCTTCAGATCCAGCGCCGACAGCGGCTCGTCCAGAAGCAGTACTTTAGGCTGTGGCGCCAGCGCACGCGCCAGCGCCACACGCTGCTGCTGGCCGCCTGAGAGCTGGGACGGCTTGCGGGCAGCGAATTGCGACAGCTGGACCAGCTCCAGCATCTCCCCCGCACGTTTGCGGGCGGCGGATTTGGACTTGCCGCGCATCTCCAGGCCAAAGGCCACGTTGTCCAGGATCGTCATATGCGGGAACAGCGCATAGTTCTGGAACACGGTGTTCACCGGGCGCTGGTGCGGCGGCAGGCTTTCGATCTCGTCACCGAACAGCAGGATCTCGCCTTCGGTCACATCCTCGAACCCGGCGATCATCCGCAAAAGCGTGGTCTTGCCGCAGCCCGAGGGCCCCAGCAGGGTGAAAAACTCATTATCCTTGATGGTTAGCGAAATGCGCTTGAGGGCGGTGAAATCCCCATAGCGTTTGACCGCATTGCGCACATCAATCGCATCTGTCTTATTGCCGGGCACTTGCGCCTCCCCTCTGCCGCGTGTCGTTTGATCCAGCATAGGAAGGCAGCCGGGCTGCTTTAAGAATTGACTCCCTCAGCAAATGTTAGTCTTTGCCTAATCTTTGAAAAACAAGCCAAAGCAACGCTTTAGCAAGAGCGCAAGAAGTTGCCGCTCTTGCTTCGCCTGGCCCTTAGCCTTGCAACGGAAACCGCATCTTTGGCGCATCTGCGGATCTGGCTATGGCCTAGGGGAATACTCCCAGCAGCAGGACAACAGACAATGCACAAGACACGCGCGGAACAGGACTCCATTGGTCAGGTGGAGCTGCCTGCAGACTGCCTGCACGGTATCCAGACGGAACGGGCGCGGGGAAATTTCCCGATCACCGGTGTGCCGCTGTCGCATTTCCCGGCGCTGGTGCGGGCCTTGGCGATGGTGAAATCCGCCGCCGCCCGCGCCAATGCCGGGACCGGCGGGCTGCCGCAGGACAAGGCCGCAGTGATCACCACGGCCTGTGCGGAGATCATCGCCGGGCAGCATCATGAGCATTTCAGCGTCAACATGATCCAGGGCGGCGCCGGAACCTCCACCAACATGAACGCCAATGAGGTGATCGCCAATCTTGCCCTGATACGGATGGGGCACCGGCTTGGCGATTACGCGCATCTGCACCCCAATGACGACGTGAACCACGGCCAGTCCACCAATGACGTCTACCCGACAGCGATCCGGCTGGCGGTGCTGTCCAGCACGGAACCGCTGTGTGAGGCGCTGCTAGGGCTGCAGCAGGCCTTTGAGTCGCGCGCCCGGGCCTTTTACGGCATCGCCAAGGTCGGCCGCACCCAGTTGCAGGACGCGGTTCCGATGTCGCTGGGGATGGAATTCGCTGCCTTTGCCGTCACCGTGGGAGAGGACATCGACCGGCTGCGCGATGTCAGCCGCCTGCTGACCGAGGTGAACCTGGGCGGCACGGCCATCGGCACCGGCGTCAATGCAGAACCCGGCTATGCGCCGCTGGCCTTGCGCTATTTGTCTGAGCTTTCCGGGATTGAGCTGAAACAGGCGGGCAACCTGATCGAAGCCTCATCGGACCTCGGCGCATTCGTCGCCTATTCCGGCATCCTGAAGCGGGTGGCGGTGAAACTCTCGAAAATCTGCAACGACCTGCGGCTGTTGTCCTCCGGCCCGCGGGCAGGAATTGGCGAGATCACCCTGCCCGCGGTGCAGGCGGGGTCCTCGATCATGCCGGGCAAGGTCAACCCTGTGATCCCCGAGGTGGTCAACCAGGTCTGCTACCAGGTGATCGGCAATGACCTGACCATCACCATGGCGGCGGAAGCCGGGCAGCTGCAGCTCAACGCGATGGAGCCAGTGGTGGCCTATAACCTGCTGGAATCCATCCGCATCCTGAAAAACGCCGTTGACGTGCTAACGGAGAAATGCGTGACCGGCATTACGGCTAATGCGGACCGCTGCACCGCCCTGCTGGATAACAGCCTGGTGCTGGCCACTGCTCTTGCCCCGCATCTAGGTTACGACGCCGCTGCCAGAATCGCCAAGGAAGCGCTGTCCAGCGGCCGCAGCGTCCGCGCCGTATTGGAGGAAGAAGGCAGCCTGCCTGCGGACAGGGTTGATGAAATCCTTTCACCCGCTGCCATGCTGAACGGGCCGGAGCATTAAACTCTGGCCCGAAGGTTCCGAAAAATTGCCAGCAGCGCAATCAGAAGAAACATCACCTCGATCACGGGGCCGCCGGGGTTGGGGGCGGAAGACCAGCGACAGCATCACCAGCGCACCGCCCGCGATATTTGCGGCATGGAACGGGATCTTGTCGGCAGGCAGCGCACTGCGCGTGGCCAGGTAACAGGCCGCAAAAATGATCACCGAGCCAGCAAGGCCCCGCGCGTCAAACCAGGCGATTTCCGCAATCACGCAGGGATATCCACGGTCACCGCCAGATAGGACTTGCGCGCCGCATCGCTGCGGATGTCCCACAGGACCGGGGTTCCTTTGGCAATGATCCAGCTGTCGCCCGGCCCATAGACCACGGTTTCGCCGGTGGCTTCATTGGTCAGGGCCACCTCGCCGTCCAGCAGCGTTGCGTGCTCGTGGAAGCCATAGGTGACGCGGTATTTACCCTTGGTCACTGAATACAAGCCGCCGAACACCGGATCCTCCGGGCTGCCCAGGTCAAAGCCGCCCGCGCATTTGGGTGCGCCTTCAACGGTTTCCGAGCCGATGTCCTCGGGTGTGCCCCAGGCGTCCAGCTCTCCACGGTCCATGGATTGCAGATAGGCGGTCATGGTCATGTTGATTTCCTCAATTTGTCAGATCGTCCAGGATCCGGTCCATCATCGCATCGCATTGGCTCAGCTGGCTCAGCTCCAGATATTCGTCAGGCTTGTGCCCCTGCCCCTCCATTGAGCCCGGACCGCAAACCACGGTTGGCACGCCCAGCTGGTCAAAGAAGCCGGCCTCGGTGCCGAAGGCGACCTTGGTGGTGCTGTTGCTTTGGGCGAGTTTCTGGGCGAAGGGGACAATCGGACTGTTTTCGGGCACGTCGAGACCGGGATAGGCATTGTATTGCTCTACCTCCACGCGTGCCTCCGCCGGGTAGCGGCTGCTGACCCGGTCAGCTGCAGACTGAATGCGGGTAAGGATATCCTCGCCGCAGTCGGCCGCTATGTGGCGGTATTCAAAGGTCAGCTCGGCCCGGTCCGGCACGATGTTGAGTGCTGTGCCGCCGCTCATATTGCCGACGTGCACCGTTGAATAGGGCACCGCATAGGCCGCATCCCGCGCACCGTTGGCAGCGAAATCATTCTGCAGCGCGCGCAGCTCACTTATGAAATCCCCTGCCAGGTGCAAAGCGTTAGTGAAATTGGGCGCCAGGGCCGAATGGCCGCTTTGGCCGTGGCAGACAGCACGCAGGGCCGCCTTGCCCTTGTGGCCAATGGCGACTTCCATCTCCGTCGGCTCACCCACGAAGCAGGCGCGGGGCTGACCGATCAGCGGCGCGAGGCGCTCCAGCATCTCCTGGATACCGACGCAGCCGATTTCCTCATCATAGGACAGCGCAATTTTCAGCGGCTCTTTCAGATCCGCTGTAGCCGCCCGGTCCGCCAGCGCCAAGGCGCTGGCAACATAGCCCTTCATATCGGTGGTGCCGCGGCCATAGACACGGTCTCTGTCCCGGGTCAGCCGGAACGGATCGCGGGTCCAGTCCTGCCCGTCCACCGGCACGACGTCCGTATGCGCCGACAGCAGCACCCCCTGCCCTGCGGGGCCTTTCTCTGCATAGAGCCCGGTCTTGGAGCCATCCTGCGACGGCAGCCGCATCACTGCGAAACCGCGCTCAACCAGGAATCCCTCCACATAGGCGGCAAGCTCCAGATTGGAGTTGCGGCTGACCGTGTCGAACCCGGTCAGCCGCTCCAGTATGTCCAGCGTGGCTGTCATCGTCAGTCGACGGCCAGCTCGGTGATCTCGCGGCGGAAGGGAAGCGCGTCGCCGATGTCCGGCCCGTCCAGTTCCCGCGCATAGCGGTGGCCTGCATAGGTTGCCCAGGCAATCGGACCCGGCGCGCTGGCATCCCCTATGATCTTGACCGACTTGATGCCGGCATCCGCCCAATCCGCCTCGCGGGTGTGCAGGCCCTCGTAGATACTGTCATTGCCGGTGCGCGAGGCCACCATGACCACGGCATCCGCCTCGATGTTCCAGGTACGGTCGGTGTAGGTGCAGTTGCTGACCACGTGGCTCGCGTGGATTTCGGTCACGCCACGGTTCAGTACGATCTCCACCCCGGCTTCGACCAAGCGCGGATGGATAGCCACCTGCTCCAGCGTGTTGTTGGTCCAGTCGCTGACATAGGCCGACGGCGTGACCAGAGTGACTTGTGCTCCTTTCGAGGCCAGCAGTTCGGCCAGAACTCCGCCCATGTAATAATGGTCGTCATCATAGACCACCACACGGCCTTCGGGGATGGTGCCGTCCATCAGATCATCAGGCGTATAGACCTTGGCGCCCTCGGCGATCGGCATCGGCACCACGTGCTGGCGGGAGACCCCGTCGCGGCGCCAGGTGGAGCCGGTGGCGATACAGACGTTCTCAAACCCGAACTCCAGGATGCTGTCCGCATCCAGCGGGCTTTCGCGGTAAATCTCCACATTCGGGCGCTGGCTCAGCTGGTAGTCGCGGTAATCCACCACCCGGCCCCAGGCGTTCAGCCCCGGCAGCTGGCGCTCGCGGGCCACACGCCCGCCGATCACGTCCTTGGCCTCGGCCACCGCCACGTCATAGCCGCGGCGGCAGAGCGCCCAGGCCGCTTCCAGGCCTGCCGGGCCGGAACCGACAACCAGCACGTTGGAGCTGTCGCCCTTGGTGTTCATCTTCTCCGGATGCCAGCCCTTGCGCCATTCTTCCATAAAGGTCGGGTTCTGGGTGCAGCGGCTGATCGACATGGTCATGTCGCCGGTGATGCAGATGTTGCAGCCGATGCATTCACGGATGTCTTCGATGCGGCCTTCCTCGATCTTCTTGGGCAGGAAGGGGTCGGCAATCGACGGCCGCGCGCAGCCGATGAAGTCCAGCGTCCCGGATTTCACCATCTTGGCCATCACATCCGGGCTGGTGAAGCGGCCGACGCCGACGATGGGCTTGTCGGTCAGCTCATGAATGCCGCGCACCAGCTGCTCCTGAGCGGCTTCTTCCTTGAAGCGGGACGGGCCGGAGCAATCCTCCCACGTGCCCTGCGCCAGGTCCCAGAGGTCCGGCAGGTCCTTGTTCATCTCGATATAGTCGCGCACTTCGGCGTTGGAGAAGCCCAGTTCGCCGATGGTCTCATCCAAGGAAACCCGCAGGGTGATCGCCATGGTGTCGCCCACCGCATCCCGCATGTCCGCGATGACTTCCTGGCTGAAGCGCGCCCGGTTCTCCAGCGAGCCGCCGTATTCATCCGAACGCTGGTTGGTGGCGCGGCTCAGGAAGTGCTGGAAGATGCCAAAGCCATGCGCGCCGTAGAGGCAGATCAGGTCGAACCCCGCCGCCTTGGACCGCTTTGCCGCGTTCACAAACCAGCGGCGCAGGTCCTTGATGTCCTGCTTGTCCAGCGCGCGCGCCTGCACCGGGTCATTGGTAAAGGTGCGGATCGGCAGCGCAGAGGGCGCCAGCGGCACCTCCTTGGAATAGAGGTTCGGGCCGTTGATCCCGGAATAGGCCAGCTGGATCCCGGCCAGCGCGCCGTGGGTCTTCATCCGCTCCGACATCTTCCGCAGCTGCGGGATATCCTTGTCCTCCCACAGGCGCAGCTCGATGAACGGAGTGATTTCCGAGGTGTGATGCATCTCGCACTGTTCGGTGAAGATGACACCCCAGCCGCCTTCGGCCTTGATGCCCCGCATCGCTGCCGCGGCAGAAGGGTCCCGGTAGCCGCCACCGTTGCAATGGGGCACCTGGTAAAAGCGGTTCTTGGCGGTTAGCGGGCCGATCTTCATCGGCTCGAACAGAATGTCATAGCGGGGGTCGCGCAATTTCCATCTCCTTCGGTGCAAGAGCACTCAAAGGGTACAGGATCGGGGCAAAGGAGAAAGTTGCGCTTGCGGAAGCATTGATTAGCCGCCGCCTAAGCTCTGCTGCCGTCCCCGATGCGAATCCCCGGCACGGTGCCGTCTGTGATCCGTTCCTGGCAGTAGCTGATGAAGGTCTTGACCGTTAGCACGTTCTCAGCGCCTTCGGCGGTCAGCAGCCCCATCCGCATCGGCCGCAGTTTGCCTTCGATCGGCACAAACTTCAGCTTGCGCCCGTCCGGCGCCATGTCCGTCACCGGGCGGATATTGGCGATGGAATAGCCGAACCCGTTCGCCACCAGCCCGCGCATCACCGCCATGTCGCGGGTGCGCTCGGCGATTTGCGGGGTGACGCCGGCATCCTCGAAGAACGACAGGAAGTATTCGGCGCTCAGCGGCAGGTCCAGCAGCACCATCGGATGCTGGGCCAGTTCCTCCACGGTGACGCGCTCGCGGTCCGCCAGCGGGTGGTCCTCGCTCAGCAGCGCGTAGGGCGGCAGTTCTGCCAGCGCATTGAAGGTCAGATCTGCAGGGATGTTCAGATCATAGGTCAGTGCCACGTCGATCCGCGCCTGGCGGATCAGGTCGATCAGCCCGGCCTGGTCACGTTCCAGCTGGCTGATGGTCACCGCGGGATAGAGCGCCTCGAACTGGCGGCGCAGACCCGGCACGATCAGCTGGGCAAATGTCAGCAGGCACCCCACCGACAATGGCCCCTGCACAAAGCCCGATATATTGTCAGCCAGGCGGCTGAGCGCGCCGGCCTCATAAAGAACCGCGCGCGCCTGATCCATGAACTGATGCCCGGCCTGCGTCAGCGACAATCCTTGCGCATGCTTGCGCACGAACAGTTGCAGACCGAATTCGTTTTCCAGCTGCGACACCGCCGCCGAGATCGACGGCGAAGACACGTTCACCTTCTCCGAGGCCAGGGCAATGGACCCGGCCTCGCCGACGGCGACGAAGTATTCCAGCTGACGCAAGGTGAAACGCAAAGGCATGTCAGCAACTATGCCGGAGCGGGACCGGGCTTATCAAGCCCGGTACTTGATCCAAGTGGTTTTCAGCGCGGTATATTTTTCCAGGCTGTGCAGCGACAGGTCGCGCCCGAAACCGGACTGTTTCATGCCCCCGAAGGGTGTCTGCGCCGACAGGGCATCCACCGTGTTCACCGAAACCGTGCCCACCTGCAGCTTGTCAGACACCCGGCAGGCGCGGCTGAGGTTATCGGTCCAGACCGAAGCTGCCAGCCCGTAGATGGAGTCATTGGCCATGGCGACGGCCTCCTCCTCGCTGTCGAACGGGATGACCGAAAGCACCGGACCAAAAATCTCATCCCGTGCCAGCGGGTTGTCGTGGCTCACGTCATCAAAAATCGTCGGCTGCACAAAGCAGCCCTTGCCATCCACTGAGACGCGCGCGCCGCCCGCGACCAGGCTTGCCGACGCC
The DNA here is from genome assembly GCF_040704725.1 of Leisingera sp. JC11. Classification (NCBI taxonomy): domain Bacteria; kingdom Pseudomonadati; phylum Pseudomonadota; class Alphaproteobacteria; order Rhodobacterales; family Roseobacteraceae; genus Leisingera; species Leisingera sp. JC11. The sequence continues at coordinate 213,414 of NZ_JBFCVS010000001.1, forward strand.
TTGCCCGCTTCGACAAACCGCATGATGCCCTCGGTCTGCTTCTCATCCACGATGGCGCCCATTTTCGAGGCCGGATCCAGCGGATCCCCCGGCTGGGTTGCCTCGGCGCGGGCGATCAGTTTCTCGACAAAGACGTCCTTGATCGAACGCTCCACGTAAAGCCGGGAGTTGGCCGAACACACCTCGCCCTGGTTGAAGAAGATGCCAAAGGCAGCCATGTCGGCAGCGGCGTCCAAATCTTCGCAATCCGCGAACACCAGGTTGGGGGACTTGCCGCCGGTTTCGGGCCAGACCTGCTTCAGGTTCGATTGCCCCGAATACTGCATGAACATCTTGCCGATGGCGGTGGAGCCGGTGAAGGCGAGGCAATCCACGTCCATATGCAGCCCCAGCGCCTTGCCCGCGGAGGCGCCATAGCCCGGCACCACGTTGAAAACCCCGTCCGGCACGCCCGCCTCAGCCGCCAGCTCCGCCAAGCGCAGCGCAGACAGGGGCGATTGCTCTGCCGGTTTCAGCACCACCGAATTGCCCGCCGCCAGCGCTGCCGCCGCCTTCCAGGTCGCCATGTCGAGCGGGAAGTTCCAGGGCGTCACCGCCCCCACAACCCCCAAGGGCACGCGGGAGACCAGCGCCAGATCGCCCGGCCCGGTCGGCGCCACTTCGTCATAGACCTTGTCGACTGCCTCGGCATACCACTGGAAGAAATGGGCGGAACCGGGCGCGTCGATGGCGGCCGCATCAGTCACCAGCTTGCCCATGTCCAGGGAGTCCAGCAGCGCCATCTCCTCGAGGTTTTCGCGGATAAGGTCAGCAAGCCGCAGCATCACCGTCTTGCGGTCGCCCGGCGCCTTCCGCGACCAGCGGCCGTCCTCAAAGGCCCGCCGCCCGGCGGCCACTGCGCGGTTCACGTCTTCCTCACCGCATTCGGCCACATGCGCCAGCACCTCACCCGTTGCCGGGTTCACGCTGGCAAAGGTCTTGCCCGAGGCCGCATCCGTGAACTTGCCGTCAATGAAGGCCTGCCCGCGGAAGGTCAGCGCCGCGGCGCGGGATTTCCAGTCGTCGTAAGTGTAGTCCAGCATGTCTTTCTCCCTGATGCACCGCGCCTATCCGCCGTTCATTCGTCGCCGGGAACGCCGTAGGACGGCGCCTCGCGCGGGTCGAGCGCGCGCTGGACATAGGCGTCCAGCTGCGGCTTGTAGATCTCCCAGGCGGCGGCGATGTTCTCGACCGGGCAGTCCTCGGTCCAGTCGCAGCGCAGGTCGGCCACCGGCCAGCTCACCGTGTCGACAATCTTCAAGCCGGCCGAATGCACCGGGCCGGCTTCGCCTCCCGCTGCCAGCCCGGCGCGCATTGCGGTAACCAGCCGGTCGCCCAGATGCCCCTCCGCCGCCTGAAACCCGTCCACGATCGCCTGGCACACGCCGTCATTGGCCAAGAGGTTGCCGCCCGAGGCCACATCCTTGCCCTCCGCCTGGGTCCAGATGCCAAGGCTGTTCGGCCCGGAATGAATCGAGGTGCCGCCAAAACGGTCCACCGCCAGCACCTGGCGGTATTCGATGAACTTGCCGCGCCGCTGTACTTCCTTCACCGCCTCAGCCGCGGTCATACCCTGCTCCATCAGGTCCAGCGCCAGGGGACCAAGGCTGGGGTCGGTCACATTCTGGCTCGCCACCGCGCCAACACCCGCGCGGGCATAGGAACAGCGGGCCGCCACCGCAGGCGAGGACGACGAGATTGCAATCCCGAACATCCCTGTCTCCGCGCAGCGCGCCACAAGCGAAAATGTCATCGTCTTTCCTCCTCACCAGCCACTGGAGATGATCCGTTCTTCATCTGGCCGGAAATATCCTCGGGGGTGAATTGAGCCGCAGGCTCAGGACGGGGCAGACAGCCCCCTCCCTGCTTCCGGGTCAATCCGGGATAACCGCCGTGCCGTCGATCTCCACCAGCCACTCGGGCCGCGCCAGCGCCTGCACCACCAGGCCAGTGGAGACGGGATGCACGCCTTTGATGTATTCGCCCATGGTACGGTAGACCGCTTCGCGGTGGCGCACGTCGGTGATATAGACCACTACCTTGACCAGGTGTTCCATCGAGCCGCCGCACTCTTCGATCAGCTGCCGGATGTTCTGCATCACCTTATGGGTCTGCTCCACCGGATCGTGGCTCTCGATATTCTTCGCATCATCCAGGTTCTGCGGGCACTGGCCGCGCAGGTAAACGGTCTTGCCGCCCTGGGTCACCACCGCCTGGCACAGGTCGTTGTCCAGGTTCTGTTCCGGGTAGGTGTCAGAAGTGTTGAATTTTCGGATGCGGGTATGGGCCATGGTGTCCTCCTGGCATGACGGGGTGGCGGGGCCGGCCGAACTCAGTGTTTGCCGGTGAACGTCTCATGCGCGGCGGGACAGCCAAAGGAACTTCTGGCTACCCCTTGCTTCGGCTGCGGCTAAGCCGACACTCAGATCTGATCCGCGCGGCGTTCGGCGGGGCCGCGGTAGGCCTCATAGTCGCGCTGGATGGCGATCTGGTCGGCCACATGCTTGGCATCATGCCAGACCCCCCAGATGAAGGTGGAGCCGCGCCGCGACTGCCAGGGCAGTCCCAGGAAGTAGATCCCCGGCTCGTTTGACACACCGCGCTGATGCTGCGGACGGCCCCTTTCGTCAAAGGCATCCACTTTCATCCAGTCAAAGTCCTGGCGGAAGCCGGTCGCCCAGAGGATGGTGGTGATACCCTCCTTCTCCAGATCCAGTTCCCGGATCGGATGGGTCAGGCTCTCCGGATCCGGGAAGGCCTTGCGCGCCTCCGGCTCCTCCGGAAGACCGATGCCGGTGCGGGCGACATAGGCGTCGGCCAGATCCAGCATCTTCAGGTAATCGGCGTCGCCATTGGCGATGTTCTCCTGCAGGTCGCCTGCAAATCTCATGGTTCCATTGTCATAGGTTTCGGTCAGCCCCAGCAGGGTCACACCCTCTCCCGCCAGCCGGCGGAAGTCCATGGTCCGGCCGCCGTATGCGCCGCTGACGGAGATCGTCACATGTTCCTTGCCCGGTTCCTGCGCCGCCTGGTCCCACAGGCCCAGAACTCCCAGCCACCAGACAAAGTCGCGGCCCCGGTACATGCGCGGCGGGCGGTCGTGCGGGCCGACCGACAGGAAGACCTTGCGACCCGCGCGGTTCAGCTCATCGGCAATTTGCGCACCGGAGGAGCCTGCGCCAACCACCAGCACAGCGCCTTGCGGCAACTGCTCCGGATTGCGGTAATGGAAGGAATGCAGCTGGTTCACCTCCGCCCCTTCCGGCACGACCGGCGGGATCACCGGATGCTGGAAGGCGCCGGTAGCAGCCACGATGCGCTGCGCCTCGATCACCCCATCCGAGGTTTCGACCCGGAACCCGCCATTGCCGTTGAGGCGCTCGGCCCTGGTCACTTCGACGCCAGTGCGGATTGGCGCGTTGAATCGCTCGGCATAGTCTACAAAGTAATCCGCGATCCGCTCCTTGCCGGCAAAGGCCTCCGGGTCGGTATCCGTGAACTCCAGGTTCGGGAACCGGTCATGCCAGGCCGGACCGTTGGCCACCAGAGAGTCCCAGCGGCCTGTCCGCCAGGCCTCGGCAATCCGGTTTTTTTCGAGCACCAGATGCGGCACGCCATGGCTGGTCAGATGCTCGCTCATGGCCACGCCGGCCTGTCCGGCCCCCACAACCAGCGTGTCGATCTTTTCATTCGGCATGTCTTTGTCCTCTTCTGGCAGTCTGCGTGAGGTGCGGGTTTCTACAAGCCTTTAGCTTTGCCCGGCGCGGCCTCCGCTCAGGTGCGGTGCTGCACAAGAAGTTCCACATCCGCTGGTTCGGCAAAAGAAATGTCTGGCTTACCTGTGCTTCGCTTGCAGCTAATCAGCTGCGGCGGCTTGCACTCATTCGGCAAATACAGCGGCCCGGCGGATGCAGCCTCTGGAACACTCTCCCAATTGTGTGAGATTTGCATTTGCGCGTTGCAGCTTTGGCTGCATCCCTATGGTCCCGGACCGGGAAATGCTGGTACAGGCCGAACATCTGTTCGGGCTGCTGAACCGGTCCAACAAGGGTTTTGGGGATTTGCCGCGCGTGACCTGAAGGCACCGCTGCAGGCGATTTCGCAGGCCTACGCCCGGTTAAAGGAAGACGCTGAAGACAAGCTTGAAGAGGAAGCCTGCGAGCATATTGCCCTCATGCTGCAAACCTCCCGCGCCCCCCGCGGCGTTGAGCGCGCCCGTCAGCAGAAGGCGGCGGGTTGCATCATCGGGCACAGCGCCGGCCACGATATTTTAAACCGTCCAAATCATTTAGGGGGCGATTGGATCACGGTCCGCTGCCCTCGCCCCGGCGCCCCGTGAACTTAAACTCAATCCAATTGCCGGTGCCCAATTGCCGGTGCTTTGGCTGCTATCCTGCCCCTGAGTGGTGCAGGCACTCCCGTTTGCAGGCAAGCGGCTTTGCAGGCGTGCGGCGCTTTACCTGCGCGTATTGTCCCTTACGCAGGAAAGGCGCAACCGTTCCGGGCGCCCGCATCTTCCTGCAACAGCTAGAAACCGCCAGGGATACGAGGACCCCGCTGTACGTGCCCGCCAACGGTCTCTGCACTTGGAATGGCGTAGCCGCACCCGCTCCGATCGCGGCACAATCAGCCGACGCTTTGTTTGCTCCGGCCTTTTCTTGCAAATTCCAGCTGCCGCAACACCCCGCCTGCAGCCAGGAAACACTCATAGGTTCGGGAAGCTACGTTCACTGCAGTGGCGGAAACTTACGCTTTGCACTCCCAGGCCCGCTTGACCAGACGGTCCTTGCGGTCGAACCAGTAATTCTGCTCGTTTGCGCTCAGCCTGCTGGGATTGCGGACAACTGCATCAGCCTGTGCCAGCGCCTGAGGCACTTGCCGGCACGGGTAGTACTCCGGCGCTGTTACTTCCGCCGCCTGTTCACCTTCAAATTCTTCGCATCCGCTCAGGAGTGTGCCTGCCAAGGCGGCCGCAAAAAAGCTTACCATTTTCATTTCTGACCCCTTTTTGATCTCCAGGAATAACTCAGTCTTCCGTTCAGTTTTCGTCCGCTTTCAGTTCCATTTATTTTTGCCCGCTTTGGCACGGTTCGGCATATGCCAAACTGCAAGGGGAAACAGAGCGTGCCAGTCTTTTTCCCCAGTTCAGCTGGAGTGATTTTTCGGCAAGTCAAATAATAACCCTATGGGAATGATGGAAACTGCGCTCAGACCATATGCGAATGCAGCGCAACCAACAGCGGACCGGTGTCATGCCGGGTGCTGTGTTGAACACCCCGCCGTGCGCACCGTGCGCAGGCGCCATGGCCGCGCTTGCCAAACCAATACCAGTTGGGCCGCAGCAGCCTTTCTGCATAGGAATTCTTCTTGCGTACCCCGCGGTGCTCAGCGGGGTACGCCAGGGGCATCAAAACCAGTAGTGAAACATCGCGATTCCTCACCCCTGGCAGTGCGCCGTCCAATTCAACCTGACACTTAAACGAAACGTTCAGGTTCCCCCCGGCGGTTCACGGCTTTTGGCTCAGCCCCCCCCTCGAAAGTGGTAATTCGGCACGATTAAGTATTAGCGGTGCGGCTTATGCTTGATGGCCAGAACCAAGCGCCTATCGTTTTGGTGCGAGGCCGGCAGTGTATTGAAAGTTGCAACGCAATTAAGTTTGTCCGGGGCGCTGGTGAATAAGCATTAATGCACGACCAGCTGACGCAAGAAACGCCGCCATGCGCGGCGGCTGTTCAGGGGACAGGTTTCCCGACGATCAAATTGCGGTGTAGTACCAATTGGGGGTAAGGTACATGACACTGCCTAGTGAAAAAAAGCATGCGAACCACGCGCAGGCAGAACCGTTCGTGCCGATGCGGAAAACGGTTCTGGTAACCGGTGGAGCAGGGTTTCTTGGGTCACAGCTTTGCGCCCGCAAGCTGGAGCAAGGCCACAAGGTGATATGCCTGGACAATCTGCAGACCGGACGGATGCGCAATATCACGCCGCTGATGTCCCATCGCCGTTTCCGCTTTGTCGAACATGACGTCGTGACGCCATACCAGGTCAAAGGGCCGGTGCACCAGATCTTCAACCTGGCCTGCCCGGCATCACCGCCGAAGTATCAGCTGGATCCAATCCACACGTTCAAAACCAGCGTGATGGGCGCTATGAACGCGCTGGAACTGGCGCGGGAAAAGGGCGCCAAAGTATTCCAGGCTTCCACCTCGGAGATTTACGGCGATCCCGAAATCAGCCCGCAGCCGGAAGGCTACCGCGGCAGCGTCAACACATTCGGTCCGCGCGCCTGCTACGACGAAGGCAAGCGCGCTGCAGAAACGCTGTTTTATGATTATCACCACCGCTACGGCCTGCAAATTTCGATTGGCCGCATCTTCAACACCTATGGCCCCTACATGGATCCGCAGGACGGCCGTGTGGTGTCCAATTTCATAAACCAGGCGCTGCGGGGCGAGGATCTGACCGTGTACGGCAGCGGCGCGCAGACGCGGTCTTTCTGCTATGCCGACGATCTGCTGGATGCAATCGAAGCGCTGATGGAACTGAATGACCCCAGCCCGGCGCCGGTCAACCTTGGCAACCCCGGCGAATTCACCGTTCTGGAGCTTGCAAAGAAGGTCTGCAAGCTGACCGGCACGGGATCGCGGGTGGTGTTCATGGATCTGCCAAAGGACGATCCGCAGCAGCGCAAGCCTGACATCAGCGCAGCACTGTCGAAGCTCGGCTGGCACCCGAAAGTGCGGCTGGAGGACGGGCTGCGCAAGACAATCCGCTACTTCCAGGCAGAGATGGACGAGCCTGACCACTTGACCGCGGCGGTCCGCGGATGACCGGGCGGTTTCCCATACTGGTGACAGGCGGCGCAGGCTTCATCGGCAGTCACGCCTGCAAGGCACTGCACCAGGCGGGTTACCTGCCTGTCACGTTCGACAACCTCAGCACCGGCCATACGGATGCCGTCAAATGGGGCCCGCTGGAAAAGGCCGATGTGCGCAACCAGGCTGGGCTGAGCGCCGCTATCCGCAGCCACGGGATCAGGGCCGTGATGCACTTCGCCGCCTCAGCTTATGTCGGAGAGTCGGTGGAACGCCCGGCCTTCTATTATGACAACAATGCAGGCGGGATGATCTCTTTGATCAATGCGTGCCTGGACACGGGCGTAAAGCAGATCGTGTTCTCCTCCAGCTGCGCGACCTATGGCAGCCCCGCATGCGGCCGGATCCGCGAGGACACGCCGCAGGCGCCGATCAACCCCTATGGCCGCAGCAAGCTGATGTGCGAGGACATGCTGCGCGATTGTTCCGCCGCGCACGGTCTGCGGTTCGCAGCCCTGCGCTACTTCAATGCCGCCGGGGCGGACCCGGAGGGCGATCTGAGCGAACGCCACGATCCGGAAACCCATTTGCTGCCGCTGGCGATGCAGGCGGCCTCAGGCCGGCGCGGGCCGCTGCAGGTGTTCGGTACGGATTACCCCACTAGGGACGGCAGTTGCGAGCGGGACTACATCCATGTCAGCGATCTGGCCCGCGGCCATGTTCTGGCAGTGGATTACCTGGCCGCAGGCGGTTCCAGCACAGCCCTGAACCTGGGCAGCGGAACCGGCCACACAATCTTTGAAGCCCTGGAGGCGATCCGCAGCGTGACGGGCAAAGCGGTGCCGCATGAACTGGCGCCGCGCCGCGCAGGAGATCCTCCCTCGCTGACCGCGGATCCGGGCCTGGCGGAAGAAACGCTGGGCTTCCGGACTGAACGCTCCGGGCTGGAGCAGATCATCAGGGACGCGGCGCCGTCGTTCGGACTGGCGGCCGCAAGAGAGGCACGCCATGAGCGCCAAGCAGCGGAATAGCCGGGCACCAGCCCGCTGCAGGCCCGGTCTGGACCGGGCAGCGGTTGCTGTGTTTGCCCTGTGGCTGCTGGCGGCCGGGTACTTCTGGCACTGGTGGCTGCAACCCGGTCACAACATCGGCACCGGGCGCTACCTCCTTGTTTCCTTGGCAATCTTCTGGCTCTACTTCCTTCAGGCATATTTCATGCTGTTCTTTCTGAACGGCACCCGCCGCCGTCCGCGGCCCGCGCTGCAAGGCCCGCTGCGGATAGCCATGATCACCACCAAAACACCGGCCGAACCATTGTCAGTGCTCAAGGAGACCCTGACCGCCATGCTGGCGCAGTCGCCGCCGCATGACACCTGGCTTGCGGACGAAGATCCGGATGAGGCAACCCGCGCCTGGTGCGCGGCACATGGCGTCAGGATCTCAACCCGGAAAGGAATTGCCGAGTACCATCGCAAAGAATGGCCGCGCAGAACCCGCTGCAAGGAAGGCAATCTGGCCTATTTCTACGACCAGTACGGCTATGAGGCTTATGATATTGTCTCCCAGCTTGATGCCGATCATGTCCCCCAGCCCGGGTATCTGGAAGCCATAGTGCTGGGCTTCGACGACCCGGCCACGGGTTACGTCAGCGCCCCGTCGATCTGCTGCAGCAATGCAGGCCGCAGTTGGGCTGCCCGGATGCGGCTTTTTGCCGAAGCCCCGTTTCATGGCGGCGTCCAGCTTGGCTACAGCGCCGACTGGGCACCGATGTGCATAGGCTCGCATTACGCGGTGCGCACCCGCGCCTTGAAACAGGCAGGCGGCCTGGGTCCGGAACTGGCTGAGGATCATTCCACCACGATGCTGATGAATTCAGCGGGCTGGCGCGGCACCCATGCCGCAAATGCCATCGCCCATGGCGCCGGCCCGGCCTGCATGGCTGATCTGGCCACCCAGGAATTCCAGTGGTCGCGCAGCCTGACAACGCTGCTGCTGAGCTATACGCCCCGTTACTTGAAAATGCTGCCGCGGCACCTGCGTTTTCAATTTTTGTTTTGCCAGCTTTGGTATCCGTTTTTCGCAATTTTCATGGTGATGGTCTACCTCTTCCCGATTACCGCCCTTCTCTTCGATATCCGTTTTGCCGGGGTAACCTTCCTGGGCTTCGTTCTACACACGCTTCCTTCTGCTGTAGCAGTGCTGATTTTTGTATACCGGATGCGAGCCCGCTGTTCGCTGCGGCCTTCTGATGCCCAGGTGCTTAGCTGGGAAAGGGCCCTATTTCCCTTCGCCCAATGGCCTTGGGTACTGACCGGCTGCTTAGCTGCCTTCGCCGACAAGCTGCAAGGCGGGTTTGTCGACTTCCGGGTGACGCCAAAGGGCGGCGGCACGGCGCCGCCTGTACCGCTGCGGGTACTGCTGCCCTATTTGCTGCTGGCCTTGGGCGCCGCCTTGCCGCCGCTGCTCGTGCAGGACTTGCAGCAAGCTGCAGGTTTTGTGGTGCTCAGCCTGATAAATGCCGCTGTCTACACAGTGCTGTTCACCGTGATTGCCGTTCAGCACCTGCGTGAAAACAATCTGTCGCCGTTCAGGTGGCCGCTTGCCTCTGCCTTGCAGGCGACGGCCAGCATGGTGCTTGCCGCAGTCATTGCAGCAGCGCTTGGCAGCCAGGGCGCCCAAAGCGTTTATGCCCTGTCATACGGCAGCGGCGTGTTCTCCCCATACACCCCCAAGTACATCGTGTCTGGCGCGGGTCTCGGCCCGCCGGGCACCATTACCTACCAAGTGAACCTGGAATGGCCGGGAAAAGCCCTGTTCCAGCAGAAGACGGAGTAGACAATGTCCCATCCAAACCGGCACATCCTCATCACCGCTGCTGTGTCTGCAGCCTTTTTCGGAACCGCCTTGCAATCCTTCCCGCCGCCCCCGGGCGATTTCCCATTCGGTGTTTATGATCCCAATGGCGATTTTTCAGAGGAAAAGAACGTTCAGGTCGAACATCTCTTCCTGCCGTGGGAGGACCTGTTCCTGGAGTCCCTGATTGAAGCCGACAAATACGCCAAGGAGCGCAACCGCGAAGTCCTGGTCACAATCGAACCTTGGACCTGGACACGCGATGCCCGCAACACGCCGGCGCGGCTGATCCGCGGTATCCGGGACGGCACCTACGACAGCAACATGGCCGCCATCTGCGAGGTTCTGAACGAGTTCGAAAGCAAGGTCACCGTCCGCTGGGCGCAGGAGATGGACGATGACAGCGGCCAGTTCATCTGGGCGCAGTGGCAGCCGGAAACTTATGTGTACGCCTTCAAGCGGATGATTGACATCTGCCGGGAAAAAGCACCGGAAATCCGTGTCATGTGGTCACCGCTGGGCTATGAGAACCTGAACAAATACTACCCTGGCGACGACTACGTCGATATCATCGGCCTATCAGTCTTCGGCCTGCAGCCATGGGAACAGATCTACAAAGGCGGAGACATGAGTTTCGATGATATCTTCGCCCCCCGGTACGAGCGGGTGAAGGAGTACGGCAAACCTGTCATGGTGGCCGAACTTGGCTATTCCGGGGATGAAGCTTACGTCGCCCGGTGGGAGCAGACCGTTCGGCAAGACAAAAGCGCTTACCCGGCCCTGACCGGCGTCGTCTATTTCAACCAGCAGGAAGTTTATCCGTGGCCCAACGGTTTCGGTCTTCCGGACTGGCGGGTAGAACATCGTATCCGAGTCGAGACCGCCGGAAACTAGTCTTGAACCCGGCCTTGAGGAGGCGCCTCGCCAGCTGATATTCACCCCTGTCGGCAACTGCAGGCAAGGCAAAGAACCCTTTGATTTTCAATTTCTTTGCCTGTGCGACGCCGCACAAAGGCGGGCATTTTAGGCGGATTTCCGCACAGCTGCGTTGAAAAAAAACGCTGTTGCACCTAAAAAACAGGTGCTGCGCAGGTCGTGCAGCGCGTGAAATGGCTGTTTGGCTGCCACATGCCGCTCCGGCATTAAAGAGTTGCCAAGGGCCGATGAGGACGAGGTGCAGTTTATGTACGCAGTATCTGCGGTTGCCCGGCGTGTGCCGGCATTTTTTTATTCCCTCAAGCTTGCCAGCGGCGCACTTCTGGCCTGTGTGCTCAGCCTGAGCAGCGCCAGCGCGCTGGAGAACACCTCTGCCGCCGGAGAAACGGTAGTGGCAAAGGGGACGTACATCTGCTCCCCCAGCGGTTTCGGTCGAAAATCCAGGTGCTACCGTCGGTAGCGCCAGCCTGTCCCTTATGGGGCGAACCTAGGGGCAGGATCCAAGGATCCTAGTCTGAAGGCACGTCGAACCGGCCGGTTGGCCGTGCCTGAGGTTTCAACCGGGCAGCTCTCCTGAAATTTCCGCGTCCGGGTTGCGCCCGGGGTCGTGATGTGCAGCAGGGCGGAGGCCTATTGCTGCGGCATTCGCGCGATTGCCTTCCGCGCGCGGCCATGCTGTGGTGCGCGCGGAACGAAAGACCTTTCAGGGAGACATAATGATGAACGACGCCCCGACCTATGGGTTTGACACCTTGCAGATCCACGCCGGCGCCAAGCCGGATCCGGCCACCGGCGCGCGGCAGACGCCGATCTACCAGACCACCGCCTACGTCTTCCGCGATGCCGAACACGCCGCCGCGCTGTTCAATCTGCAGGAAGTCGGCTTCATCTATTCCCGCCTGACCAACCCCACCGTCGCAGTGCTGCAGGAGCGCCTGGCAACGCTTGAGGGCGGCGTCGGCGCGGTCTGCTGCTCCTCCGGCCATGCGGCGCAGATCATGGCGCTGTTCCCGCTGATGGGGCCGGGCTGCAATGTGGTGGCCTCCACCCGGCTGTATGGCGGCACTGTCACCCAGTTCAGCCAGACCATCAAGCGCTTCGGCTGGTCGGCGAAATTTGTCGACACCGACGACCTGGACGCGGTGAAGGCAGCCATCGACGAAAACACCCGCGCGGTATTCTGCGAATCCGTGGCCAACCCCGGCGGCTACGTCACCGACATCCGGTCGCTGGCCGACATCACCGACGACGCCGGCATCCCGCTGATCGTCGACAACACCTCTGCCACGCCCTACCTGTGCCGCCCGATCGAGCATGGCGCGACGCTGGTGGTGCACTCAACCACCAAGTACCTGACCGGCAATGGCACCGTGACCGGCGGCTGCGTCATCGACAGCGGCAAGTTCGACTGGTCTGCAAATGACAAATTCCCCTCCCTGTCGGAGCCGGAAACCGCCTATCACGGGCTCAAGTTCCATGAGACTTTCGGGCCGCTGGCCTATACTTTCCACGGCATCGCCATCGGGCTGCGTGACCTCGGCATGACGATGAACCCGCAGGCGGCGCATTACACGCTGATGGGCATCGAGACCCTCAGCTTGCGGATGCAAAAGCACTGCGAGAACGCCCGCAAGGTGGCCGAATGGCTCGAGAATGACGACCGCATCGATTACGTCACCTATGCCGGCCTGCCCTCCTCGCCCTACTACGAGCGCGCCCAGGCCTGCTACCCCAAGGGCACCGGCGGCCTGTTCACCTTTGCTGTCAAGGGCGGCTACGAGGCCTGCATCAAGCTGGTGGATTCGCTGGAGATCTTCAGCCATGTCGCGAACCTCGGCGACACCCGCTCGCTGATCATCCACTCGGCCTCCACCACCCACCGCCAGCTCACGCCGGAGCAGCAGGAAGCCGCAGGCGCCAGCCCGAATGTGGTGCGGGTGTCGATCGGGATCGAGGATGCCGATGACCTGATCCGCGATCTGGACCAGGCGCTGGCCAAGGCCTGCGGCTGACGCGCGCAGCCCTCAAGAATGGAAAGGCCGGGCATACAGCCCGGCCTTTTTTCGTTCCAGTTATTCGCCGCCCGGCACCGTCATGTCGAACACCACCGAGACGTTGTGGGTAAAGCTCAGCTCCCCCGCCTCAATCGGCATCGCATCGCTGCGGGCCATCTCCATCGCCATCATCGGACGGACGCCGCTGCCGCCATGCTCGGAAATCGAGCGCACCGGCCCCAGCTCCATGCCCGCGGCCTCTGCCAGCTGCTGCGCCTTGCGGATGGCATCCTTGACCGCTTCGCCGCGGATCTGGTCGGCAACCGCTGAAGGATCACTGACACCAAAGCTCAACCCCTGGAACCGGTTCGCCCCAGCCTGCAGAACCGTGTCGAGCACCGGCCCCAGTTCGCTAAGATCGCGGACCCGCACCATCAGCGTGCTGGAGGCTTCAAAACCGGTGATCTCACGCCGCCCGCCGCTGTCGTAGGAGCGGTCCTGCGACCACACCGGCTGCATGGATACCTGCCGGGTCTGCATGTCCTCAGCGGCAATGCCCGCGTCCTTCAAACGCGCGATCACGGCCTGCATTCCCTCTGCTACCGCCGACATGGCGGCGGCGGCTTCCTCTGCCTCCTCAGTCACGCCGAGGGAGATGGTGGCCAGCTCGGGCGCCACTTGCAGGGTGCTTTCGCCGGTGACCGTGATCTGCCGCGGGTTCGCGGCCTCGCTTGCTGCCAGGGCGCCTGCGCTCATCGACAGCATCAGCGCTGCTGCCAAAAGTTTCTTTGCCTTCATGCTCAAAAGCTCCTTTTCCGAATGCCCTTTACATGGGGACGGCAAACTGCCGCCCGCAAGGCGTGCACCCCGTCTTTTCCTTTTACTCGGCAGGTTCCTGCTTTAAGGTTCGCGGCAAAACACCGGACGCGGCAGCGGCCCCGGGCAGTATGGATTCGGATGGTTTGACCCAAAGCATGAAACCGGCCTTCGCTCTTCTCTTTTCCGCTGACGGCATAGAACTTCTGTACCGCGCGCCGGACGGCTGGCGGAGCGTGGCCAGCACGCCTTTTGACACTGAAGATCTGCCCGCAGCGCTCGCATCCATGCGCAAGGATGCCCTGCGGCTGGCACCCGAAGGCATCTATTCCAAGCTGATCCTGCCCAACGACCAGATCCGTTACCTGACCATCGAAACCGGCGACCTGCCCGCGGGCGATCGGATCGACGCCGCTCGCCACGCGCTGAAGGGTGCGACACCATATTCGGTGGACGAACTGGCCTTTGACATCTGCGCCGGCGGCAGTGTTACCCATGTCGCGGCAGTGGCACTGGAAACGCTTGATGAGGCAGAAACCTTTGCGGTGGAGCACGGCTTCGGGCCGGTCAGTTTTGTTGCCGCGCCGGAAGACTGCGGTTTCCAGGGCGAGCCATTCTTTGGCACCACCCGGATGATCCGCGGCACCGAGGTTGATCCCGATACCACCTTGGTCAAGGTGATCGGTCCGTTTCAATTCCCGGAGCCTGAGACGGAAGACAGTTCCACAGGCAAGGCCCCTGCCCCCGAGGCAGCAGCGGAGACCCAGGACCTTCCTGCTATTGATGCAGCGGCACAGGCGGAGCCTGAAAAAGGTAAAGAACCCGCCCCTGCCGCAGAGCAGGAAACGCCAAGCCTGCAGGAAGCAGAAAACACCGCTGTCCCTAAGGCGCCCGCATCGGCGGAACCTGCGCCCGCACAGGAGACCCTGCCGCCTGCGCCGCCCAAGCCGCTGCCGCCTGCGCCGCCCGCCGTAGCACCGCCAGGGGATGACCCGGTGCCGGATTCCGCGGTGGCGGCCCTCGCAGGTTTCACCAGCCGTCGGAGTGCGGCGCCAGACAACGGTACTGGAACCGCACAGCAGGCCCCCGACTCTAAGACTTCACCTGCAGCACCGCCTGCCCCTGCTCCGCTCACGGCCGCCGGCACGCAGGCTGCGGAACCGGAGCCGGCAAAACCGCTGGCCGCAACGAATGCGCTTTTGGCAGAGGAAAAAGCCGGACAGCCGCGGACCATCCCGCCCGCACCCGCAGCCCTGCGCGCGCCCTCTCCTGCCGCTCCCGCAGCGCCGCAGGAGACGCCCCCGGTCCGCAAAAAGCCGACCACTGGCAAGCCCCGGCATCTTGGCCTTGCCCTAACCGCCTTCGTGCTTCTGCTCCTCGCCGCTGCTGCGGTCTGGGCGCTGTTCAGCGAGGATGGTCTCTTTGCCGCCCGCCCGGCCTCAGACAGCGACCTGCCCCCCGCCACGGCGATCAGCTCTGGGGAAGCTCCTAACGGTGAAACCGCATCGGCAGCGGCTTCCGGGACCGGCAGCCGCACAGAGGAAATCGCGCCGCAAGTCAGCGTGCTGGCAGATCAGCCTGATCCGGGCATCCGCGAAATCGGCGAAATTGCGCTGACCGCCCCTGCTGGCGCGGATGGGGTCCCAACGGCAGAGGATGAAGCCGCTGCCGACGGCGTCGAGCCTCCGGAAGAAGGAACGGACACGGCATTCCTGGACCCGGACACCTTGCAGCCCGGTGCAGCTGAAACCACTGAAACGGAGCCGCTGGACGAGCTGGCCCAGGCTGCCCGCTATGCAGCAACAGGTGTCTGGCCGGTGGCGCCGGAGCTTGACGAAATCCCTGCGGCACCCGGCTTGGACGAGCTGTACACCGCCTCGGTCGACCATTCTGAAATTGCCGCCGACGCCGTGGCGCTGCCGCACCCGGAAACCTATGCCGCGGATGAGGAGCCGGGCGCCATTGCGTCCCCTGCAGCAGCAGGGGCTGCTTTTGACCTGGACGAGCGCGGCCTCGTCAGAGCAACACCAGAAGGGGCGCTCAACCCTGATGGCATCACCGTCTACCTTGGCCGCCCGCAAAAGGTCCCGCCGCCCGCGCCGGAGCGCAGCGATCCCGCAGCTGAGGCGCTGGCGGAGGAAGCGGCGCGAAACCAGGTGCTGTCGCGCAAACGCCCCAAGGCCCGGCCTGCGGATCTGGCCGAACAAGTGGAACGGGCCCAGAACGGCGGCCTCAGCCGCGCAGAACTGGCCAGCCTGCGCCCCCGCAAGCGCCCGGCCAGCCTGAAACCGGCAGAGGAGGAAGAACTGCCGGTCACCGCGCAGGCTATCGCGTCGTCGGTTGTGCCGCGCGGCCGTCCCGCCAATTTCGCCAATCTGGTCGACCGCGCCCGCCGCAACGCGCAGAACCAGGTGCAGACCGCCACCGCCGTTCCGGCCGCCGCAGTTGCGGCGCCGCCGCCTATTCCGACCACCGCCTCCGTCGCACGCCGCGCCACCGTCAACAACGCCATCAACCTGCGCAAGCTGAACCTGATCGGTGTCTATGGCACCGCTGCCAACCGACGCGCGCTGGTGCGCCTGCCTTCGGGCCGCTACAAAAAGTTGCAGGTCGGCGACCGCATCGACGGCGGCAAGGTAATCGCAATTGGCGAGAGCCAGCTTCAGTACCAGAAAGGCGGCCGCAACCGCACCCTGACAATGCCCAAGAGCTAGGCAACCGGATAGCTTCCCTCTTGCAGCCGTATCCGGCTAAATTGACCCTTTGAGCTCGAGGCGCTGCTAGCAGCTCACCTCCCGGCCCGTCCTCACCGGAAACAACCCGGCCATCAAAAAGCCGGGCCTGCATGGCAGACCCGGCGCAGTCAGGTTCTTTGTTACCGCTTATTCCGCGGCCTGGATCTCGCCGCTTTCAATCTGCTCGCGCTCGATCGATTCAAACAGCGCCTTGAAGTTGCCTTCCCCGAAGCCGTCGTCACCCTTGCGCTGGATGAACTCGAAGAAGATCGGCCCGATCACGGTTTTCGAGAAGATCTGCAGCAGGATGCGGGTCTCGCCGCCGTCCACCACGCCTTCGCCGTCGATCAGGATGCCATGCTTTTTCATCCGGTCCAGCGGCTCGTCATGGCCCTGCACCCGTTCCTTGGACATCTCGTAATAGGTGTCATTCGGGCCGGGCATGAACTTCAGGCCCTTGTCGGCAATTGCGTCGGTGCTGGCATAGATATCCTCGGTACCAACCGCGATGTGCTGAATGCCTTCGCCGTTGTACTTCTTCAGATAGGACACGATCTGCCCGGTTTCGCCGCGGTCCTCGTTGATCGGGATCCGGATGCGGCCACAGGGCGAGGTCAGCGCACGGCTGAAGAGACCGGTAAATTTGCCCTGGATGTCAAAGAAGCGGATCTCCTTGAAGTTGAACAGCTCCTCGTAGAACTTGAACCACTTGTCCATGTTGCCCTTGTAGACATTGTGGGTCAGGTGATCGAGGTAATAGAAACCGTCACCGCGCGGCTTGGACTGCTTCAGCCATTCGAACTCGGTGTTGTAGGGCGAGGTGTCGTAATACTGGTCGATGAAGTAGATCAGCGAGCCGCCGATGCCCTTGATCGCGGGCACATTCATGACCTTGCCCGGGCCTTCATAGGCCTCGGCGCCTTTGGCAACCGCGTGCTCAAAGGCCTTTTGCGCGTCTGCAACGCGCCAGCCCATGGCCGGAGCGCAGGGGCCGTGCTCATCCACGAATTTCGCGGCAAAGCTCTCCGGGTCGGCGTTCAGGATGTAAGTCACATCACCCTGCTGCCACAGTTCCACCAGCGGCTGGTCCTTGCGGTGGCCCACCAGTTCATAGCCCATGCGGGTGAACAGGGCCCGCAGTTCTTCCGGCTCCGGGCTGGCAAACTCAACAAATTCAAAGCCATCGGTGCCGGCCGGGTTTTCCGGGGTGATTTCGGATTTCGGTGCGTTATGCGGGAACGGACCCATTGCGCGTCTCCTTCATGCGATGTGGGGACAATGTGAATTCTTGAATCAAGAATACCGCATATCCGCTGCAGGTTTTCCGCATAGTTTCGCACGCTACCCTTGAAATACGCGTGGTATGCGCGCCAAAGTCGGCCTTGGAGGAAAAATCACGCATGCTTGACCCGACCGACACGAAACTGCTCGCAGCTCTGCAGAAAAATGCCCATCTCACGGCGCAGGAACTGGGTGAAATACTGAATCTGTCGCCAAGCCAAGCCGGGCGGCGACGGCAGCGGCTGGAGGCCGAGGGGTATATCGAAGGCTACGCCGCCCGGCTGAACCCGGCCAAACTGGGACTGGCGGTTCAGGGATTCGTGCAGGTGCATCTGAGCAGCCACGGTCCGGAACAGTCCAAGGGATTCGCGAGGCTGGTGGCCAGCCAGCCGGAAATCACCTCAGCCTGGACCATGACCGGCGAAGCCGATTACCTGCTGCGTGTCTACTGCACGGACCTGCAAGCGCTGAACACGCTGATCCACGAGATTCTGCTGCCTCACCCCGGCGTTGCCAGGGTCCAGAGCCAGATCGTGATGGCACACTTAAAACGCGACGCGCCGCTGCCGACTTAACCAAGCAGGAAGGATTTTCACCTAAAGGTGCGGCAACGACTCCTGTAACCTAAAGTGGAACTTTTCCGTGTCCTTTGTAGACCGCCGCGTTGAAACCCGTCCAACCAGCGGCGAGGCTCCGTTTGGCCTCAACGAGGTATTTTTTTCCCGAACCGACAGCCGGGGTGTGATCCAAGCCGGCAACTACGTGTTCCGCCGTGTCGGCGCCTACGCCTGGGAGGAGCTGGTCGGCGCACCGCATAAGGTGATCCGCCACCCGGACATGCCCAAGGGCGTGTTCTCGCTGTTCTGGGACACCATCCAGCGCGGCGAAAGCATCGGCGCCTATGTCAAGAACAAGGCCAAGGACGGGCTGTATTACTGGGTGTTTGCCGTGGTGGTGCCCTGCCAGGACGGCTATCTGTCCGCCCGCATCAAGCCCAGCAGCAAGCTGTTCGACGAGGTGCGCGGCCTCTACTCCAAAATGCTGAAGCGCGAAAAGGACGAGGGCATCAAGCCGGAGGAGAGCGCCCAGTACCTGCTCGACTGGCTCAAAAGCCAGGGCTACGAAGATTACCATCAATTTGCCGCCCACGCCCTCAGCCAGGAGCTGATCGCGCGGGACAAGGGCCTGGGCAACCAGCAGCACGCCCGGATACTAGAACTGACAAGCATGCTTCAGGATGCCGAAACCCTGGCGGAGGAAACGGCGGGGCTGATCACCGACTTTGATGCCATGCACACCATTCCGCACAATCTGCGGGTTCTGGCCTCGCGCATCGAACCCTCTGGCGGGCCGGTCACTGTCCTGTCGCAGAACTACGGCGCCATGTCGCGGCAGATGTCGGACTGGTTCGGCGCCCATGTGATGGGCGAGAACAGCAATTTCGCCAAGATCAAATCCTCGGTGAATGACAGCCTGTTCGTCGAGGGCATGGCGCGCGTGCTGATTGAATGTGACAACCAGCTGCAAAGAGAACGCCGTGACCTGGGGCACTCCGATATGGAGGAAGAACGCGAGATTCTGAGCGAGCTGGTGAAAGAACAGGTCAAGCGGTCCGAGGACGGCATGAAGGAGGTGGATGAGGAAGCCGCGCGTATCACCGCCGCCTGCCAGATCATGCACCGCCACTTCCTGGGCCTCAGCTCCACCCGGGTGCTGCTTAAGATCGAAAGCGCGCGGCTCACCGATTCCGGCGAAACCCTGGCGGACATCATCGACCAGCTTGGCGGTTTCCAGGAACGGATCTCCCGGCGGCTGGACCGGATCGGCAAGCTCAGCGAAGACATCCGGATGCTTGAGCAGTAACCATTCAGCAGGCGCCCTGAGGCCATAACCGCGCCGCCCGGCCGGGAAAGCCATTGCCAAGGCCCGGCCAGGCTTGCGATACCTGTTCTATGGAAGAGTTTTTCTATCAGGCAACAATTTACCTCGGCGCCGCGGTCATCGCGGTGCCGCTGGCGGCACGTCTCGGGCTTGGCTCGGTGCTGGGGTATCTCGCGGCCGGCATCGCCATTGGCCCGGTGCTGGGGCTGACCGGCGCCGAGACGGAGGATCTGCGCCATTTTGCCGAGTTTGGCGTGGTGATGATGCTGTTCCTGATCGGGCTGGAACTGGAACCCCGCGCGCTCTGGGCGATGCGGGACAAGCTGATCGGTCTGGGCGGCATGCAGGTGGCGGCGTCCACCGTTGTCCTGATGGGCGCCGCGATGGCCATGGACCAGCCCTGGCATGTCAGCCTGGCGGTGGGTCTGGCGCTGTCGCTGTCCTCGACCGCGATCGTGCTGCAGACTCTGTCGGAAAAGGGGCTGATGCGAACCGGCGGCGGCCGCGCCGCCTTCTCGGTGCTGCTGACGCAGGATATCGCGGTGATTCCAATCCTCGCCTTCCTGCCGCTTCTGGGCAGCTACGCCATCCCGCAATTCTCCGCCGACGGTTCTATCAGCCGCGAGGGCGTAGGAGGGCATGGAGGCGGTCACGGCTCGCTGTCGCTGGTCGACGGGCTGCCGGGCTGGGCGGTGGCGCTGGTCACTTTGGCTGCGATCGCCTTTATCATTCTGGCTGGTATCTACCTGACCCGGCCGCTGTTCCGCTTCATCCACGCCTCCAACCTGCGGGAGATGTACACCGCGCTGGCGCTGATGATCGTGGTCGGCATCTCCTTTGTGATGACCCTGGTCGGCCTGTCGCCGGCGCTTGGCGCCTTTCTGGCGGGTGTGGTCCTGGCCAACTCCGAATTCCGGCACGAGATGGAAAGCGACCTCAACCCCTTCAAGGGGCTTTTGCTCGGCCTGTTCTTCATCACCGTGGGCGCGGGCATCAACTACCGCCAGTTCCTGGCCGACCCCGGCGACCTGATCGGCCTGGCGCTCCTGGTGATCTTTGCCAAGGGCGCAGTGCTGTTTGTTGTCGGCCGCGCCTTTGGCCTGCGCCGGCGGCGGCTGTGGCTGTTCACCCTCAGCCTGGCGCAGGCCGGCGAATTCGGCTTCGTGCTGCTGGCGTTTTCCACCCAGCTCAACGTCCTGCCGGCGGCGCTGTCGGAAAAACTGCTGCTGGTGATCGCCCTGTCGATGCTGATCACCCCGCTGCTGTTCATCGCCTATGACTTGCTGTCCAAGCGCATGGGCGAACCGCTGCAAGAACCTGAACCGGATGAGATCGACGAGGAAGGCCCGGTGATCATCGCGGGCATCGGCCGGTTCGGACAGATCGTCAACCGGCTGGTGCAGGCCAGCGGCTTCAAGACCGTGGTGCTGGACCACGATATGGAGGCGGTGCAGCTGATGCGCCGCTTCGGGGTTAAAAGCTTCCTGGGCGACCCAACCCGGCCCGAGCTGCTGAAGGCCGCGGGCATCGCAAAGGCGAAGGTGTTTGTGGTGGCACTGGATGACCCTGAGGGCGTGGTCAAGATGGTCTCCTATGTGCGCCGCGCCTATCCCGACCTGCACATCATCGCCCGCGCCAAGGACCGCAACCACGTGTACGAGCTGTACCAGGCCGGCGCCGACGACATCGTGCGCGAGCTGTTCGACAGCTCTGTCCGCGCCGGCCGCTATGTGCTGGAGAACGTCGGCCTCAGCGAATACGAGGCCGCACAGGCTGCCCAGACCTTCTACAACCATGACCGCCAGAACCTGCGCGATCTGGCGCAGCACTGGATACCGGGCGTGCCCGCCAGCCAAAACCCCGCTTATATCGACCGCGCGCGAGAGCTGGAGAAAGCCATCGAAAGCGCAATCTTCGAGATGGCCGAACGCAAGCGGAAGAGATCCTCGGAAGCCGCAGAATGAAAAAGCCCCGGCACAGGCCGGGGCTTACTTTCATGCAGAGCCTGAAAGCTGGAAGGGTCAGCCGTCCGACACCCCTGCTTCGGCAAAGGTGGCCATGCCGCTGTGGCAGGCAACAGCGCCTTTCAGCACCTGGATTGCCAGCGCCGCGCCGGACCCTTCCCCCAAGCGGAGCCCCAGCGACAAAAGCGGCTCCTTGCCCAGTCTCGCCAGCAGCGCCGGATGGGCGCTCTCGGCGCTCTGGTGGCCCGCAACCGTGTGGTCCAGCGCCCCGTCTGCGGTTTGCAGCAGGCAAGCCGCTGCTGCGCAGCAGATGTAACCGTCCAGAATGACCGGGATGCGCAGCACCCGGGCGGCAGCAATCGCTCCGGCCATGGCGGCAATCTCACGCCCGCCCAGGCAGGCCAGGGCATCCAGCCCGTCGCGGATCGCCTCCCGGTGCAGTGCCACGCCCTCGCCCACCACCCGGGTCTTGTTTGCCAGCCCCGCATCATCGACGCCGGTGCCGCGGCCGGTCCAATCCGCTGCCGCGCCGCCGAACAGGGCGCAGGCCAGCGCCGCAGCGGGCGTGGTGTTGCCGATGCCCATTTCGCCGACCACCAGCAGATCCGAGCTTGGGTCGACCGCATCCCAGCCGGCCTTCAGCGCCGCCAGCAGGTCGTCCTGACTCATCGCCGGCACCTGGGTGAAATCGGCGGTCGGGCGGTCCAGCTCCAGCGCATGCACATCCATGCGGGCGCCGGCCAGTTTGGCCAGCTGATTGACCGCGGCGCCGCCGTGTTCGAAATTGATCACCATCTGCGCGGTCACTTCTGCCGGGAAGGCGGAAACCCCCTGCGCCATCACGCCATGGTTGCCCGCAAAGACAATCACCTGAGGCGCAGTGATTTCAGGCCGGTCGCTGCCGCGCCAGCCGCCGTACCAGATCGCCAGATCCTCCAGCCGCCCCAGCGCTCCCGGCGGTTTCGTCAGCTGGCCATTGCGTGCCGCCGCGCCAGCCGCGGCCGTCTGGTCCTGCGCGGGCGCGCCAGACAGTGCGGCGCGGAAATCATCAAGGGAGGAAAGCTCTGGCAGCATGTGAAAGCCTCGTTGCATCTGAGTGGTGGACGCGGATAAAGCGGATTGACCCTGTTTACCCGCTGACCGCCCCGCCGCAAGCACTGCAATAGGCCCGCAAATGCAAAAAAACGACATCCAGGCAAAAGACATCCTGCTGGCACTGGTGCTGCTGACCCGGCTGCCGCTGCCGCACCTGCCGCCGGAGGCGTTCCAGCGCCAGGCCAAGGCGGTCTGGGCGTTTCCGCTGGCAGGGCTGGCAGTCGCCCTTCCCGCAGCGCTGCTGGCCGCGCTGGCGCTTGCAGCCGGCCTGCCCGAAACGGTGGCCGCTGGGCTGGCGCTGGCTGTTCAGGTGATGCTGACCGGCGCGATGCATGAGGACGGGCTGGCCGACACCGCAGACGGCCTCTGGGGCGGCTTCAGCCGCGAGCGGCGGCTGGACATCATGAAGGACAGCCGCATTGGCGCCTATGGGGTGATTGCGCTGATCCTGGGCTTCAGCCTGCGCTGGAGCGCTCTGACAGCGCTGTTTGCGGTTGCCGGCGTCTGGCCGCTGCTGGCGCTGGCAATGCTGAGCCGGGCGGTGATGCCCGCGCTGATGGCCGTGTTGCCGAACGCCCGGTCCGCCGGCTTGTCGCAGACCGTGGGCCGTCCCCGCGCCCTGCCCTGCCTGCTCGCCGCCGGGCTGGCCCTTGTTCTGTCGCTGCCGCTGATCGGCAGTGCGGCCTTTGGTGCGGCGCTGGCGATGGGGGCTGCTGCCGCCGGGCTGGGCGCGCTGGCCAAGGCCAAGATCGGCGGCCAGACCGGCGACATCCTGGGCGCATCCCAGCAAGCGGCCGAGATCGGCGGCCTGCTCATCCTGGTGGCCATCTGCAGCTAAGCCGCCCCAACCTGAAAAAAGGGCCGCACCCTTGCGGGCACGGCCCTTCAATCCTGGATCTGCGCAGGGATCAGGCAGCGCGGGAGGTCAGAACCTCATCCACCTGCTTGGCGGCAGCGATTTCGTCATTGCCGGAGACAGCGGCCACTTCGCGGGTGAGGCGCTCCAGCGCGGCTTCGTACAGCTGGCGCTCGGAATAGCTCTGCTCGCGCTGGTCGTCAGTGCGGTGCAGGTCACGCACCACCTCGGCGATTGAGATCAGATCGCCCGAGTTGATCTTCTGCTCATACTCCTGGGCACGGCGCGACCACATGGCGCGCTTCACCTTGGCCTTGCCCTTGAGCGTCTTCATCGCCTGGGCAATCACGTCCGGCGAGCTCAGCGAGCGCATGCCTACTTCGGTTGCCTTGTTGGTCGGCACCCGCAGGGTCATCTTGTCCTTTTCAAAGGTGATCACGAAAAGCTCCAGCGCAAAGCCCGCCACTTCCTGCTCCTCGATCGAGATGATCTGGCCGACGCCATGCGCCGGGTAGACCACGTAATCATTGGGGCGGAATTCGAGCTTCTTCGACTTGGTCATACAGGTTCTTCCTCACTCATGAGCCGGGCGGCACCGGCACTATGGCGAACAAAACGCCAGGTCCCGGTCAGAAGATTTTGACCGGCCCCCAGGACATTCTCTCCGCAGAAATACCGCCCATCACGCACGCCACTGCTACGGCGCACCGGGGGCGGACTCCGATTGTTTATGTCTATTGTCCGCTAAGTATATCATAAAAAAGGGCCGCCCGAAAGGCGGCCTGCTGGCAAGGCTCCGTGAAAACCTGAAGCAATACGGCGGTTTTCCGCACAAATGCGGCATTATCGCGCGCGGCAGAGAATCAGCCGCCTTCGCCGGGCGCCTCGGAGAAATACTTCTCCATCTTGCCCTCTTCGCCGTCCCGCTCCTCGTAGCCCGGCATCGGATCCTTCTTGGACACGATCACCGGCCACAGCTCGGCATATTTGCGGTTGAACTCGACCCATTTGTCCATATCCGGCTCGGTATCCGGGCGGATTGCGTCCGCCGGGCATTCCGGTTCGCAGACGCCGCAGTCGATGCATTCATCCGGGTGAATGACCAGCGTGTTCTCACCCTCGTAGAAACAGTCCACCGGGCATACCTCGACGCAGTCGGTGTATTTGCAGGCGATGCAGTTTTCCGTCACGACATAGGTCATTGTACCGAGTCCTGTTTTCCGTTTGCGCCTAGCTAATCCAGACGCGGCTGCACTTCAAGGCGTCAAAAGCCCTCGGGCTTGCGGGTAAGATCAAGCGCCCTGCGGGCTTTTTTGTCCGGGCGGCCTTTTCCCTCGAACTTCGGATTGGCCGGAACTTTTTCCTGCTTTTCCGTCATGTCGAAGTACAGCGCCTGGGCCTCCGGGGCCGGGCCGCGGCGTTCGCCGATGGCCTCCACCCGCACCACGCGGATCACTTTGCCTTGAGCGAAGGTCAGAACGTCGCCCGGAGCGACGTTCTGAGCCGGTTTCAGTGCCTTAGTGCCGTTGAGGCGCACATGGCCCGCGCTGACCTGTTTGGCGGCCAGGCTGCGGGTTTTGAAAAACCGAGCATGCCACAGCCACTTGTCGATGCGGATCTTCGGCGTCCCTTCGGCCATGGCAGGATCAATCGCCCTGCTTCAGCCCCATCAGCGCTGCGGCAAAGGGGTTGTCCGGGTCGATCTGCTTTTCCTTCTTGGCAGGACGCGAGGAGTAGGTCTTGGCGCCCTGATCCTGGCGCGGGCCGCCCTTGCGTCCCGGCTTGCCGCGGTCGCCGCCCTTGGCGCCGCGCGGCTTGCCCTTGCCGCCTGGCTTGCCTTCGCCCTGCGGACGGCGGTTTTGCTGGCGCTGGCCGCCGCCTTGGCGTCCGCCGCGGTTGCCGCCCCAGGTGAAGGTGAAGAACACCTCGACCTCAGGATCTGCCTCAGCCTTGGCTTCAGCCGCGTCGTCCGCAGGTGCGGGCTCAACTTCAGCTGCCGCCGGAGCTTCCGGCGCTTCTGCAGCAGCCTCTTCAGCCGGAGCTTCCACGGCGGGTTCTTCCGCAGCGGGTGCTTCCTCAGCCGCCTCGGCAGGTTTCGCTTCCGGTTCCGCCGCAGCCGGCTTCACCTTCTCGCGTTCGCCCTTCTCGGCCTTGTAGCCCAGCCCCTGCATCAGGTCGGCGAACTGCTCCAGTGTCATACCGGTGATCGACAGCATGTCAGCCTTGGCTTCAAAGCCGCCGCGGCTGTCTTCACTGCGCAGCATATCGGCCAGGCGCTCCAGCATGTCGATGCGGATCATCCGCTCGCCGGCGGCGCGGTAGCCGGACATGGTGTCATAGCCTTCGGGCGCGTCCTTGATGGAGGGCACGGTGACCAGGCCCGGAGGCGGCGCCTCGGGGAAGTCCTGCAGGCCATTTGCCAGCGACCACAGCACCAGGCGCAGACGGGTCGGCGCGGGCTTCAGCAACAGCGGCATGAAGATGGTGAACTGGCCGAACCGGATGCCATGCTTGCGCAGCGCGCCGCGGGCGTCCTGGTCCAGGTCCTTGACCTCCTGCGCCACGCCTGCACGCGGCAGCACGCCGAGGTTTTCGACCATGCGGAAGGCAAAACCGCGCGCCAGGCCGGTCAGCTCTTCGTCCTTCTGCAGGTTCAACAGCGGCTCGAACAGCGCGTTGATCTTGCGGGTGATGAAATGCAGCAGACGGCGCTCGACCTTCTGGGCAACATCCGGCCCGGCCGCGTCATCGACGAAGACCTCGATCTGCGGGTTCAGCGCGTCGGCGCCGGCAACCAGCTTGCCCACCGCATGCTCGCCCCACATCAGGCCGCCCTGCTCAGTAAAATCGATCTCTGTGTCGGGCGCGTTATAGAACCGGTCCGCACGCAGATGGAATTGCGGCGCCAAAGCCTGCAGCGATGCCGCTTTGAGGGCCTTCGCCTCAGTGCCTTGCGCAGCTTTGTCCGGGCTGAACCGGAACCCCTCCAGACGGCCGACGAATTCGCCTTCGACCGTCACTTCACCCTTGTCATTCACTTCGGCCAAAAGGGCCTCCTTCTGTTTGAGCCGCCGCAACAGCACAGACGTGCGCCGGTCCACAAATCGCTGAGTCAAACGCTCGTGCAGAGCATCCGACAACCTGTCTTCTACAGCGCGCGTCTCCCCGCGCCAATGGCTTTCGTCACGCAGCCAGCCATTCCGCTGCGCGACATATGTCCACGTCCGGATAAATGCCAGACGTTTGGACAATGTGTCGATGTTTCCGTCGGTGCGGTCAATCCGCTTTATCTGGCGGGCCATCCAGTCGTCCGGCACCACCCCGCCGCCGTGCAGATGCTCGAAAATCACCCCCAGAAGCGAGGCATGCTCGGCATGGCTGATGCCGCGGAAATCCGGAATCCGGCAGACATCCCACAGCAGTTTCACCGATTGCGCATTGGTGGTGCGGGCAATAACGGCGGATTCCCGCGACAGCATTTTCAGCGCCCCCAGATCATCCGCCTCACGCGCCTTGGTCAGGTGCTCGTTCGACGGGCTTGATTCGAGTGCGTTGATCAGCGCCTCAACGGTGCCGAACTGCAAGTCCGCAGACCGCCAGTTCAGTTTCTTCAGCGGTGTGAACTGATGGTTCATGATCGCCGAGGCGGTGCCGTCGTCCAGCGGCCGTGCGTCGCCGGTGACACCGAAGGTGCCGTGGCTCATGCCGCGGCCCGCGCGGCCTGCGATCTGCGCCAGCTCATTGGGGGCCAAGGGACGCATCCGGCGGCCGTCGAACTTGACGGTAGAGGAGAACGCCACATGGTCGATGTCGAGGTTAAGGCCCATGCCGATGGCGTCGGTCGCGACCAGGTAGTCGACCTCGCCATTCTGGTAGAGCGCCACCTGTGCGTTGCGCGTCCTCGGGGACAGCGCGCCCATCACCACCGCCGCACCGCCCTTCTGGCGCCGGATCAGCTCGGCAATCGCATAGACATTATCAACCGAAAACCCGACGATAGCAGTACGGGGCGGCATCCGGCTTATCTTTTTCGAACCCGCGTAGACCAGATCGGACATCCGCTCGCGGCGGACGAATTCAACGCCCGGCACCAATGCCGAGATCGGACCGCGCATGGTGTCGGCGCCCAGGAACAGCGTCTCCAGCGTGCCGCGGGCGCGCAGCAGCCGGTCGGTGAAGACATGGCCGCGCTCAGGGTCGGCGCAAAGCTGGATCTCGTCGATGGCCAGGAAGTCGCAGCCCATGCCCTCGGGCATCGCCTCCACCGTGCAGATCCAGTACTGCGCCCGCGGCGGCACGATCCGCTCCTCCCCGGTGACCAGCGCCACTACGGATGGCCCGCGCGCAGCGACAACCTTGTCATAGACCTCTCGCGCCAGCAGGCGCAGCGGAAACCCCATCACCCCGGTGCGGTAGCCCAGCATCCGTTCGATGGCGTAATGGGTTTTGCCGGTATTGGTCGGGCCCAGGACGGCCACGATCCGCGATGCGCTTGCCATATCTTCAGCCCCCGCGCCCCAAAGGGGCTTACAGTTCCCTGCCCTCGATCGAGGGCTTCAGACGTTCGAGGGCGCTGCTTACTTCCTCGTGGTGCGGATGTATAGCCTTGGCGCGCTGGTAGGCCTGATAGGCACGCTCTGGCTGGCTGAACTGCTCAAACACCACGCCCAGCGCATAGATCGCGTTGTAGTCCTGGGGATTCAGCGCCAGCGACCGTTCCAGATCCGCAATCGACGGCCCGTAAAGCCCGATCTCGAAATAAACCCGCGCGCGCTCGTACCAGCCGCGGGCGAACTCCGGTGCATGATCTGTCAGCGCGGTCAGATGCTCCACCGACTCCTGCAGGTCACCGCGTTCCATCGCGTCGCGCCCGCGCCGCAGCAGCAGGTCCATCGCCGGAGAGCCGCTCTTGGCCCACAGCGCCTGCAGTTCACGGTCGATCGCCGCCGCCTCGGACGCTTCGGACTGCGCCAGGTCCTGCAGCAGCACATCTGCGGAAAGCTGCTGTGCCGCGCAAACCGCGGGCAGGCCCAGCGTGATTGCAGCCGCCGTTGCCGCCACGATAGCTTTGAGCTTTGGGAAATTTGCCACCATGATGCCCCCAGTGTAATCCTGCGCGCTGCATTTACCAGTATTAGCTGCTATGGCTTCACAGGTTTGTGCTATACACGCGCCCAACAGATTGAGGATCAAGATGAGCGTTACCCTTGAGCAGGCGGCTGAGGCCCTGAACGGCAAACTGGATGCAGGCGAGTTCGCGTCCACCGCCAAGTTCCAGATCGAAGGCCTGGGCGCCATCATGCTGGACAGCTCCGGTGCCCGCGTCGCCGACGAAGAAGCCGATGTCACCATGAGCGCGGATGCCGACACTTTCCAGTCGATCCTGGAGGGCGACCTGAACCCCACCGCGGCCTTCATGTCCGGCAAGCTGACCATTGACGGCGACATGGGCACGGCGATGCAGCTCGCCTCGGCGCTCGCCTGATGGACGGCGCCCCGGTGGAGCTGCAGCCTGCCCCCCTGTTCGCGGAGATCGCGCAGGGGCCGGCAGGCGGAGCGGCCCACTGGGCGCACACTTCTGATGGCCTGCGCATCCGCGCAGGCCACTGGCACCCGGACGGGGAGGCAAAGGGCACTGTCCTGCTGTTCCCCGGGCGCACCGAATATATCGAAAAATACGGCCTTGCTGCGGCGGAGTTTGCCGCCCGCGGCTATGCCACCCTCACCGTGGACTGGCGCGGCCAGGGCCTGTCCGACCGGATGCTGGCTGAACGGCGGCTGGGCCACGTCGGCCATTTCACCGATTTCCAGAAGGATGTGAAGGCGCTGACCAGCCTGGCGGCGCAGCTGAAGCTACCGCAGCCCTGGCACCTTGTCGGGCATTCGATGGGCGGAGCCATCGGCTTGCGAGCCCTGAACGAAGGCCTGGACGTGAACGCCTGCTGCTTCACCGGTCCGATGTGGGGAATCCTGATCCCGCCGCTGATGCGCCCCCTTGCCAACCTTCTGGGCAGCGTTGCCCCCTACCTGCGGCTCGAGCAGAAACTGCTGCCGACCACGGCACTGGACCAATACGTGCAGATCACCCCGTTTGAGGGCAACACACTGACCACCGACCCGGAGATGTACCGGATGATGCACGCCCAGCTGGCGGCACAGCCGGATCTGGTGCTCGGCGGACCTACCATCCAATGGCTGCGCGTCAGCCTGCAGGAATGCGCTGAACTGGCGGCGATGCCCTCACCCGCCCTGCCCTGCATCACCTTTCTGGGCAGTGACGAGCAAATCGTCAGCCCGGAGGCGGTCCACGACCGCATGGCCCGCTGGCCCGGCGGCGAACTGGACCTGATCAAGGGCGCCCAGCATGAGGTGATGATGGAAGCCCCGGAAATCCGCGCCCATGTGTTTTCCAGCATGTGCCGCCTGTTTGATCAGCACAGCCGCTGACCCCCGGCTGCCCCCGTTGCGCGGGCTGCGCACGCCCCGTTTACGCGCCCCTTACCTGTATGTGCCATTCTCTCCCGCCTCCGCATACGGCTGCTTGTGATCCCGCAAGCCCGCCCTTAGATGTTGGGTCAAAGCATTTCTCATGACAGGAGCCCCCATGTTCCAGCTTCCCTTCCCCGTCCGCGACGCAAACGCCACAGCCGGCTCCGGCGGCCTCGGCGATCTGCCGGAATGGGACCTCAGCGACCTCTACACCTCAGAGGACGCCCCTGAACTGGCCCGCGACCTGGAGTGGCTGGAGCAGGAATGCGCCGCCTTTGCCGCCGATTACGAGGGCAAGCTGGCGGATCTGGATGCGGACGGCCTGCTGACCTGCGTGCAGCGCAACGAGAAGATCAACAACATCGCCGGCCGCATCATGTCCTTTGCGGGGCTGCGCTATTACCAGCTGACCACCGACGCCGACCGCGCGGCCTTCCTGTCCGACTGCCAGGAAAAGGTGACCATTTCCACCACGCCGCTGGTGTTCTTCACGCTGGAGCTGAACCGGATCGAAGACAGCGTGATGGACGCGCATCTGGCCGCCAACGCGGAATTGGCGCGCTATGACAGCGTGTTCCGCCGCATCCGCGCGATGAAGCCTTACCAGCTGTCGGACGAGCTGGAGAAATTCATGCATGATCTCGGCATCGTCGGCGATGCTTGGGAGAAGCTGTTTGACGAGACCATCGCCGGCCTCACCTTCACCGTCGACGGCGAAGAGCTGAACATCGAAGGCACCCTGAACCTGCTGACGGAGCAGAACCGCGCCAAGCGCGAGGCCGCCGCCCGTGAGCTGGCCCGTGTCTTTGCTGAGAACATCAAAACCTTCGCCCGCGTCCACAACACGCAAGCGAAAGAGAAAGAAATCATCGACCGCTGGCGCGGCATGCCCAGTCCGCAGACCGGCCGCCACCTGTCCAACGACGTGGAGCCGGAGGTCGTCGAGGCGCTGCGCGAGGCGGTGGTTGCCGCCTACCCCAAGCTCAGCCACCGCTATTACGAGCTGAAGCGCAAATGGCTGGGCCTCGACGTGATGCAGGTCTGGGACCGCAACGCGCCGCTGCCGCTGGAAGACACCCGCACCATTGGCTGGGACGAAGCCGAAAAGACGGTGATGGAGGCCTATAGCGCCTTTGATCCGCGCATGGGCGAGATCGCGGCGCCGTTCTTCTCCAAGGGCTGGATCGACGCGGGCGTGAAACCCGGCAAGGCTCCGGGTGCCTTTGCCCATCCGACCGTCACCAATGTGCATCCCTATGTAATGCTGAACTACCTGGGCAAACCCCGCGACGTGATGACCCTGGCACACGAACTGGGCCACGGCGTCCACCAGGTGCTGGCCGCAGGCCAGGGCGAAATGCTGTCTTCGACCCCGCTGACGCTGGCGGAAACCGCCTCCGTGTTCGGCGAAATGCTCACCTTCCGCAAGATGCTCGACAAGGCCGAAACCAAGGAGCAGCGCAAGGTGCTGCTGGCGGGCAAGGTCGAGGACATGATCAACACGGTTGTGCGCCAGATCGCCTTTTATGACTTCGAGTGCAAACTGCACGCCGCCCGCGCCGAGGGCGAGCTGACCCCGGATGACATCAACGCCATCTGGATGTCGGTGCAGGCGGAAAGCCTGGGCGAGGCGTTCGAGTACATGGACGGCTACGAAACCTTCTGGGCCTATATCCCCCACTTCGTGCATTCGCCCTTCTACGTTTACGCCTATGCCTTTGGCGACGGCCTGGTGAATGCGCTCTACTCGGTCTATGCCGAAGGCGGCGAGGGTTTCGAGGACAAGTATTTCGAGATGCTCAAGGCGGGCGGTTCCAAGCACCACAAGGAGCTGCTGGCGCCTTTCGGCCTCGATGCCACCGACCCCAAGTTCTGGGACAAGGGCCTGTCCATGATCTCCGGCTTCATTGACGAGCTGGAAGCGATGGAAGACTGATGCCACTCACCCTGCGCCAGGTGGCCCGCAGCGACTTTGACCTGGTCGCCCATATCCGGGTGCAGCCGGATCAGGTCCGCTTTTCCGGCACCGTGGCGCAGGCCTTTGAAGAAGATGAGGAGGGCGTGGACTTTCACGCCGTGCTCAGTAGCGGTGACGTGGTTGGCTTTTTCAAGATCGACCGGCTGTACCACGAGACCTATGAATTTGCCCGCCCGGACGAGCTGGGCCTGCGCGCCTTCATGATCGACCGCAACGAACAGGGCAAAGGCTATGCCACCGCAGCCGTAAGCGCGCTGGCAGCCTACTTGCCCAGCCGCTACCCGGACCGTCTTGCCGCGGTGCTGACCGTCAATCTGCAAAACCCGGCCGCGGTCCGCTGCTACCTGAAGGGCGGGTTTCAGGATACCGGCGATCTTTACCCTCACGGTATTGCAGGACCGCAGCACATCCTGCGGATGGACCTGCCATAGCCCTGATGAAGTAGATGAGCCTGTGCCGCAGCCAGGCCATCCCGCTTCGCAACTGGCCCAGACAAATGCTGCTCCCGGCCTGAAGCTGTCCCCATCAGCCAGGGGAGAACACCCATGCAAGGACGCTGCCTGTGCGGATCGGTCACCTTTGACGTGGACCTGCCGGTCCTGTCCGTCGTGAATTGCCATTGCGAAAGCTGCCGGCGGCAATGTTCGTCGCCGATGACGACTTACATTGGCACCGAAGACGGCCGGTGGCGCTGGACAGGAGAGCCGCCAAAGCTGTTCCGCTCCTCCCCCGGGGTAGAGCGGACCTTTTGCGGGACCTGCGGCTCGCCGATGTCCTTCCGCTCGCAAAAAATGTCCGGCACCATGCATTTCTACGTTGCGGCAATGGCAGACCCGGAGGCTTTTGCCCCGGCGCTGCACGTTGCCCATGAGGAAAAACTGTGCTGGTTCAACAGCGACGACGGGCTGCCCAAGCGCACCGGGCCGGAATACCTCTGACCACAGCGCCTGGCACGGCTAAGCCGGGGTTCCGCGAAAACTCCGGCCAGGAATGCACGTGTTTTCCTGGCCGTATGCCGCGCAGAAAAACCGCGAGGCATTCGCCTATGCGGCTCACTGATGCGGGAAGTAATCCTCGCAATCACCGTCGCGGTAGACATCCGCGGTGCAGCAGTGCAACCCGCCGCCGAAGGCATAGGCGTCGCGCAGCTCGACCTCGATGACTTCCATGCCCAGCTTGTCCATCTGCTCCGCCTGATAGACCTCGGACTTCTCGACGCAGACGGTCTTCGGGTCCAGCACCAGCACGTTCATGCTCAGCCAGGTGGAGGAGTAGCACAGCGGCGGCGGGGTGTTGTGCGCGGGCTGCGCCGCGTCGACGATTTCCCAGCCGTTCTTGGTGAACATTGCACGCTGCTCCTCCGGCAGGCGGCGCTGCGGGTTGTTCAGGATCAGACCCGGGCGCAGCGGGGTGAAAGTGGCGTCGATGTGGATCGGATAAGGGTCGCCGGGGAAGTTCACCGTGTGCACGCGGTGGTCCGGGAAGTGGCGGCGCAGCCATTCGATGCCCTTGAGGTTGGTGGTGAAACCATGCTGCACCACCAGATCCTTGCCGAACCGCAGCACGTCGGCGGCGTCGAACAGCGGCTCCTCCTCGGTGGTGACAAAGAACTTCTCTGCCGCCCATTCCAGCCGCTTGGCCACGCCGATCTTGTCGCTGAGGTAGTCCGGGTGGTAATCCGCGTCAGTCAGCCGCGGCTTGGGGGCCGCTTCGTGGCGGAAGTTCGGATCTTCCTCCCAGTACTGCTTCAGCAGCGGCCGGTAATTCAGATATTCGAACCAGCGGCAGCGGTAGGACATGGTGGCTTCCAGCATCTCATGGCCGACGGTCAGCAGCACATCGCGCGGCGGCATGCAGCCGAACTGGCTGCCGGTTTGGAAATCCGGCGTGGTCACAGGCTGCGAATGGTCGATCGGAACCGGCCGGTCGACGCGGATGCCAAGGCCGCGCAGCTGATCGGCGAAATTGTCCAAAAGCTCATTTGCCCGGTCGATGGTTTCCTGCGGCCGGCGCCCCCACTGGCCGCGCATGTCGCTGTCCTCGGGCACCTTGGCATCCAGCGCGGGCTCTTCCGGCGGGATATGACAGTCATCGGCGCGGCCCACGATCACATGGCGCAGCGTGTCCCATTCGTTCCAGCTTTTGACTTCAGTTTTTTCCGGCGACCAGGCCATGGATGCCTCCTTTGTCCGGGGAGACAAAGGCGGGGCCTTCAATCTCCCGATTGAAAGTCCCGGCGTACAGGAGCGTGGTTTCAGGGCCAGAGCAGTCCTCTCTGCAGCGACGCCATCGCCTGTGAGCCCGCGCGGGATATATCACCGGCAGAGGGCGCGGGGAAGATGATTCAGCAGCCCGCTGCGGCAAGGGGGTGAAACTGACGGTGATTGCGCTAGCATCCTATTGCAATCGCAGATGCATCCGGTTCGAGCAGCATGACAGACAGCCCCAGACCAGCCCCGCCGGTGTCGGCGACCAGCCAGGTGACGATGCTGCTTGGGCTGGCCGGGTATTTGTCCGCCCTTCTGCTGATGCAAAACAGCGGCGCCGGACGGGTAGAGGTCGGGATCACCGCGATGCTGGCAACCGCGCTGCCGATGCTGGCATATGAACTTCTGGTGCTGAGGACCTATGCAGATGCGGCAACCGGGCTTGGACGCCTGCAATGGCGCCCCGTCAACTGGCGCCGGGTCCTGGTAAAACTGACGGGGCTGTGCGCCACGTTGGGGGCAGTCGCCGCGGCCTACTGGCTGTTTCCGGAGTATCACCGCAGCTTCTATGCCCCCTTCTGGGACGCCTGCCGCATTGTTCTGCCGGTCATTCTGGTGCTGGCGGTGCCCTACTTCATCGTGGTCGATCTATGGATGGAGGCCCCCGG
The DNA here is from genome assembly GCF_040704725.1 of Leisingera sp. JC11. NCBI lineage: Bacteria > Pseudomonadati > Pseudomonadota > Alphaproteobacteria > Rhodobacterales > Roseobacteraceae > Leisingera > Leisingera sp. JC11. Next base: position 248,022 of record NZ_JBFCVS010000001.1, read on the forward strand.
AGACGGATATCTGCATGCGGGCCACTTGGTGCTGGGCCGCCTCGACAAGGTGGACTGGGACGTTCTGCGCGACTACGGTCTCGGCTGGCTGATCAAGGGGTTCTTCCTGCCCCTGATGTTTGTCTATTTCAGCGGCAATGCCTCCTATCTTCTGAAAACGCCGCTGACCGCAGCGATGGAGAGTTTTCCAGCCTTCGTCAGTTATATGGGGCGGATGACGGTCGGCATCGACCTGGCTTTTGTCAGCATCGGCTATGTGCTGACGCTCCGGATCACCAATTCCCACATCCGCTCCTGCAACCCGCTGTTCTGGGGCTGGGCGGTGACGCTGGCGATGTATGTGCCTTTCTTCTCGGTCATCGGGCGCAAGTATCTGGAATACAATGACGGGCTGGGCTGGCTGGACATGCTGGGCGGCTGGGGGCCAGGGATCGTCCTGTGGGGCGGCGCAATCATTGCGGCCAAAGTACTGTGGGCCTGGGCCAATGCCTCCTTTGGCATCCGGTTTTCCAACCTGACCCACCGCGGCATCATCACCAATGGCCCCTACCGCTGGACCCGCCACCCTTCGTATCTGTTCAAGAACATATCCTGGTGGCTGCTGTCGGTTCCGTTCTTCACCACCGAAGGGGCAAGCGAGGCGCTGCGCCTGTCGCTGCTGCTTCTGGGAATCAACGGAATATACGTCCTGCGCGCCAAGGCGGAGGAGCGGCACCTTTCCGAGGATCCCGCCTATGTGGCCTATGCGCTGTGGATCGAGCGGCACGGCAAGCTGCGCTGGCTGGGGCGCCTGCTGCCAGTCTTGCGCTATGCCCCGCCCGCAACCGCCGCCGCCCGCTGACGCGGGCCGGTACCGGAGAAACCCGGATTTACTTCAGCTGGCTGTCCTTCGAGCCGCGCCGGTTGATGCCGCCGCGGGCCTGGAGGGCGCCGTCGCGCTCCTGCTGGCAGTCGATGCAGAGTTTGACGCCGGGGATGGCAATACGGCGTTTCTCCGGGATCGGCTCCTCGCATTCGGCGCAATGAGTGAGGCTTTCGCCGACGGGGCGTTTCTGCGCCTTCATCCGCGCAAGCTCATCGTTGATCGAGGCTTCGATCTGCTCATTCACCGCGCCGTCCTGCGCCCAGCCGCCTGCCATGGCCCTTCCTCCTGTGCCAGAGGAGATGAATTTAGGGCCGCACGGATGGCCTGGCTAGGGCCGGCCCGCCCCAATTTCCGAGTAAATCTATCAACTATTTGATTTCATTACATTTTCCATTGACCGCCTGACACCACCCAGCTACACAGAATGCAGAAATTGCAAGCAAGCCAGAATCACCAGGCCGCAAGCAGCCAGCGCTCCAGCCACCCGTCAGGGCAGCCAGACAGCGAGCTTCGCCAGCAACCGGAGTGATTTCAGCCAGCCGTGCCCAGACCAATCAGCCAGCAATTCTGCCAGCCCTCCCATTCAGCCTCGCACCCAGCTTATCGCCAGGCCCGTGCCAGACAGGTTGTCACGCCAGCATCCGCCAGCCCTGCAGGCAGCACGTCTGACCAAATGTTTCGCGCGCGAAACATTACGGCAGAACCGCTGCCGTAAAGCCAGCGTCATTGCCTGTTGACGAAAAAAGGCGGTGCACTGCACCGCCTTTCCAACCTTCGCGCTGATGATGGATCAGACGCTGTTCAGCATGCCCTTTTCCATCGCCAGATCGCGCATTTTCTTCTGCAGCTTCTCGAACGCGCGCACCTCGATCTGACGGATCCGTTCGCGGCTGACATTGTACTGCGTGCTCAGCTCTTCCAGCGTCACTGCCTGATCCATCAGGCGGCGCTGGGTCAGGATGTCCTTCTCGCGGTCGTTCAGCACATCCAGCGCCTCGGCCAGCAACTCGCGGCGGGCTTCCAGCTCATCGCGGGCTTCATAGTCGCCGGCCTGGTCGGCATCTTCGTCCTCCAGCCAGTCCTGCCACTGCATGGTGCCTTCGCCCTCGGAGCCGACAGTGGCATTCAAGGACGCATCGCCACCGGACATGCGGCGGTTCATCGAGATCACCTCATCCTCGGTCACGCCAAGGTCGTGAGCGATCTGCGCGACATTCTCGGGGCGCAGGTCGCCTTCCTCCAGCGCGCCGATGCGGGCCTTGGCCTTGCGCAGGTTGAAAAACAGCTTCTTCTGCGCCGAGGTGGTGCCAAGCTTCACCAGCGACCAAGAGCGCAGGATGTATTCCTGGATCGAGGCCCGGATCCACCACATGGCATAGGTTGCCAGGCGGAAACCCTTTTCCGGATCGAAGCGTTTCACCGCCTGCATCAGGCCGACGTTGGCCTCAGAGATCACTTCGGCCTGCGGCAGGCCGTAGCCGCGGTAGCCCATGGCGATCTTGGCCGCAAGCCGCAGATGGGACGTCACCATCTTGTGCGCCGAGGCCGCATCCTGTTCCTCGACCCAGCGCTTGGCCAGCATGTATTCTTCTTCCGGCTCCAGCAGCGGAAACTTGCGGATTTCCTGGAGATACCGGTTCAGGCCGCCTTCGGGCGTCGGGGCAGGCAGGTTTGCATAATTCGCCATATAAAGTGTCCCTCCCAAAATGTATAAGGACTTAACATTAGCGCATATGAGTTAGCGCTAAGCCCTTTTCAAGGACCGCTTAAGGAATTCTTCTATTTTAGCCCGAGTCATTTCGTCTGTGAATTGCGTCACAGGACGGAACACGCTTATTTGCAGTCAGTTTACTGGCGCAAAGCCGCCAGCAATCCGACCATATCCGGGGGCAGCGGCGCCTCGAATCGGAGTGCTTCGCCCGTTACAGGGTGGTCAAATCCCAGCACCGCCGCATGCAGCGCCTGGCGCGGGAAGGCCTGCACCGCGGCCCGCGCTGCCTCGCTCAGCGCCTTGGCCGCCAGCTTGCGGCGGCCGCCATAGGTGGGGTCGCCGATCAGCCCGTGGCCGGCATGGGCCATATGCACCCGGATCTGGTGGGTGCGGCCGGTTTCCAGCCAGCATTCGATCAGCGCCGCGCAGGGCGGGTTGCCGAAGCTTTCAACAATGCGCGCCCGGGTCACCGCGTGGCGGCCGCCCTGGAACAGCACCGCCTGCCGCTGCCGGTCGGTCTTGTGGCGGGCCAGCTGGGTGGTGAGCTTGAGGATATTGCCCGGCTCGAAGCTGGCGCCCTTGACCCCGCGCAGGCGGGGATCGTTGCCATCCGGCACGCCGTAGCAGACCGCCTGATAATGGCGCTCCACCGTGTGCTTCTCGAACTGCGCTGCCAGCCCCTGGTGGGCGGCGTCGGATTTTGCCACCACCAGGAGGCCCGATGTCTCCTTGTCGATCCGGTGCACGATACCGGGGCGCTTGACCCCGCCGACGCCTGACAGGTTGCCGCCGAAGTGATGCAGCAGCGCATTGACCAGCGTGCCCGAGGGCGAGCCCGGCGCCGGGTGCACCACCATGCCCGCAGGCTTGTTGATGACAATGAGGTCATCGTCCTCGAACACGATCTCCAGAGGGATGTCTTCGGGGCCGATATGGCTGTCCCCGGCCTCCTCCACCGCGATTGCGATCAGCGCCCCGGCCTCAACCCTGGCCTTGGCATCCTGCACCACGATGCCGTCAACGGTTAGCGCGCCCTCCTCGATCAGCCGGGCCAGCCGGGTGCGCGACAGCGCCGCCTCCTCTGGCACATCGCGCGAAACCGCTTTATCAAGCCGCTTAGGCGGGTTTTCCGCGATGACAAACTCAATCCGGCGGCTGCCCATGACTGATCCTTCCGAGACCGAAATCCAAACAGAGCCGCCGCAGATCCGGTTCCTGCGGCGGCTGGTGACCACGCTGACGGTGGTGATGATTGGCGGGCTTGTAGTGATAATCTCTCTGCTTGTCATCCGCCTGCAGGGCACTGACGCGCCGCTGCCCGCAGAAATCGCCCTGCCGGCGGGCGTCGAGGCCGAAGCCGTGACGCTGGGGCGCGACTGGATCGCCGTCGTCAGCCAGGACAACCGCATCCTGATCTTTGACCGCGAGACCGGCGCGCTGCGTCAGGAAGTGCAGATCTCTGACTGAACCGGAACAAGTCAGGACCTGAGCAGCACCTTGTTGGAATCGATTGCCGCGGCGATCTGGGCGTATTGCGTCTGCCGGTCCCGCGCAGTCTCTGCGCTGCGCAGAAGAACGGTTGCGGCTTCTTCGAGAATGCGGGCTGCTTCCAAATTCACTGCAGTCTGCGCCGCAGCGCTGACAGGGGTCAGCGGACGGCGGGTGCGCTCACCCGGATCCGCAGCGCTGGCGACCGTGACACGACCCCTCTCCGGATCGCGGTTCTGGCGGGCGAGCCGTTTCAGCCGCTCTGAAGTGTCCTGCAGCACGCCGCGCACCTCGTCATAGTCGGTGCCCTCGGGGATCGTATCTGCCGCGGCCTCCAGCCGTTCGGACAAACAGTCCACCTGCAGTGCCGAATCACCCGTGGCACGGCAGAAGGCCTTGGCCGCCTCCAGCGTTCCCAGCAGTTCCGCCAGGAAAGCTGGAGAGCCGAATTCATTACCGGGAACCACCACTGTATAGACAACAGGTCCCGGCACCTGGGCCAGCGCAGGTGCCGCAGCCAGGGCCAGGCAGGAACTTCCTGCAAATACCGATTTGACGATTACTTTGAACATTTTGCTTCCCTCGCAATGCCCCGGAAACCGCTCATGATTGCAGCAGTCTGCGCGGTATTTTGCCTGCACGCCGTTGCTGTTGTCACGTCTTGTTGCCCGGCTGAAGGCGGTTGGCTAACGTTAACACATCCCTAATCATAAGGTTGTTATTTATGTATACCAGTATCTTGCGGGCTGTCGCACTGACTCTGCCGCTGTCGTTCACCGCGGAGGCTGTATTTGCCCAGGCAGAGACCGCCCTTGAAGCAGCCCAACGCCGCGCGGTCTGCGGGAGCGGGGTTCCGGTTTCCGCCACCTACCTTGCAAACGGGTCGCTGCAGGTCACGTGCCGGACCAGCACAACCGGCCTGCCGGAAACCGGCTTGTCCACGGAAACTGCTGCCGGGGTTCTGGCAGGGACCGTGTTCCTTGTTCTTGTTACCGATGACGACGACGACACTACCACCACCACCACGACCACAACGACCGGGGGCAGCTAAGGGCACTTGAGCATCCTCCAAGACCGGAGGCAGCACATCTGCTCTGACACCAGCCGGGCCCAAAGGGGCCGCCGCTAAACATGCGGCGGCCCCTTTTGCGCAGTCTTTCCGGACGGCCGGGTCAGGCTGCAATCCAAATACAGTGTCGGCCACAGGCGCGGCCAGGTCCGGCGGCGTTACAAGACGGGCATCCAAGGCCCGGCAACAGCAATTCAGAAGGAGAGATATGGTACCGCCTCCCCGGCTTGAACGGGGGACCTCTGGATCCACAATCCAGCGCTCTAACCAACTGAGCTAAGGCGGCACTGAGGGGCCATTTATAGCACGCTCCGGAGGCGTGCAAGAGGTTTTTCATCATTCTGTTTCAGAAATCCGCCGGACGGGACAGTCCCCGGCAAGGCCGCTGGCCCGCAGGAAGGATTTCGCGGAAAGTTATCCACAACCGCTTGCATTTGTTCCCAAATTTCGCTCTGCCCGGTTTCAGGCACCGGCTTCCCGGAACGTCAGGCTCCAGGTCTGCTCCACCAGGTCCTGGCCATAGTTGCGCACCGGCCGGCTGTCCTGCAGCTGCCAGCCGAAAGCGCGGTAAAGCGCACACGCCGTGCGGTGGCTTTCATGGGTCTTCAGCATCATGCCGCGGTAGCCGGCGGCACGGGCAAACTCCATGCAGTCGCGCAACAGCCGCTTGCCCAGCCCCTTGCCGCGCGCCTTGGGCGTCAGCAGGAACAAGCGCAGCTGCGCGGTATCGTCACTCTTCTTCATGCAGAACACCGTGCCCAGCCGCTCCCTGCCGCTGACAGCCATCCAGCCGCGCTCGTAAACCGGATCATGGTCCGCGCAAAAGCCGTGCACGATATCCGCGACCTGCGTCCCGAAACTGCCGTCGAACCCGGCCTCCTGTGCATAAAGATCCTGGTGGCGGGCCACCAGCCATTGCATGTCAGTGGGGGCGAATCGGCGCAGGGTTACATCCATCATGCGGGCAGTGTAGCGCAAACCCGGCTTGCGTTTCAGCCTGCGCCGGGCTAGCACCGGCATTCAAGCGGCTGGCCGCCAGTGGAGTGCAAGATGGGCATCAATACCGAACGCGACGTCGAAGCAAACATGCAGATCGGGCCGACCGATCAGGGTATGGTGCGGATTTTCATCGAGGCAAGCGGTGTCGAGATCCCGATGGACTTTGACCCCGAGGAAGCCGAAGAGATCGCCGACGAGCTCCGCGCCGCGGCACAGGCGGCCCGGGCCGTCAAGTAAGGCAAGCTTTCGGAGAATCCGCAGCTGATTTCAGGCGAATTTTCTGAACTGCAATTTTACCTATTATATCTATCTAAAGCCCCAGGGCTCACCCTCGTGCTCAACCAGTTATCGGAGTGAGTGCCATGGTGAACCTGACGAGCAGTGCAGCAACCCCCTTTTTCTATTCGGCGCAGCTGACCGCTGCGACCAGCGGTGCGAGTGCATCGCTGGACGGGATCAACCCCGCCCTTGGCATGACTGCCGATGACTTGCAGCAGGAGGCGAACGGGCTGTTTGGCGGCCACGGCCGCCGCGGGCCGGAAGGACTGCCGCCGGCGGCACACGGATGGGAAAAGCCGCAGGTGCAGAATGCAGTGGTGAAGCTGGGCGGCACACCCGCGGCCCCTACCCCCGAAGTTCCGCCGCAAACCGGCGCCCCGGCGGCGCAGCCCGCCCCCGAGGCAACCGTTGCGCTGCAGGCCGCGCCCGCTGCCGCAGTCGAGGTTCTGCCGCAGCAGGAGGTAACCCAGGCCAGCGCCGCCGGTCCGGAGGCGAGTTATTATGAAAAGCGCATCTTTGAGATTGCCAAGGCGCTGCATGCCCTGGCGTCCCAGCCTTGGCCGCAAAACTCGGTGGCACTGATCCTGCTGACCGGCCTGCCGGAGGAACAGCCAGCGGCAACAATGCAGCCGAGAACAGAACAGCAACCGGCGGAACAGCCACAGGCTGCCGCAGCGCCGCAGCAGGGTATCCCCGCTGCAGTGACTGGCACAGCGGCCACGGCGGGCGGCGACACCGTAGAACTGCGTGCCGACGTCATCCACGGCATCGCCACCGGCGACGGGGCCGATGCCGTGGCGCTGGAGGGGCGCATCGTGCAGGGCGTTCACACCGACCACGCGCCCGCCCAGCCTTTCGAAGGGCGGGGTTTCGGATACGGGCGCAAGTTCGCACGCATGCAGGGTCACCCGTTCGGGCAGCATCAGGCGCCCGGGCGCGGAGGCTGGCAGGCGCAGTTCGCCAATGCGGATTCAGTCTCGATCCGCGCCCGCCATGCCCGCAATATCAGCACCGGCGGCGGTGATGACGCCATTGCCATCCAGGCAGGCACCCTGCGCGGGGTTCAAGCCGGAAAAGGCGATGACAGCATTGCGGTTGCAGCCACTCTGGTGTCGCGCATTCGCGGCGGCGCCGGCAACGACGTGATCTCTGTCGCGGCTCAGCGCGCCCTGTACGGATGGCGGGAGGGGCCGGCCGCGGCGTACAATCCTGATGCTCCGGCGGCTGAGAAGATGCGTCAGGCGCTCAGCACCTATGCCCAGGTGAGCGGCGGCAACGGCAACGATCAGATCAACCTACAGGTGGGAGAAACCCTAGCCGCGCGCGGCGGCAGCGGCGAAGACCGCTTCACCCTCCAGGGCGGCACCGTAGCGCTGCAGTACAGCCACGGCGACGGCCACGACACTGTCGAACTGGCGGATGGGGCGAATGCCGTGGTCCAGCTGCGTGAGATGGGGGCCTCGGCCTACAGCGCCGAACGCGATGGCGACACGCTGACGCTGAGCTTCGATACCGGCGGCAGCATCACCTTCACCAATGTGGCCCAAGGCGGCGCCATCGGTGTTGCCACCGGTCCGAACGCCCCGATTGCCCTGCTGCATCAGCCCGCCGCACTGAACACAATGGCTTGAGCAAGCGATCCCGCGAAGACCCGCAGCGCCCTGCAAGGGCGCTGTCCGGCCCAAGTCTGCCAAGGAGCCCGGCACAGCCGGGGCAGCTGCAGGCGCGGGAGCCGCGCCGGATCACCACTCCGGCTGCTCCTCCGCTGCAGCACCCAGAAGCTGCCCGTCCTTGCCCGGGCGCGGATCGCGCAATACCTGCAGCCGGCGGGCCGCATCCATGGCGAACTTCTGAACCAGTTTCTTGCGCCGGGCCGGCGCCAGTTTTTCCTCAGGTGCCATGCGGATGATTTCTGCGTCGTAGGGATCGGCGATGATCAGCCCGGTGCCGCCGGGCAGCAGTTCGGTGGGGAAATCCATGTCCACCGCCCAGAAATAGCGGTCGCACCACTCCAGATAGCCCTCCCATTTGCTGTCAGACTGGTAATCGGCGCGGCTGGACTTGCACTCGATCACCCACAGCTCCCCCTTGGGGCCCAGCGCCATCACGTCCACCCGCAGACCGCAGGCGGGCACGAACTCCTCCAGCGGCGCATAGCCCAGAGAGCGCAGGTAGCGCGACACCCCGCGGGCAAGTTTCTGGCCAGGCTGCAGATCTTCCATCATGCCGATGAATGTGAACAATTAGGGAACAAATTGCAATCCTGCGCTTTTGCATCGAAACGCGTGAAGACAGTCGCAGCCCCCTTGTAACGGCGCGTCCGGCAGCTTACTTACGAGCTTGGCGGGTTCTGCCCTTCTCGTGACAGGCAGCATTCCGGTGGCCTTAAGCAATTCCGAGGGAGCTGGCTCTGTCCGGATCCTGGTCCGTTTACCTGGCGCCCACCTGTATATACAGGTCCTCGGGAATCAAAGCCGCACGGTTGACTGGTGGTCCCGCCGCTTCCCCCACCCTCTCCGCAAATTAAAACCGCGCCTTCCGGTGGGAAAGCGCGGCGGATATTCAGTTGTTGCGCGGATCAGCGGCGGCGGTTCAGCTGGCGCTGCCGCGGGGAAGTTTCCTCCGCCGGGACTCGCACCGGCTGGAATTGATGCGCCGCCGGGGTGCCGCGGCGGGGGCCGTCATCCTTTTCTGCCATGGCCATCACTGCCCAGGCAAACTGCACGCCGGCAAAGACGATGCCGTTCATGAACCACAACAGGAACACCGCCAGCAGCCCCACGTCAGAGGCGGAGACCAGAGCCCAGAGGTTCATCACGTTGAACCACAGGAGCATTGCCACAAAGGCGGCCGCAATCCCAAAGCCGATCACCACGTTGCGGATGTACATTTTCACCAGTTCAGGCATCTGAGTCCTCCAGATATGCCAGAAGAGGTTATCAGCCTTTGCGGCGGCGTCCAGCGGTTCCGGAGGGGATGAGCGGAATTTGCCGCACCCCTCGCCCGCCTTGACAGCGGCACAAAAAAAGCGCGCCCGGAGGCGCGCCTTTTTTCAGCTCAATTCAGCGGCAGATGGCGGCTCAGAATGCTTCCGGCCGGGCCTCGCGCGCCATGTGGTCGAGCACGGCGTTGACGAACTTCGGCTCCTTGCCTTCGGGGAAGAAGGCGCGGGCGATGTCGACAAACTCGTTGATCACCACCTTCGGCGGGGTATCGGACTGGGTCAGCTCGGCGCCGGCGGCGCGGAACAGCGCCCGCAGGGTCGGGTCGATGCGGGCAATCGGCCATTTCGCCACCAGAGCACGGTCGGTCATCTGGTCGATCCGTGCCTGGTGGTTCACTGCCTCACGCACCAGCTTGCGGAAAACGGCAGTATCGCCTTCCGCCATCTCGTCACCCTCGTAGACAGCGCCGAAACGGTGATCCTCAAACTCGACGATCACCTTGTCGAAGGTGAGGCCGCTGTGTTCCATCTGGAACAGCGCCTGCACGGCATAAAGCCGCGCTGCCGATCTCATCTGATTCTTGCCGTTGCCCTTGGGGCGGCTGTCCTGGGTGCTCATGCGCTGGTGGATCCGTTGTCTGAACCGGCGACCTGGTACGCCCCTGCGGGCGCCTTGAAGCCGATGCCTTTGGTCTGGGCGCCCCACTTACGCGTGAGTGCGATCAGATGCAAGGCCGCAGCAGCCGCGCCGCCGCCTTTGTTCTGATCGGCGGTATCGGCGCGCACTTCGGCCTGCTTGCGGTTTTCCACGGTCAGGATGCCGTTGCCGATGCACAGACCCTGCAGGCCCATCAGCTGGATCGCGCGGGAGCTGTCGTTGCAGACGGTTTCATAGTGGGTGGTCTCGCCGCGGATCACGCAGCCCAGCGCCACGTAGCCGTCGAAGTTGGAGGTGCGGTCGGCAATCGCAATGGCGGTCGGCACTTCCAGCGCGCCCGGCACTTCGACGATTTCAAACGTGCCGCCTGCGGCTTCGACCTCAGCCGCGGCGCCCGCGACCAGATTGTCGGCGATGTCCTTGTAGTAGGGCGCGACAACGATCAGCAGTTTCACCGGCTTGTCGAATTCGGCGCGCGGCAGGGTGTAGTGGGTTTCATGTCCAGCCATATCAAGCGTCCTTCAGAATGGGGCGGCTGCCGGTGATGGACAGCCCATAGGCGTCCAGCCCGACGTATTTGGTCGAGGGCGAGTCGGTCAGCAGGACCAGTTCATGCAGGCCCAAGCTCGACAGGATCTGGGCGCCGATACCGGTCTGCTTGATGGTCACCGTGCGCGGGCCTTCGTCCTCGTTGGCATAGAGCGCGTTGCGCGGCTGGCGGAACAGGGTCACGACACCGCGGCCCTCCTCGGCAATGATCTCCATCGCGCGGGGCAGCTGGCGGGCGGACTTGGGGCCGAGGCCCAGAATGTCGGTCGCCTCATGCAGCGCGTGGGTGCGCACCAGCACCGGCTCCGGTGTGGTGATGTCGCCCTTGATCATCACCACATGCTCAATGCCGTGGGTCTGGTCGGTGAACAGCCGCATTTCCCATTCGCCGCCGATTTCCGAGGTCACGGTCTCGCGCGAGGTTTCCACCACCAGGTTGTCGTTGCGGGCGCGGTAGGTGATCAGGTCGGAAATGGTGCCGATCTTCAGCCCGTGCTTCTGCGCATATTCCACCAGGTCGGGCAGACGCGCCATGGTGCCGTCTTCCTTCATGATCTCGCAGATAACGGACGACGGGTAGTGGCCCGCCAGACGGGCAACATCGCAGCCGGCCTCGGTGTGGCCTGCACGGACCAGCACCCCGCCCCGGCGCGCACGCAGCGGGAAGACATGTCCCGGGGTCGCGATGTCGGCGGCGGTCTTCTCCGGGTCGATGGCAGTCGCCACGGTCAGGGCACGGTCGGCTGCGGAGATGCCGGTGGAGACGCCTTCGCGCGCCTCGATGGAGACGGTAAAGGCGGTCTCGTGGCGGGAGGAATTATGCAGCGCCATCATCGGCAGGCCCAGTTCCTCGATCCGCTCTGCCGGCATGGTCAGGCAGATCAGGCCGCGGCCGTGGGTCGCCATGAAGTTGATCGCAGCCGCATCGGCATGCTGGGCGGGGATCACCAGGTCGCCTTCGTTCTCGCGGTCCTCGTGGTCGACGAGGATGAACATGCGGCCCTGCCGGGCCTCTTCGATGATCTCTTCGATCGGGCTGATGGCATCGCGCAATTGCGCCTCAACCGGCCCTGGTGTTTCAAAGCTCATATGGCAGCCTTTCGATGCGCTTGGGCAGCACGCCTGGCACTGCGGGTTCTTTCCCTGCCAGATAGCCCAGGCCAGCGGCAAATGCCAGTCCTGCAAACGGCAACAAGGGGCATGGACGCGTCCTATGCATGTGCGCACAGGACGCTGTACGCTGCCTCAAGAGGCAGGAAAGCCGGGCGCAGGACGCAAACAGGGGCGCTGCCCCTCAGCCTGCGGCCTCATCCCGGAGTATTTTGTGAAAGATGAAAGCGGCGGACCCGGTCAGCCTGCTTCTTGCAGCCGAGCAACGTAACGGGCCAAAGTGTCGATTTCCAGGTTGATGCGGTCGCCCAGCTTCACGTCGCCCCATGTGGTGACTTCCTTGGTGTGCGGGATGAAGTTGATGCCGAAATCGCAGCCCTCCACATCGTTCACCGTCAGCGAGGTGCCGTTCAGCGCGACCGAGCCCTTGGGCGCGATGAAGCGTGCGAGGTCCTTCGGAGCACGCAGGGTGACACGAGTGCTGTCCCCCTCATCGTGCAACTCCACCACCTCCGCAACGCCATCCACATGGCCGGAGACGATATGGCCGCCAAGCTCATCTCCCACTTTCAGGGCGCGCTCCAGATTCACGCGCTTACCCACGGACCAATCGCCCAGGTTGGTTTTGGACACCGTCTCTGCCGAGATCTGCACATCGTACCAGTCGTCGCCCAACGCAACCACCGTGAGGCAGACGCCATCGGAGGCGATTGAGGCCCCCATATCGATGGTTGCCGTGTCGTAGCTGGTCTTGATGCGGGCGCGCAGGTCGCCTTGCTGTTCCAGTTCGGCAATGGTTCCTACATCGGTGATGATGCCAGTAAACATGGGTGCGCTCTCCGCAGGTGATATGTCATTCCTGCCGCAGAGGTAGCCAAGCCGCGCAGCCTTCACAAGCCCCGGCTTGTTTTTGCAGCCTGCGCAGCCATAGTTTCGCCCCAGTCAAATGTTAATCAAATCCTGGAAACGCTCCCTTAGAAACGTCCTGGTGATGCCGAACACCCCTTTGAAACACCGCAGCTTCCTGTTCCTGCAAGGCCCGCACGGGCCGTTTTTTGCGGCGCTTGGCCGGATGCTGCGCGCCGCAGAGTGCGAGGTCGCGCGGGTCGGGTTCAATGCAGGCGACCAGGCGTTCTGGCGCGGCAGGGACAGCTATATCCCCTTTACCGGCTGCCCGCAGGAGTGGCCGGATTTCCTGACCGCTCTGCTGGACAGCCGCGGCGTGACGGACATCGTCCTTTACGGGGACACCCGCCCCATCCATGCCGCCGCGGTTGAGGCTGCCCGGCAGCGCGGCATCACCGTGCATGTGTTCGAAGAAGGCTATTTGCGGCCCTACTGGGTGACCTATGAGCGCGGCGGCGCAAACGGGCATTCGCGGCTGATGGAAATGACAGTTCCGCAGATGCAGGAAGCGCTGGCGCTGTCCGACATGGAGGCACCGCTGCCGCCGGCCCATTGGGGCGACATGCGCCAGCATGTGTTCTATGGCGCGCTGTACCACTGGTTCGTGATGTTCCGGAACCGCAAGTACCGAAATTTCCGCCCCCACCGGGCGCTGCCGGTGACCAAGGAGTTCCAGCTCTACCTCACGCGCCTGCTGCTGATGCCTGTCCAGGCGCTGGAGCGGCGGCTGGCGGAGCGGCGCATACGCCATGGCGGCTTCCCCTATCACCTGGCGCTGTTGCAGCTGGAGCATGACAGCTCATTCCAGAAGCATTCCCCCTTTTCCAGCATGCGCGATTTTCTGTCGGAGGTGATCCGCGGTTTCGCAGAGGGCGCCCCGCGCCACCACCATCTGGTGATCAAGGCGCACCCGCTGGAGGATGGCCGCGCCCGGGTGCGGCGCACCTTGCGGCGGCTGGCGCGCGAGCATGGCATTGCAGACCGTGTACACTACGTCCGCGGCGGCAAGCTGGCGCAACTGCTGAACGAAGCCCGTACCGCGGTGACCGTCAACTCGACCGCGGGGCAGCAGGTTCTGTGGCGCGGTATTCCGCTGCGTGTCTTCGGGCGTGCGGTGTACGCCAAGCCGGAATTTGTCTCGGAACAGCCCTTGGCCGAGTTCTTTGCCGCCGCCTGCCGCCCGGACAGCCGCGCCTACAAGGATTACCGGCGGTTCCTGCTGGAAACTTCGCAGGTGCCGGGGGGCTATTACTCCCGCGAAGGCCGCCGCCAGTTGCTGCGCCAGGTGGCAGACATGATGCTGGCGCCAGAGGATCCCTATGACGCGCTGCGTCTGGGCACAGCGGCACCGCGGCAACAGTTGCGGCTGGTGACCTGACGCGCATTTTCCCAAAGACTGGATTTTTTCCTGCCAGCCGGTTAGCTTGCCGGTAAAACTTGAGGCAAACAATAATTGGTCGAGGAGACCGAGCAGTGAAATCCGTTCCCCTTCGCTGGGCGCGCCCCGTGGCAATGCTGGCGGCATTGACCCTTGCTGCGTCCTGCGGCCTGCCGAAAGTCGGCCCCAACAAGCGCCAGATCTTTGCCGGCTCGGTGCAGCGCGAAGGCGATGCCTTCATCGTTTCCGTGAATGACCGGGTTGCCCGGGCCACTGCCGTGGTTCCGGCGCTTGGGTTTTCCTCCGGCTTCACTTCTGCGGGCAAGCTGACCTCCGACACCATCCGCCCCGGCGACGTACTGGGGCTGACGGTCTGGGAAAACGTCGATGACGGGCTGCTGGCGGCCGAGGCCACCAACGCCACCGTTCTGGAAGAGGTGCAGGTCGACAGTGCAGGCTACATCTTTGTGCCTTACGCCGGCCGCCTGCGGGCCTCCGGCAACACGCCGGACCAGCTGCGCGCAACCATCACCCAAAAGCTCGAAGACCAGACTCCGGACCCGCAGGTGCAGGTGCGCCGCCTGGCGGGTGACGGTGCCACCGTCAGCCTGACCGGCGCGGTTGGCGGTCAGGGCGTTTACCCGATCGAGCGTCCGACCCGGACCCTGTCTGCCATGCTGGCCCAGGCCGGCGGCGTGACGATTCAGCCCGAGATTGCCCAGGTCACCGTGATCCGCGGCCAGGAAAAGGGCAAGATCTGGTTCCAGGACCTGTTTGACCACCCTGAGCTGGACGTTGCCCTGCGCGGCGGCGACCGCATTCTGGTGGAGGAAGACACCCGTTCCTTCACCGCCTTGGGCGCGACCTCTGCCCAGGCGCGGGTGCCGTTTGAAAGCCAGGACTTGTCCGCGCTGGAAGCCATTGCCCAGGTCGGCGGCCTGATCTCCACCGCTGCAGACCCGACCGGCGTGTTCGTGCTGCGCAATGAGCCTGCCGAGATTGCCAACCAGGTGCTGGGCCGGGACGATCTGATCGGCGCGCAGCGGATGGTCTACGTGCTGAACCTGACCCAGCCGAACGGGCTGTTCATGGCCCGCGACTTTGTGATCCGCGACGACGACACGCTTTATGTGACTGAAGCCCCCTACGCCCAGTGGACCAAGACCATCTCGCTGCTGCTGGCCCCGGTGGGATCGCTGGCCAGCACCTCCTCAGCGGTTAGCGGCTGAGGCAGCATGAGGCTGAAAGCAGGCCGCCAGGAAGCCGGGAGCGCTGCGCCCCGGCTTTTTGTTTACAACGGCGGATTTTTAACCCAGCGCCGGGTGCGGCGGATTTTGCAGCTGTCGGGCTATGATGTCCGGCTGGGCCTGCCCCAGCCGGAGGATCTGGTGGGCATCTGGGGCGCCTCCCCCACTGCGCACCGGGGCCTTGCAGTGGCGCAGCGGCGCGGTTGCGGGCTGCTGCGGGTGGAGGACGCCTTCCTGCGCTCGGTACATCCCGGCCGCGCCGGGGAGCCGCCCGCGGGGCTGCTTCTGGACCGGGCAGGAGTGCATTTCGATGCTGGCGTGCCGTCGGATTTGGAGCAGCTTCTGGCCAGCCACCCGCTGGATGACGCGCATCTGATGCGCCGGGCGCGGGATGCGATTGCCCGCCTCAAGGCCGCGCATCTCAGCAAATACAACGCCTTTGATCCCAAGGAGCCGGTGCCGGAGCCCGGCTATGTGCTGGTGGCCGATCAGGCGCGGGACGATGCCTCTGTCACCGCCTCGCGCGCGGACCGGGCCCGGTTTCTGGAGATGCTGGCCTTTGCCCAAGAGGAGCACCCCGGCGCCCGGGTGCTGATCAAAACCCACCCGGAGACCCTGCGCGGCTACCGGGCAGGCTACTATGACGCAAATGACGCGCAGGGGCGGGTCGAGTTGTTCACCGGCAGCGTGTCGCCCTGGGCGCTGCTGGAGGGCGCTGTCGGGGTCTATACTGTCTCCTCGCAGCTGGGGTTCGAGGCTATCCTGGCCGGCCACAAGCCAAGGATTTTCGGCCAGCCGTTTTACGCGGGCTGGGGGCTGAGCATTGATGATGCCCCGCCCGCGCGGCGGCAGCGGCCGCTGACCCGGGCGCAGCTGTTTGCAGCGGCGATGATCCTCTATCCGAAATGGTACGACCCTTTCCGGGATGAGCTCTGCCAATTGGAAACAGTGCTGGACAATCTGGACGCGCGCGTCGGCACCTGGCGGCAGGACCGCCGCGGCTGGGCAGCGTCCGGCATGCGGATGTGGAAGCGCAAGCCGCTGCAGAAGGTATTCGGCGCAGAGAAGCGGGTGCTGTTCACCGAGGACCCGGCCAAGGCGCAAGCCAGCGGCCGCAGCTGGATGGTCTGGGCGGGAAAGGCAACAGAGGCCCATGCCGGTGCGGTGCGGGTGGAGGACGGCTTCTTGCGGTCTCGCGGACTGGGCGCTGAACTGGTGCCGCCGCTGTCGCTGGTGACCGACCACCGGGGGATCTACTATGACCCTCGCACGCCCTCGGATCTGGACGCGCTGATAGCACGCCGCGTGAACATGACCAAGGCAGAGGAGCTGCGAGCCGAGCGCCTGGTTCAATCGCTGATCAGGGATGGTGTTTCCAAATACAACCTTGGCGGCGCCATCCCGGCCCTGCCCGCAGGCCGCCGCATCCTGGTGCCGGGCCAGGTGGAGGACGACGCCTCGATCCTCTGCGGCGCCGGCGGAGTCCGGACCAACCTGGATCTTCTGCGCGCCGTGCGGGCGGCCAACCCGGAGGCAGTGATCGTCTACAAGCCTCACCCGGATGTGGAGGCAGGCCTGCGCAAAGGCCGGGTTGCGGCAGAAGGGCTGGCCGACGTTGTTGCCAGACAGGCAAACCCGATGGCGCTGCTTGGTGAAGTGGAGGAAGTCTGGACAATGACTTCGCTTCTGGGTTTCGAGGCACTGCTGCGCGGAGTCAAGGTCACCACGCTCGGCACGCCATTCTATGCTGGCTGGGGGCTCACTGCCGACCTGGCGCCGTCCCCCTCCTGGCGGCAGGCGCAGGTGCCGCTACTGGGTCTCGCCCACGCAACCCTGATCGACTATCCCCGCTATTTCGATCCGGTGACCGGCCGGCCCTGCCCGCCGGAAGTGGCGGTCATGCGCCTGCGCGAGGGCCGCCTGCCGCATCCGGGCCTCGGCAACCGGCTGCTGTCCAAGCTGCAGGGGTTGTTTGCCACTTACGCCCATCTGTGGCGTTAAAGCGGATCCGGTTGACACCTGATTGACACCTGAAAATACTGTACTCAGCGCAGAGCCCGGGTCCAGCGGTGCAGGATATCCTTGCCGATAGGCCGGCTTTCAACCAATTCGAAGCGCGGTGCTTCCTCCAGCCGGCCGATGCCCAGCGCGCCGATCGAGGGCAGCCCTTCGGCCCCGATGCCAAGACCGGCAGTGAAACCGATCAGCTCGTCCACCAGATCAAAGGCCAGCAGCGACGCGGCTAGCGCACTGCCGCCTTCGCAGAACACCCTGGTAAGCCCGGCAGCGCCAAGCTGCTGCAGAATATCGCCCGCATCCAGCTGCACCCCGTGCGATGCGCAGGGGATCAGTCTGGCGCCCAGCCCCTCCCAGGCGCGGATACGTTCCTGATCGGCGCCGTGGCCGTGGCACAGCCATACCGGCACGTCCTTGGCAGTCCGGGCCAACTGGCCCATCAGCGGCAGGTCCAGATGACGCGAGATCACCACCCGCACCGGCTGATGCTCCACCCCCAGATCGCGCACCGTCAGCGAAGGATCATCCGCCCGCGCCGTGCCGCCGCCGACCATCACCGCATCGTGGCGGGCGCGCATCGCGTGGACCGCACGGCGCGCCTCCGGCCCGGTGATCCATTTGCTTTGGCCCGATCCGGTGGCAATGCGGCCGTCAAAGCTGCTGGCCAGCTTCAGGGTCACTAGCGGGCGGCCCTGCTCGGTTTTCAGGAAAAATCCGGCATGGTCGCGCGCCGCCTGGGCGCCCCAGACGCCGGTGTCCACCCTGATGCCTGCATCGCGCAGCATCCGGATGCCCTGGCCGGAAACCCGCGGATCGCTGTCCCCGATCGCGGCGACAACACGCGCCACCCCCGCGTCGATCAGCGCTTGAGAGCATGGCGGCGTTTCGCCCTGATGGGAACAAGGCTCAAGCGTCACATAGGCGGTGGCGCCGCGGGCGGCTTCCCCGGCCTGCGCCAGCGCCTCGGTCTCGGCGTGCGGGCGGCCGCCCGGCTTGGTCCAGCCGCGGCTCACAATTCGGCCGCCCTGCACGATGACGCAGCCAACGGCCGGGTTCGGCCAGCAATTGCCCTGCCCGCGCCGCCCCAGGGACAGCGCCAGCGCCATGTAACGGTGATCTGTGTCCATTATTCTTCCGGGGCCACCGGCGGGCGCAGCTCGTGAACAAAATCCTCGAAGTCGTCAGCCGCCTGGAAATTCTTGTACACGCTGGCAAATCGCACATAGGCCACGGTATCGATCCGGGCCAGCGCCTCCATCACGATCTCACCGATTTTCTTGGAAGGAATATCGGTCTCGCCCATGCTTTCCAGCCGCCGCACGATGCCTGAAATCATCTGGTCGATGCGCTCCGGCTCAATCGGGCGTTTCTGCATCGAGATGCGGATCGAGCGCTCCAGCTTGTCGCGGTCGAAGTCCTCGCGCTTGCCGTTGGTCTTGATCACCACCAGATCACGCAGTTGCACCCGCTCATAGGTGGTGAAACGGCCGCCGCAGGCCGGGCAGAACCGGCGCCGGCGGATCGAAACATGATCCTCGGCGGGGCGTGAATCCTTGACCTGAGTGTCGATATTTCCGCAAAATGGGCAGCGCATCCGCCTGCTCCCTCAATCCTATCAGCCTGCTTTTTGTGCCGGAATTTCTCCGGTTATCCACAACTATAGGCCACCCTCCAGAATTTGGGTAGGGGGCATTTTCCGCCGCTAGATAAAGAGGTTCAGGCCAAGTGTGCGGCGACCTGCCGCCGGTGCGGCGCATCGCGGTGTTCAAACAGGTAGATGCCTTGCCAGGTGCCCAGCACCGGCGCACCGCTGCGGACCGGGATCGACAGGCTGACGGGCATGATCGCGGCCTTGATATGGGCAGGCATGTCGTCCGGCCCTTCATAGGTGTGGCGCAAATAGGCCATCGACGGATCGGATGACGGCGGCACCAGGCGGGCAAAGAAGGCGCGCAGGTCACCCTGCACCTCCGGGTCGGCATTTTCCTGAATCAGCAGGGAGCAGGACGTATGGCGGACAAACAGTGTCAGCAGCCCGTCCTGAAAGCCAGTGGCAGACACCCAAGCCTGCACTTCGCGGGTAAACTCATAAAGGCCCTGCCCGCGTGTCGGAATGGTGAAATCA
This sequence comes from Leisingera sp. JC11, assembly GCF_040704725.1. Taxonomy (NCBI): domain Bacteria; kingdom Pseudomonadati; phylum Pseudomonadota; class Alphaproteobacteria; order Rhodobacterales; family Roseobacteraceae; genus Leisingera; species Leisingera sp. JC11. The sequence goes on from NZ_JBFCVS010000001.1 coordinate 267,366, forward strand.
TGCTGCATAAGGTCTTTCTGGCGGAAGCACCGTGTTCAGGCAACCCTATGCCCGCAGCTTGCTACGGCAGCCAGCGGTCGCGCCCGGGCAGCCGGTCGAAACAATAGTTCTGCGCCGAGGTCACCCGAAGGCTGTCGCCGGCCTCGCGCACATTCAGCGACAGGCTGCCGGAGCGGTCGGGAACCCCTGGCGGCAGACCGAAGGCAAACTGCACCGCCTTGCGCCCGGGCCGGTTCACCGACGGCCCCTCGCCGCGCCAAACATAAATGCGCTGGTTCGCAGGCGCCCGCAGCTGACGGATGGCATAATCAGCGATACTGCACCAGTAGTCCTGCGCGCCGGAGCGGCTCCGCGCCACCACTTCCCACACGCCTTCTGATACCGGCAGAACTTCATTCCGGTTGATCGCGCGCCAGGCGGATGCAGGCACCGGAATAGCCAGACTCAAGGCCAGCACTCCTGACAGCCACAGTTTCTTGCTGGTCATTTCAACCTCCTACTCCGCTGTTCCGGGCAGGCCGCGGGTTCAAACAAATTCACGGCCGTCCGAACGGCACAAAACAATAATCAAAGGCTTTCTGGACACTCATTGTATCACCAGCTTGCAGGCTGTTAACAGACCCATATCCGCCAGCAGGCGGCGGCACAGCCAGATTTGCATCCAGAGTGAACTGAACCGCGGAGCGGCGGCCGGTGGTTTCGCTGGGCCCCAGCCCGCGGGTGATATGCAACTTGGCGCTCCAAGGCACTCGCAGCACGCGATGGGCATAGTCCGCAGCCCCGCACCAGAAAAGAATACCTTTGCCGGGTCTGGGGATGACTTCGAATATGCCGTCAGACACCGGATTCACACGGATGCTATGGCGGCTGGCATTTGCCTCCAGGCTTACCGGAATGGCCATCATCAGCGACGTGGCAGCGATTGCGGCGGCGGCAACAGGTTTCATGACCTCTCCCTTTCGACCAGCGGGGCACAGACCAGTGCGCCCCCATCACTAGGATAGGGAGAATTGACACACGGACCATTCACACTGCCGTGCGGCGGCACCGTGGCAATTGCCTGCCATGGGGCAGGCTGACGAAACAAGGGCTGCCCCGCCCCAAGAAGTGCTCCCCATTCAGCTTCTTAAGCCGGCTTCAAGACGCTTGACCTAGCCCGACTCCGGTGCGGCAAAATGTTTGGGAGTATTCGAGGCAGCCGTTTTCGCACTTCGGCCGGCCCGCAGGAACACGTCGCCGTGGCCGCGTGTGAACACCCCGCACCTGCGGTGCCCGCCCGCGGGCTGCCGGTTAAAGCGGCGACGCCTGCGAGCAGTAGCCATAGCCCTGCTGCACCGACAAACTGTCGCCGGGACGGAAGCCCAAAGACAGCCAGCCGATCCTGGACGGCACCCCTGCCCGCTCCGGATAAAGAGTGAACTGCACCGAGGAGCGGCGCCCGGTTGTAACACTGATATCACGGCCGCGCACAACGTAGTAACGGTCGGTCCAGTTCGCGCCTAGCACGCGGCGCGCATACTCGGCAGCGGCGCACCAGTATTCCCAGGTGCCTCCCGAACGGCCCGGCACAACCTCGAAGACAATATCATTGACCGGCAGAACCCGCACGCCGCGGTTTGCCAGGAAAGTATCCGCAGCAGCGGGAACGGCAGTGATGCAGGCCAGCGCAGCCGCGGTGATGAGGTTTTTCATCCGGAAGTATCCCTTGGTCCGTCTCAACATAGGGAATGGCCGCGACGCCTCCAAGGGGCGTTTGCAAGCTTGGCGCCGGCCTCTCGCAAATGTGTGGCGGCCGGCGTCAGGCGCGGACAGGAAAGGGAATGATTTCAGCGCTCTCCTGCTGATGGCCCAGCACCTCCTCCAGAATGGCCAGCACCGCTGCATCAGGCGCACTTCCGGTTTCGGGGTGAAACCGCGCCCGGGCCTGACGGCGCAGCATGTCCCGGGTGCGGTCACTGCTCATCTGCTTCAGCTGCTCTCCCTGCCCGGCCATTGCCTCAACCATGAACTGGTTGGCGCGCACCAGGTCATTCAGTGACTTGAGCTTGTCGTGCAGCGCATCCAGCGCCCCGTTCAGATCGGCATGTGCAGACATCTTCTTCCCCCCGGAAGGTAAATGCGGATGCCGCAAGTGTACGGGGCGGACAACGGCTGGGCAACGTCACGGTTAGCAAGTGGTTAACGGCGGAGGTTCAGCTCAGTCAGCGTAATGTGGCCGGTGTAACGCACCAGAAGGCCGATCCGGGGCAGTCTGGCGGAGATGTCGAAGCCCAGATGGCCTTGCGGTGTTTCAAACTCCATTGACGCGCTTTCAGGGCACAGCGCGCGCGGCAACGGCAGCCCGAGCAGACTGGCCTTTTCGACCGTGATTACCAAGGTACCCTGCTGCGCCTTGACCGCAAGCTCCAGTTCAACGGGTCCGAAACGCTCCAGCACCCGGCCCTTGCGCGCATCAAAACGCAGATAGGAGCGGGTTTGATGCTTGCCGAAAACCCGCCGCCAAAGATGGCCCTTCCCGTGCTGCGCGACGTCGAGGCGGAACCGGCTCTGCGGCATCGGCGGCGGGAACCCCGCCAGCCCGGCCAGCAGCCGCGCCCAGCGGTTGCCGCCCTCGACCGAAACCACGCCCTGGCTGCGCTCCGGCGGCTGCGCATGGAACCGCAGCAGGGCTGGCGGCACCTCAAGCTTCTGCGCCGCGATGATCTCGCCAAAGGCGTCCCTCATGCGCCAAAGCCCCCGACGGCAAAGCGGGCGCGGATTTCCGGGCTGGGGATCATGCAGCGGTCATAGCGGCCGAACAGCCGGTAGCGGTTGCGGGCGATGCTGAAATAGAGCGAATCCTTCAGCCATCCCGGCAGGAACCGGCACAGCGACAGCACCGGCCAGGGCCAGGGCAGCGCCCGCATCGCTGCGGCAATGGCATCGAGCCGCTGATAGGCGCGGCTATCGGCGATCACCAGGTTGGTCTCGAAGTCATCCGCAGGCAGGCCCAGTTCACGGTACAGCCGCTGCCCCAGCGGCGATTGCGCGGTGGCAAATGCAAACCGCCCCGCCCGGTCATGGCGCAGCATGAAGCGGAAGAAGCCGAAACACAGCACGCATTCACCGTCGAAAACGATGAGGTTTTGCTCTTCTGACAGATCAACCTTCAATTCGAAACTCGATTGATCTTTTCGGGTCGTGCGAGTTGATTATCACTAATCCCGCCCATCCAAGGCCACTGTTAATGCCTGACTGAAGCAATTGAATGTCATCACTTCTTAAACTTGGTGAAGCTCCTCCACCAACAACCAACCACGCTTCATCGTACTTACCTGTGTAACTTTGAAGTTTTGAACCTTTTCGTTCCAGAGCCTCGTTTACCTGATCGATAGTGTCGGGGATGACCCAACCCGTAAGGTTCACTGGATTTACGCTGCCTAAGTAAATTTTGGGATGAGTAGATTTGCTACCCGGAACAATCCGCGCAGTGACGCCATCAGATAATTCCACCTCTTTCCCCACAAAGCCAAGAGGGGTCCCCACAACTTTTCTCAAATACTCACGAAGATTTTGACGAAGAACGGACTTGTCGATCGGGAACCTTACCGTCAACCCCACGAACAAGTCGCGGTCACCTTCAATTGCCCTAGGAAATTTTTTGATAGCGCTTTCGATAGACTGTAAAAACGGAACATAAACACAGGAATGGTGGATGCTATTTCCACCTTGAGCGACTGTTTTCTCCAGTCGTGTTACCTCAAACAAAACAGTGTCGTTAGCAAGGAAATCGGGGAAAGTGCTTTCCCCATTCGGCTCGTAACAAACGCACGCGAATTTGCTTTGAAGAAATTCAAAGGCCGCTTCCTCTAGCAGGTCGCGGCCTTCGTTAGATTTTTTGGTCACTGATCCAGGAAGCTGCGCAGCTTGCGCGAGCGGCTGGGGTGCTTCAGTTTCCTGAGCGCCTTCGCCTCGATCTGGCGGATCCGTTCGCGGGTCACGCTGAACTGCTGGCCGACTTCTTCCAGCGTGTGGTCGGTGTTCATGCCGATGCCGAACCGCATCCGCAGAACCCGTTCCTCACGCGGGGTGAGCGAGGCCAGAACCCGGGTGGTGGTTTCCTTGAGGTTTTCCTGAATGGCACTGTCGAGCGGCAGCACGGCATTCTTGTCCTCGATGAAATCGCCCAGTTGCGAATCTTCCTCGTCCCCGATCGGGGTTTCGAGCGAGATCGGCTCTTTGGCGATCTTCATCACTTTGCGGACCTTCTCCAGCGGCATCTGCAGCTTGTCCGCCAGTTCCTCCGGGGTCGGCTCGCGGCCGATCTCGTGCAGCATCTGGCGGCCGGTGCGGACCAGCTTGTTGATGGTCTCGATCATGTGGACCGGGATCCGGATGGTCCGGGCCTGGTCCGCGATGGAGCGTGTGATGGCCTGGCGGATCCACCAGGTCGCGTAGGTCGAGAACTTGTAGCCGCGGCGGTATTCGAACTTGTCCACCGCCTTCATCAGGCCGATGTTGCCCTCCTGGATCAGGTCCAGGAACTGCAGGCCGCGGTTGGTGTATTTCTTGGCGATGGAGATCACCAGGCGCAGGTTGGCCTCGACCATTTCCTTCTTGGCCTGGCGGGCCTCTTTCTCGCCCTTCTGAACCTGCTGCACGATGCGGCGGAACTCAGAGATATCCAGACCGACATACTGGCCCACCTGGGCCATGTCGGCGCGCAGCTCTTCAACCTTTTCGGTGGAGCGTTCGATGAACATCTGCCAGCCGCGGCCCGGCTTTTCACCCATGTCGGCCAGCCAGTTCGGGTCCAGCTCGCGGCCGCGGTAGGCGTCGACGAATTCGCGGCGGTTGATGCGGGCCTGGTCGGCCAGTTTCACCATCGAGCTGTCAATCTGCATGACGCGGCGGTTGATGCCGTAGAGCTGGTCGATCAGCGCTTCGATCCGGTTGTTGTGCAGGTGCAGGCCGTTCACCAGCTCGACGATTTCAGAACGCAGCGACTGATAGCGCGCCTCGTCCTCGGTGCTGAAGGAGCCGTCCTCGTTCAGAGTTGCCGAGATCCGGCTGTCCTGCATTTCGCTGAGCTCGGCGAAGTCGGTGGAGATCCGCTCCAGCGTGACCAGCACCCGGTCCTTGAGCGCAGCCTCCATCGCGGCCAGCGACATATTGGCCTGATCGTCTTCGTCGTCGTCATCATCACTGGCAATCGGGTTGCCGTCGGCGTCCAGCTCCGGGCCTTCTTCCTTGGCCGGTTTGGCCGCTGCCACGGCGGAGGTGTCGACAACCGGCTCTTCCTCTTCGCCGTCCTCGTCCAGCTGGTTGCCGAAGGTGGCCTCCAGGTCGATGACGTCGCGCAGCAGGATGTCCTCGGACAGGAGTTCGTCGTGCCAGATGGTGATCGCCTGGAAGGTCAGCGGGCTTTCACAGAGGCCCGCGATCATGGTGTTGCGGCCCGCCTCGATGCGTTTCGCAATGGCGATCTCGCCTTCGCGGGACAGCAGCTCAACCGAGCCCATCTCGCGCAGGTACATGCGCACCGGGTCGTCGGTGCGGTCCAGCTTTTCGGTCTGGGCGCCAGCCAGCGCCACCTCGCGCGGGCCTTCGGTGGTCACAAGGTCGGTGGTGCCCTTGTTCTCTTCTTCCTCGGCCTCTTCGTCCTCGATGATGTTGATGCCCATTTCGCTGAGCATCGACATCACGTCTTCGATCTGTTCCGAGCTGACCTGATCCGGCGGCAGAACCTGATTGAGCTGATCGTAGGTGATGTAGCCTTTCTCGCGGGCCTCCGCGATCATCTTCTTGACCTGAGCCTGGCTCATATCAAGGGAGATTTCGGCGTCCTGATCGTCAGGTTTGCGGTCGTCGGTGTCTTTGGCGGCCATTAAATGCTCCTACTCAGGGGCTGCGGGGCGATTCGCTGAGCGAATCATTAGCGCGATCATCTGATTCGTCACCCCGTTTACCCAATTTTCCTGTGCTCTTCCTTAGCAAAACGCAGAATCACCCTGCGTGTTACTTCTCTGAAAAGCCGATCCGGTCCAAAAGGGCACCGAAAGCGTCGCGCTCATCCCGGTTGAGCCGCGCGCCATTCTTGCCCACGTCATACGTCGCTTTGTCCTCGTTTTCGCTTCGCACGGCCTTGTTCTTGGCCTCTGCCGCCTGGCGCAGCCGCCAGGTCAGCGCCTCGTCCGCAAGCCCGTGCAAATCCTCTTCGGCCTCAGCCAACTCCGCATCCAGCCCGCGCCGCGCTTCGAGTTTTGCGAGCTCTTCGGCCAGTGTCATGCTGGCCAGTTCGATATCGCCGGGTTTGCGCAGGCAGGGGATGATTGCAACGTGGCGAAGGGCAAAGAGGTTTTCAAGGGCATGGGGCCCCAAAGACCAGTCGATTTCCTCGCGCAGCCGCTCCGGCGCGCTGATACCGTGGCGCAGCACCATGTCGCGCAGCGCCGCCAGATCCGGGTCGGCGCATTGCAGGCGCTCCAGGCTGGTCTCAAATTCCGGGATCACTTCGGGCGTGGTGATGGCTGTTGCCAGGATCACCGCCTCCCGCATCGCAGCAAAGGATTCATCATCTGCCCCTGCCACCAGCGAGGCGCGGGTGGTTGCGCGCGGCTGCGGGATCGCGCCGAAGCCCTTGCCCGGCTTCCAGGGCGCGCGGGCACCATCGCGGAAGCCGCCGCCCTTGCCGCCGCGCTGCTGGTAACCGCCCTCGCCGCCGCCCCGGCTGCCGCGGAACAGCTGCCAGCGCATTTCCTTGACGTCCTCGCCATAGTGCTTGCGGATCGACGGATCGCGGATCAGCTTGATCTTTTCCCGCAGCGCCTTGTCCAGCGCAGCCTTGCGCTCGGGGCTGTCAAAGACTTTTCCTTCAGTCTCGCGCTGCCACAGCAGCTTGACCATCGGCATTGCCTGATCCAGCACCGCCTGCACCGCTTCCGGCCCTTCGCTGCGGATCATGTCGTCCGGGTCCTTGCCCTCGGGCATGATCGCAAAACGCAGCGACTTGCCGGCCTCCAGCAACGGCAGCGCCAGGTCGATCAGACGCATGGCGGCACGGATGCCCGCGGTATCGCCGTCCAGCGCGATGATCGGCTCGTCCGACATCCGCCACAGCATCTGCAGCTGGTTTTCAGTGATCGCGGTGCCGAGCGGCGCCACGGAGGACTGGAAGCCGCCCTCGGACAGCGCAATCACATCCATGTAGCCTTCGGCCACGATCAGGGTGGAGCCGCGCCCGGAGGCCGCCCGTGCGGGACCATGGTTGTAGAGGCTGCGGCCCTTGTCGAACAGTTCTGTCTCGGGCGAATTCAGGTATTTGGCGTTATCATTCGGGTCCATCGCCCGGCCGCCAAAGGCAATCGCACGGCCGCGCGCATCGCGGATCGGGAACATGATCCGGTTACGGAAGGTGTCATAGGGTTTGCCGCCCTTGTTCGACGGTTTGGCCAGCCCCGCGCCGATGATCAGATCCTCAGGCACATTCTTGCCGCGCAAAGCGTCCCACAGGTTCTGCCAGCCGTCAGGAGCAAAGCCGATCTCCCAGCGGTCCAGCGCCTGCGCTGTCATGCCCCGCCGCTGCAGATAGGCGCGGGCGTCCTGAGCGACGTTGGTCTTGAGCTGCAGGCGGAAGAACTGCACCGCCTGCTCCATCACATCGGCCAGCAGTGTGCGGCGGTCCTGCTTTTCCTGCGCACGCGGATCGCGTTTGGGCATTTCCATGCCCGCCTCGCCCGCCAGGATTTCAACCGCCTCCATGAAACCGACGTTCTCGGTCTCCTGGACAAACTTCAGCGCGTCGCCCTTGGCGTGGCAGCCAAAGCAGTAATAGAAGCCCTTGCGGTCCTCGACGTGGAAGGATGCGGTCTTTTCGTGGTGGAAGGGGCACGGCCCCCAGTAGTCGCCCTTGCCCGGCTGCGACTTGCGCTGGTCCCACATGACCTTGCGCCCGACGACATCAGAAATGCTGATGCGGGTGCGCAGTTCATCCAGAAAGCCGGGCGGCAGGGACATATCAGTTCGACTTCAGCTGTTTCTGCATCGCCTGGATCTGATCCCAGTTCTGCAGGCACTGCTGCTCAAACAGCGCGCCAAGGTCCGCTTCCTTCAGGTCGCGCCGCTTCATCGCATAGACGTGGCTTGTCAGCTGCGGGATGGCATTGGAGTAAGCTTCAGGCCATTCCGGGTTGCTGTCCAGAATCACCTGCTCCACCTCTTCCTGCTTCACCCGGTCCAGCCGCGCCTGCTGCACTGCGGCCATGACCTGGCCCTGGTATTTGCAGCTTTCTTCTTTGGTTTCAGAAGCATAGGCCGGCGCCGCCAGCAAGGCGGCTGCAAGGGCGATGCGGATCATAGATGCGCTCCGGGAATCAGTTGGTGATTCCCGAAGATTACCCCCGCGCCGCGACGGCTTCCATCGCTGTTTTCAGATCATGCACCAGCGTCTTTGCCATCGAGCGGAACACCATGATCTGAAACGTCTGTTGGCCGGTACGGGTCACCGAGGCCATCATGTGCTTGAGTTCCGCCCGCACGGTATGGCCGCGCTTGAAGACCTGATTACGCATATCGACCGGCACCAGCCGCGCCAGCACGTCCTCGGCGCCCGCTCCTTCCAGCTTAACCACAGCCCAGGCATCGCTCTGGTCCGTCAGCGCGGCGTGCTTGGCCAGACCGGCGTCGGGCGCAGGCCCCATAAGCAGCGCCATGTCCCGGCCGAACCAGACAGCCCGGCTGCCCGCCTTGCCGGTGGCGCGGTTTGCTGCCGGGAACGCCATGCCGTGGGCGGTCTCCAGCGCCTTGCTCAGTGCCTTTTCCTGACCCTTGAAGGGCGCCACGGCCCACATGCTGCCGGGGTGTTCCTCGGTCAGGCTCATATCGCCGATGGTTGCCGGAACCAGCCCCTCGCAGGGGCTTTTTGCAATCAGTTCAGCCACGGGCACGCTCTCCTTCGGGATCAAAGAACACAGGCGAAACGACCTCGCACAGGGTATCGGCTCCGCGCATATGGTCGATCAGGCGCACGGTCTCGCCAATCCGCTCCGGCCCCTCTTTCAGGAAAGCCAGGCCAATCGGATGCCCCAGCGTCGGCGAATACCCGGCCGAGGTTACATAGCCCTGATCATAAATCCGCTCCACCGGGTCGCCCGGCGTGAACAGATGCGCCCCGGCGGTGATCTCCTTGGCCGCACCCACGGGTTTCAAGCCCACCAGGCGCATCCGGTCCTCGGCCATCAGGCCCTCGCGGGTGGACATCGCCTTGCCCAGGAAGGCCTTCTTCTTGGACATCATTCCCTGCAGGCCGAGGTCAAAGGCCGTCACGGTGCCGTTGATCTCGGCGTGGGTAATCAGCCCCTTCTCGATCCGCAGCACGTTCAACGCTTCCATGCCATAGGCACCGCCGCCCATCGCCTCGGCCCGCTTCAGAAGCTCGCGGAACAGGCTCTCGCCATAGCGCGCGGGCACGGCCACCTCATAGGCATGCTCGCCCGAGAAAGAGATCCGGAACAGCCGTCCCTTGACGCCCAGCACGGTCGCTTCGCCGCAGCCCATGAAAGGCCAGGTCTCGCCGTTCACGTCCTCTTCCAGCAGCCCGTTCAGCAGCTCCCGCGACTTGGGCCCGGCGACGGCAAACTGTGCCCATTGCTCGGTCACCGAGGTAAAGCGGACATCCCACTCCGGGTACAGCGCCTGAGAGACGAACTCCATATGCGCCATCACCTGCCCTGCTGCGGCGGTGGTGGTGGTCATCACGAAATGGCTCTCGCCCAGCCGCGCGGTGGTGCCGTCGTCCATAACAAAGCCATCCTCACGCAGCATCAGCCCATAGCGGACCTTGCCGACCTTCAGGGTGCTGAAAGTGTTGGTGTAGAGGAAGTCCAGGAACTTGCCCGCGTCGGCACCCTGGATGTCGATCTTGCCCAGGGTGGAGACATCGCAGATGCCCACTGCTTTGCGCACCAGCGTGACCTCGCGGTCGCAGGACTGGCGCCAATTGGTTTCGCCCTGTTTCGGGAAATAGGCAGCGCGGTACCACAGGCCGACCTCCAGCTGATGCGCCCCGCGGGTGTCGGCCTCGCCGTGCGAAGTCAGGAAGCGCTGCGGCTTGAAGCCCTCATCCGTGGCCCCCGCCCCCATCGCACCGATGGACACCGGCACAAACGGCGGGCGGAAGGTGGTGGTGCCGGTCTCGGGGATTGTCCGCCCGGTGGCATCCGCCAGCACTGCCAGCGCGGCGACGTTGGAGTTCTTGCCCTGATCGGTCGCCATGCCCTGGGTGGTATAGCGTTTCATATGCTCGACAGAGCGGAAGTTCTCCACCGCTGCCTGTTTCACATCCTTGACGGTCACGTCGTTCTGGAAGTCGAGCCAGGCGCGCCCCTTGCCCGGCACCGCCCACAGCGCGGCGATGCGGTAGGGATCATCCTCAGCCTCCGGCAGATCGGCGGCAGCGGATTTCAGGCCCAGCGCCTCCAGCACCTTGGCCGCGGCCTCCGTGCCTTCGCGCATTGCGCCTGCGGTGGAGAAAGTGCCGTTGCAGGCGCCGGCTGTGACAAGGCCGGGCACGGCGCCATCCGCCGGCACAAAGGCCAGCGCCTCGCGCTTCCAAACAGGCCGGCTGTTCAAATGGCAGGTCAGATGCACAGACGGGTTCCAGCCCCCGGACATCGCCAGGCAGTCGGTCTGGATCTTCTCCTCGCCCTTGACCGAGCGCACGGTGATGCTCTCCAGCCGCTGGCGGCCGGCGGAGCCGCAAACCTGCGCGCCCTTGATCACCTGATAAAGCCCGCCATCCGGCGCCTCGTGGCGGCTGTCGATCACCGCTGCGATATGCACGCCAGCGTCATGCAGGTCGCGCGCTGTGCGGTGCGCCTGATCGTTGTTGGCAAAGACCGTGACCCGCTCGCCGGGCGCCACGCCCCAGCGGTTCAGATAGGCACGCACCGCGCCAGCCATCATGATGCCGGGCCGGTCGTTGTCGCGGAAGGCCACCGGGCGCTCGATGGCGCCCGCCGCCAGCACCGCATGCTTGGCCGCAATCCGCCAGAAACATTCGCGCGGCAGATGGCTGCCCTTCAGCGAATGCAGCCGCGGCAGATGATGCGAGACCCGCTCCAGGGCGCCATAGGTTCCTTGGTCATAGGCGCCGGTGACGGCGGTGCGGGACATCAGCCGCACATTATCCATCGCCTCCAGTTCCGCCAGCACTTCAGCGGCCCACTCATGGCCCGGTTTGCCGCCGATCTCCTCACGCTCTGCCAGCAGGCGGCCGCCCATACGGCTGTCTTCCTCTGCCAGGATCACATCCGCCCCGGCCCGGCCCGCAGTCAGCGCCGCCATCAGCCCGGCAGGGCCGGAGCCGATCACCAGCACATCGCAGAAGGCAAAGGCTTTCTCGTAACGGTCCTGGTCCGCCTCGCCCGACAGCGCGCCAAGGCCTGCCGCATTGCGGATCAGCGGCTCGTAGACCTTCTCCCAGAACGCCGCCGGCCACATGAAAGTCTTGTAATAGAACCCCGCGCCAAAGAACGGCGCTGCCAGATCATTCAACGCCATCACATCGCGCTCAACCGAGGGCCAGCAGTTCTGGCTGCGCGCCTCCAGCCCCTCGAACAGCTCCTGCTGGGTGGCGCGCACGTTCGGATCCTGCTGGCCGCCGGTGCCGATGGTCACCAGCGCGTTCGGCTCCTCGCTGCCTGCCGTCAGCACCCCGCGCGGGCGGTGATACTTGAACGAGCGCCCGACCAGATGCACACCGTTAGCCAGCAGCGCCGCCGCCAGCGTGTCGCCCTCCAGCCCCATCATGTGGCGGCCGTTGAAGGCAAAGGTGATCGGCTTGGCGCCCTGGTTCAGCCCTTTTCCGGGAAGTCTCATTTCTCACCTCCCAGCCCGGCCTCGGAGGCCAGCTGCACCGCCAAAATCTCGTGGGTCGCAGTATCGCGGGTCACCTTCAGCCAGGAATTGCAGCCCATCTCGTGGTACCACAGCTCATCCAGCGGCCCTGCCGGGTTCTCCCGCAGGTTCACATACTCATGCCAGGCGTCCAGATCCGCGCCCTCAGCCGGGCGCACCAGCGCGGCACCTTTATAATAGAATTCGCGGCGGTCCCTCTCGCCGCAGAGCGGACAGGTAATTCTCATGACCGGCGCTCCTTCATCTTTCTGAAAATACTCCGGGGGTGAGGCCGCAAGGCCGAGGGGGCAGCGCCCCCCGCCGCGGCAGAGGCGAAATCAGTGCAGGTTATGCTGCGCACCGGTCCCCTCCTCATCCATCAGGCCCGCGCCGCTGCGGAAACGGTCGAGCTTGAACTTCGTGGCCGCCCCATGCGGGCGGTCCGTTGCGATCAGATGCGCGTAAACGCTGCCCGAGCCCGGCGTCGCCTTGAACCCGCCGTAGCACCAGCCGCAGTTCAGATAGAGGCCCTCGATCGGCGAATGGTCGATTATCGGGGAGCCGTCCGGGGTCATGTCCATAATGCCGCCCCAGCTGCGCAGAAGACGCGCCTTGCTGACCGCCGGCACCATTGCCACAAAACTCTCCATCGTGTGCTCCACCATCGGCAGGTTTCCCCGCGCCGCATAGGAGCTGTAGAAATCCAGGTAGCTGCCAAAGACCAGCCCGCCCTTGTCCGACTGGCTGATGTACAGGTGCCCTTCGGCAAAGGTGATCACGTGGTCCACGATGGGCTTCAGCCCCTCGGAGACGAAGGCCTGCAGCACATGGCTTTCGATCGGCAGGGTCAGCCCCGCCATCGCCGCCACCTGGCCGGAGCGGCCCGCCGCAGCCAGCGCCACCTTCTTGGCACGGATCGGGCCGCGGGCAGTCTGCACGCCCACGACCTTGCCGTTTTCCACGTCGATGCCGGTCACTTCGCAGTTCTGGATCAGATCCACCCCGCGCATGTCTGCACCGCGGGCAAAACCCCAGGCCACCGCATCGTGGCGCGCGGTGCCCGCCCGGCGCTGCATCAGCCCGCCCATGATTGGAAAGCGGTTGCTGTCAAAATTCAGGAACGGCGCCAGCTCGCGCACCTGCTCGCGGCTCAGCAGTTCCGCGTCATCGCCCTGGTTGACGATAGAATTGCCCCGGCGCACCGCCGCGTCGCGCTGGCCGTCGTTATGGAACAGGTTGATGATGCCGCGCTGGGACATCATCGCGTTATAGTTCAGGTCCTGCTCCATGGTTTCCCACAATTTCAGGGAATGGGAGTAGAATTCCGAGTTGCCCGGCAGATAGTAGTTGGCGCGCACGATGGTGGTGTTGCGTCCCACGTTGCCGCCGCCGAGATAGCCTTTTTCAAGCACCGCGACATTGGTGATGCCGTGCTCCTGGGCCAGGTAATAGGCGGTTGCCAGCCCGTGGCCGCCGCCGCCGATGATCACCACATCATATTCGGATTTGGGTTCAGGATCCCGCCAATGGGGCGTCCACCCCTTGTTTCCGGTGAGCCCCTCCCGGAGCACACGCCAGCCCGAAAACCGCATGTCGTCCCTCCCCGTCAAATCACTTCCGCCACCCGGGAAAATCTGTTCCGGGTCTTGGCGGCATTGCTACCCGCTTTCGCGTGCTGCTCCTAGCCCCAAGGCTCAATTAGCGGCACTTCAGCACGGCTTTGCCGCAAGTCACACGAACTGAGCACTTGTGTCTAGTGCTAATTGCGACGGGTTGTGACGTAAAGCGGGACCGGCTCAAAAAAACGGGGCGGAGAGTTTCCCCTCCGCCCCGCAGCTGCAATGCAGACCCGCGCCTGTTTACAGACCTTTGGCGTGGTAGCTCTTGGCGACCTTGTCGATCGACACCAGATAGGCAGCGGTGCGCAGGTCGGTCACGTCGTCCCGGCTGTGCCAGACTTCGCGCATCGACTGATAGGCCGCCCGCATGGTGTCATCCAGGCCGGACCGCACCAGTTCCAGCTCGCCCGCGCCTTTCAAATACTTGTCCTTGAAGTCCGGCGACATCGACCAGGTATTGCCCATAACGTCATCCAGCCGCTGCAATTCGTCGATCACCAGCTGGTGGCGTGCTTCTTCCTGACGGCGCTGCATCCGGCCGAACCGGATATGGCTGAGGTTTTTCACCCACTCGAAGTAGGAGACAGTCACACCGCCCGCGTTGGCAAACATATCGGGGATGATCACGCAGCCCTTCTTGCGCAGGATCTCATCCGCACCTGCGGTCACCGGGCCGTTTGCGGCCTCGATGATCAGCGGCGCCTTGACGCGTTCGGCGTTGGAGAGGTTGATCACCCCCTCCAGAGCCGCCGGGATCAGGATATCGCACTCTTCCTCCAGCAGCACGGCACCGTCTTCGACATACTGCGCATCGGGGTAACCCGACACGCCGCCGTGCTTGACGATCCAGTTGCGCACCGCCTCAACGTCCAGGCCGTCAGCGCTGTGCAGCCCGCCGTCCCGTTCGATGATGCCGGTAATCAGCGAGCCATCTTCTTCTGACAGGAACTTGGCAGCGTGATACCCCACGTTACCGAGGCCCTGAACAATGATCCGCTTGCCACCCAGTTTCCCGGACAGACCGGCTGCAGCCTTGTCTTCCTCATAACGGAAGAACTCGCGCAGGGCGTATTGCACGCCGCGGCCGGTTGCCTCGACACGGCCGGAAATGCCGCCCGCGTTCAGCGGTTTGCCGGTGACGCAGGCCTTGGCGTTGATGTCGGTGGTATTCATCCGCGCATACTGGTCTGCAATCCAGGCCATCTCGCGCTCGCCAGTGCCCATGTCGGGCGCGGGCACGTTCTGCGACGGGTTGATCAGGTCGCGCTTGGCAAGCTCATAGGCAAAGCGCCGGGTGATCAGCTCCAGCTCATGCTCCTCGTACTCGCGCGGATCGATGCACAAACCGCCTTTTGAACCGCCAAACGGAGCCTCCACCAGCGCGCATTTGTAGGTCATCAGCGCCGCCAGCGCCTCCACCTCGTCCTGGTTCACGGCCGGAGAGTAGCGGATGCCGCCCTTCACGGGCTCCATATGCTCAGAATGCACCGACCGGTAACCGGTGAAGGTGTGCATGGCGCCGCGCAGGCGCACGCCGAAGCGCACCACATAGGTCGCGTTGCAAACCCTGATCTTCTCCTCCAGCCCCGGCGGCAGGTCCATCAGTTTCACTGCCCGGTTAAACATCAGGTCCACGCTCTCGCGGAAGCTCGGCTCTGTGCGGCTGCTCATGAAAAATTTCTCCGTGCTCAAACATCGACTCGCTGCCGATGATGCCCTCACTCTATGCAGAGTTATCTGGGGAGTGCGACCTTTTTGACCATTTGCGGCCCAAAAGAATCATTTCCCGGCATATGACGGGCGATTCGCTATTTCTGGGGAGGGGATTGTCCGCCCCTGCGCCACAACCCCGCGGAATCACATAAGATTGGATTTCCACTTAAAAACAATCGAAGGCAATTCGGCCAATTCCCGCCGCATTTCCGCCAACTTTACCAAGCAATAATTAATGGAATTCCGCTGCAGAAGCCGGGCTGGCCTGTTCCCCAGCCGGAAGGGGGTATTTAGATGAGTATGCACCACAAGAATTCCACTGCGCTGAGCAATCCGCTCATGCTGCGCTGCCGAGACAAGATCAAAGGCTTCCTAAGGGAAGAGGATGGCGTTCTGGCAAAGCCTATGATCGGCACCTTGTTCCTCATGCTCGCCATCGGCGGCATCGGCGTCGATCTGATGCGGATGGAGCGCGACCGCACCAATCTGCAGTACACGCTGGACCGCGCCGTTCTGGCCGCTGCCGACCTTGACCAGCAGCGAGAGCCGGCGGCGGTTGTGCAGGACTACCTTACCAAAGCCGGGCTGGCCGACTACTACCAGACGCCGGACGTGCAGCAGTCCTTGGGCTACAAGAGTGTGGAGAGCACGGTCAACGCGACCTTCCCCGTCCATCTGCTGAAGTTTGCCGGTGTTGGCGACCTCCCGGTTTATGCCAACTCGCGGGCCGAAGAGACCATCGGCTCTGTTGAGATTTCCATGGTGCTCGACATCTCCGGATCGATGTCCCGCAACAACCGCCTGACCAACCTCAAGGCGGCGGCTCACACCTTCGTGGACCAGATCACCCAGAACACGGACGTCAGCAACCTGTCCATTTCGATCATCCCCTACGCCACCCAGGTGAACGCGGGACAGGCCCTGCTCAGCAAATATACCAACGTCACGCAGGAGCACGACTATTCCTACTGCGTCAACTTCATCAAGGACCAGTTCAGCAAGCACACGCTGGACCGGGATGAAAACCTTGAGCGCACCGCGCATTTCGACACGTTCACCTACTCGGAGAACATGATCTCGACACCTGTTTGCCCGACCAGGGAGGGCTCTGAGATCCTGCCTCTGACCAACAATGCCGCGTTGCTGCACGAGCATATCGACAAGCTGACTGCAAGCGGCAACACCTCCATTGACATCGGCATGAAATGGGGCAGCGCCCTGTTGGACCCGACCGCCCGCAGTGTCGTGAACGACCTGATTGCCGACGGTGTAATCGACGCCTCCTTTGCGGACCGGCCGACCGATTACGGCAGCGGCGACACCCTGAAAATCATCATCCTGATGTCCGACGGCCAGAACACCAACCAGTACATGGTGAACCCGTCGCGTCGGGAAGGCGACTCTGACGTGTGGTACAACGAAACGGCAAGGGCCTATTCCGTTTTCCACTCCGAGGGAGAAAAGAATTACTACTGGGAGCACATGAACCGCTGGGAAGACCACCCCTACGGCGAAGGCACCTATGAGACCTGCGACTCCTACGGCTGCACGAGCAATGCGGAAGAAGGCTCCTCTGTCCGGCTGACCTATCCGGAGCTGCACGCCCGTGCCTCCCTGGCCTGGATCGCGAACTACATCTACGAGTTCAGCAGCAGTGCCTGGGCCGACTGGTTCTCAGCCGGCCGCTATTTCCACAACCGAACCGCCAAGGACCAGCACACCAAGACCATGTGCGACATCACCAAGGACCAGGGCGTGATCGTGTACTCGGTTGGCTTTGAGGCTCCCACTGGCGGCATCAAGGTACTCGAGGACTGCGCCAGCTCGCCCGCTCACTTCTTCGATGTGGAAGGCCTGGAGATCACCGACGCCTTCTCGTCAATCGCGACTTCCATCCGTCAGCTGAGGCTCACCCAATGACAAACCGCATCCAAACCGCCCTGCGCCGGTTCCGGCTTCGTGAGGATGGCAATGCTTCGCTGGAGTTTGCCCTCGTCATCCCCGGCTTCCTTCTGATCCTGATGTCCACCATCGAACTGGGCATGATCAACCTTCGCCATTCACAGCTGGAGCGCGCGCTGGACCAGACCGTCCGCGACATCCGTCTCAACACTGGCGTTGACATGCAGCACGACGCGCTGCGCAACACGATCTGCGAACGCTCCGGCTTCATCCAGGAATGCTCGACATCCCTGCGCCTGGAAATGGTCCGCCTCGACCCGTTCAACATGGCTTCGATCGACCAGACGCCGGATTGCTTAAACCTCGTCGAAGAGGTCCAGCCGGTCCGCTCCTTCGAGAACGGACAATCCAACGAGCTGATGTTCGTCAGGGCCTGCATGAAGTTTGATCCGCTGTTCCCGACCTGGGGGCTTGGTAAGAATCTTCACAAAGATGCAGACGGCCGCGTCCAGCTGATCGCATCTTCCGCATTTGTCCAGGAACCGAGGTAACGCCATGCTGACCTTTCTGTCCCGCCGCCTGCCCGGCCGCACACCCCGGCCGCTGCGCGAATTCGCAGAAGACACCCAAGGCAACGTCGCCCTTGAATTTGCCATCTACGCACCAGTGCTGCTGGGTCTCTTTGCCGCCGTATACACTTTCTTTGACGCCTTCCGGCAGGAAAGCATCAACCTGAAGGCCGCCTATACGATTTCGGACCTCATCTCGCGTGAGACCAACTATGTGAACGAGACCTACATCGACAGCATGCACATGCTTGCCGGCGAACTGGTCCGTGCCGACTCGCAGTTCTCGACACGGATTTCGGTGGTCCGCTGGGATGATGGTGACCAGCGTTACTACGTCGACTGGTCCAAGGTCCGCGGTTCCGCCTTTACGGAATGGGACGACGGGTCGATCAGCAACGTCGAAGCGCACCTGCCGACCATGCCGGACCAGGAACGCGTGATCCTCGTGGAAACCTGGAACGAGGTTGACCCGGTCTTCAACGTCGGCCTGCCGAAACTGGACGTGCAGAACTTCGTCTTCACCCGTCCGCGCTTTGCACCGCAAGTGGTCTTTGTCGAGGACAAGGGCAACGGCAACAATCACAACGACGACGCGGAGAAGGTTTCGCCGCCCGCCTGATCAGCCCTCTGACCGATCAATCAACCCTGGCCGCGCTGCACCAGCATCGCGGCCAGAATTTCTGACATCGCCTTGCCCTGCGACCCCGGTGTCACCCCGCCAATGCCGATCCGGCGGCCGGACCGCCACCACAGTCCCGGCATCCAGGCTCTGCCGCCTGGTGTGCCGGTTCGGATCAGGAAGCCGTTGGACGGCTTGAAGGCAAAAAAGCCGCGGTCGATGGTTTCGATATCCTCCACCCGCGCAATCACCTGCCCGTCGGAACAGCGCAGTTCCTCCGCCGTCAGTTCGATCCGGTGCACGGTGGCCTGCCACATCCGCACCGCCAGCCACAGCGCGGCGCCGCCAACCACCACCAGAAACACCAGCCAGGCCGGCGAGGGCGGCGCCGCAAAGGCCACGTAGACCAGCAGGCAGCCGGTCAGCCCCAGCATCACCGTCCCCATCACACGCCGCCCGGCCGAGGCCTCGATCGTGGCCAGAACTTCCTTGCTCATCCGCTGCTCCTCTTTGCTGCCTTGCCGGGCATAGACCGGATTCACCAAAGAAAACAGCCCCCGGCGCACCGGGGGCTGACTGCAGCCATGCTGTTCGGGAAAACTTATTCCGCAGCAGCGCGGCGCACGACCACCTCGTATCCCGGCTCTTCCGGTTCATCGTCGACCAGCTCCTGCGGGAAGCCCGGCGCGGTGATCGACAGGCCGGTGGCCTCTTCCAGGCGCTCGATCATCCGGTCGGACTGCGCCCGCTCGCCATAGCGGCGCTGGCCGTCCTTCATCATCTCGATCATCAGCGGCGACAGCTCCAGCGGCACGTTGTGGCGGTCAGCCAGGGTCTGGAACAAGCCGATGTCCTTCATCACCAGATCCATGGTGAAGTTCACATCGCGCGAGCCGGACAGGATCAGCTGGCTTTCGGTCTCATGCGCAAAGGACGTGCCAGAGGACATCGAGATCGCCTCGAACGTCATGCCCAGATCCATGCCGCAGGCCTTCATCACCGTGAGTGCTTCCATAACCGCCAGCAGATTCATGTTGGCCAGGTAGTTGGTCATCACCTTCAGGGTCGAGGAATTGCCGATCTCCCCCACATGCAGAATGCGGCGGCCCATGGTGGTCAGGATCGGCAGGATGCGGTCGAAGGTGGCGCGCTCGCAGCCTGCGTAGATCGAGATGTTGCCGGTGCCCGCCCGGTGGCAGCCGCCCGATACCGGGCAGTCCACCGGTTCGCCGCCGCGTTCAACGATCAGGGCGCCCAGGCGTTTCACCTCTTCCACGTCGGTGGTGGACATCTCCATCCAGATTTTGCCGGGCTTCACATGCGGCAGCATTTCGGTGACAACCGCATCGGACGCCGCCGGGCTCGGCAGGCAAGTGATCACCGCATCGCAATCCTGCATCATCTGCGCCGGGGTGCCGCCCGCCTTGGCACCGCGTTCCACAAAGGCCTGCACCAGATCCGCGTCCAGGTCGTGCACGGTCACATCCAGACCGTTGCGCACCAGGCTGCCCGCCAGCTTGCCGCCGACGTTGCCAAGGCCGATGAAGCCGACTTTCATGTCCGTTTTCATGTCCCGTTTCTCCTCCCGGGGTAATGGCTTGGGAAATGGCTAGCTTGACCCCAGTCAAAACAAAAACGAATAATAACACCGCCTGACCCCTATTTTTTTTGCAACGCTAATGTCCGATCTCCCCAATCTCGTCTGGCTGCGCGCCTTTGAGGCCGCCGCCCGCCTGCAAAGCTTCACCGCCGCCGCCGAGGAGCTGGGGCTGACCCAGGCCGCGGTCAGCCATCAGGTGCGCAGCCTGGAAAGGAGCTTTGGCATCACCCTGTTCCTGCGCCGGTCGCGGCATCTGGAGCTGACGCAGCTGGGCCACGCCTACTACCCTTCGGTGGCACAGGCGCTGACCGATATCGCCTATTCCACCCGCGGTTTGCTGGGGCATGCGCAGACCCGGACCGTGACCCTGCGGGCGCCGGTCTCTACTGCGGTCCTGTGGGTGGCACCGCGGCTGGGAGCCTTCCATGCCGCCCACCCGCATATCCGCATCCGGCTGATCTCTGCAGTATGGGCCGACAGCACCCAGGACGAGGACGTGGATATCGACCTGCGGCTTGGCCCGTCAGGCTGGTTCGACCGCCGCGCGCATCTGCTGGCCACCGAAAGCGTCATTCCCGTGGCCCAACCGCAGCTGGCAGCAGAGCTGTATTCTGTGGACCACCTGTTCAGCCAGACTCTGATTCACATTCACGGCTATCAGGACCATTGGCTGCGCCTGTCTGAGCAGGAGGGCGTGCCGCTCAGAGACCGCACCGCGCCGCTTTATGTCGACACCTCCTTGGCGGCGATCGAAATGGCTGCCTCCGGCGCCGGTGTCGCCATGCTGATGCGCCGCTATGCCGAACTGCCGTTGTCGCTGGGGCGGCTGGCGCCAGTGCTGGACGCCGAGATCCCCATGGGACAGGGCCACTATCTGATGCCCGCCGCCGGCGAGGCCCCCAACAGCGCTGAGGCCGCCATGGTGCGCGACTGGGTTGTATCCTTGTTCTGTTAAGAAAGCGGCCCAGCACATCTTGCCCGGCGGCCGGGTGCCGGATACCGTCCGGCCATGCCCTGGCCCCAGAACACCCCGCCCCAGCGTGACGGCGATGCAGCCGCAGGGATCGAAGTCACCGATGATTTCGAGCGGTTCCCGCAGCGCAACGACATCTTCACCCGCGCCTTCTGGGATGAGCGGATAAAGTCCAAGCATACCGCCAAGTTCTTTTCCTCCTACCGGATGGAAGCCGCACCCCGGCGCGGCGACGGGTTCACCCAGCGCGATTTTGCCCTGCGCAACGCGGCCTGGCTGATCTCCGACGTGGTTTCCTCCCGCCGCGCGCATGACGGCATCCGCGAGGGGTTCCAGGCCGCCATCCGCCCTGACACGCCAGTGGCCAAGGACCGGCTGGAGATTGACGACTCCGCCAGAATGTCCGCCGAGGTCAAACGCATCGCCAATTTCTTTGGCGCCGATCTTTGCGGCATCACCGATCTGGACGAGCGCTGGCTCTACACATCCCGCGTCGATGCCCGCGACATGTCGGAAGCACCGCATGACCTGCCCGAGGGGCTGACCAGCGTGATCGTGCTGGGGCATGAAATGGACAAGGAACTGGTCGCCACCTACCCCTCCGCTCTGGCAGGGGCGGCGACAGGGCGGGAGTACAGCCACGAGGCCTCCATCGTGATGCAGCTGGCCGCCTATATCCGCAACCTGGGCTACGAGGCGGTGCCGTCGATGAACGACACCGGCCTGGTGATCCCCTATGCGGTCAAGGCGGGGCTGGGCGAATACGCCCGCAACCAGATGGTGATCACACCGGAGTTCGGGCCGCGCCTCAGGTTTTCCAAGATCTTCACCAGCCTGCCGCTGGCCCATGACGCCCCGCAGCCGCTGGGGGTGAAGGCGTTCTGCGATATCTGCACCAAATGCGCCGACGCCTGCCCGGTGAAGGCGCTGCCCTACGGGCCGCCCTCAACGGAAACCGCCAATGTCTCGGCGATCAAGGGGGTCAGGAAATGGACCTCGGATGCCGAGAAATGCTTCTCCTTCTGGGCCAAGATGGCCTCTGACTGCGCCATTTGCATGCGGGTCTGCCCGTTCAACCGCGACTATTCCAAACGGCGCAACCGGCTGTGGCTGAAGCTGGCACTTGGCCCGCTGCGCAAGCTGGCGCTGCGGCTGGCAGGGAAACACGGGCAGCGGCGCAAACCGTCGGAGTGGTGGAACGAAGCCTGAATACATAGCCCGGGCCGCTTGCGGCACGGGCCGCGCCTGCCTGCCCCCGGCAGGCGCGATTGCGCCCGCCCAGGCAGGCACGGCCCTTTTTCGAATTCCCAGACAGCGCTCACTCCAGCGCAACCGCAAACACCTCCTCCGGTGCCTGCAGCCCCTTCAGCCGCTGTTCTCCCAGCGACCGCCCCTCAAGTTCCGCCCGCTGCCGGAACTCGGACGACACCAGCAGCGGCTCATCCTTGGCGCCGCACAGCTCCGCCACACGTGCCGCCAGGTTCACGTCCCGGCCGATCACCGTGT
The DNA here is from genome assembly GCF_040704725.1 of Leisingera sp. JC11. Lineage (NCBI taxonomy): Bacteria > Pseudomonadati > Pseudomonadota > Alphaproteobacteria > Rhodobacterales > Roseobacteraceae > Leisingera > Leisingera sp. JC11. Next base: position 289,741 of record NZ_JBFCVS010000001.1, read on the forward strand.
AATCCAGCCGCATCCCCGACCCCACGTTGCCAAACGCCGCCTCGCCGAAGTGAAGTGCGGTGCCAACCTCGAATTGCGGCGGGTCAGAACGGGCAGCGACCCGCGCCAGGCCTTCACGCGCCGCGGCAAGCGCCTCGGCACAGATCCGCGCCCCGTCCTCTTCGGCGCGGAAGATCGCCAGAACACCATCGCCGATCAGTTTCAGCACCTCGCCGCCAGCGGCCTCCACCGGCGGCACGATGCAGTCGTAATAGGCATTGAGCAGGCCGGTCGCCTGTTCCGCGCTCATGCCTGCGGTCAGCTCGGTAAAGCGGCGCATATCTGCGAACAGGATGGCGGAGCGGATCCGCATCACCTCACCCCGGTGCACGTCGCCAGACAGGATCCGCCGCTGCGGCTCCTCGCCGACGTAGATCCGCAGAACTTCCTTCATGGTGCGGGCGGTGGACAGCACCTCCTGACAGGCCGCCAGTGCCGGAAACACCGCCCGCAGGAAACGGATATCCTCGTCAGAAAACCCTTCCGGCGACTGGGTGGCAAAGCTGAAGATGCCTGCCGTGCCGATCCCCATGAACACCGGCGCCATGATGTAATGGGTGTACCCCTCCGCCTTCAGGTCCGGGACGATGCCATAGCGGTCTTCCGGCGTGTGCGGCAGCCACAGGATCACCCATTTGCCGGTGCTGTGCACATCGGCCGCCGGTGAGCGCGCATAGCCGTCGCCGCTGTCCTCGTTGAAGGGAAACAACTCGCTGCGGGTGCCCTTCCCGTGTTCCCAGAAGCGGGCGCTGGCCACCGCCTCGGCATGCAGCAGCTGCACAATGGAGGCGGCCCGCTGCAACGGCACCCCGACCGCACGGATCAGGCTGCACATCTTCTCCAGCACCTGATCCGGATCCGCGGCGGAGCGCCCGTCCTCCAGCATGTAGGAGATCAGCCGCAACGCGCCCTGCAGGCGGTCCGGCGGCAGCTGCAGCAGGGGATCGGGAGCTTGTGTCATCTGCTCAGGCTACCCCGCACGCACTGCGCCCGGCAACGGCAATGCTCCCGCCCGTCCTAAGGACCTGCGGCACCGCGTCCCGTTGGGCCGGGCAGCCCTGTGGGCTGCGGGGGGCGTCTGTTCACCTGCGCACAGCCGACGTGTCCGACGACAGGTTTCAGGGTGGCAGCGCACAACCTATCTTAGCCGCAGTCAACGTTTACAGGAGGCATTGAGATGTCCCTCAGACCCATTCTCGAAACCCGCGCCGCGCAGCCCCATACCGAGGGCGCCGGCGTCAAGCTGCACCGCGCCTTCGGCTTCCAGGATCCGTCGGAGCTGGACCCGTTCCTGCTGTTCGACGACTTCCGCAATGAAAACCCGGAGGACTACCTGCGCGGCTTCCCCTGGCACCCGCACCGCGGCATAGAGACCATCACCTATGTGCTGGCCGGTTCCGTGGAACATGGCGACTCGCTGGGCAACGTTGGCACCCTCGGGGCGGGCGACGTGCAGTGGATGACCGCCGGGTCCGGCATTCTGCATCAGGAAATGCCCACGGGCAACGCCAAGGGCCAGATGCACGGCTTCCAGCTGTGGGGCAACCTGCCCGCCAGCCAGAAGATGACCGCGCCGCGCTATCAGGACATCAAGGGCACCGACATCCCCGAGATCATCGACGACGACGGCACCCGGGTGAAGGTGATTGCCGGCGATTTCTGGGGCAAGCGCGGCCTGGTGGACGGCATTGCCGCCGATCCGCAGTACTTGGACGTTTACGTTCCTGCAGGCGTCAAAAAGACCCTGCCGATCGACACCTACCGCCGCGCCTTTGCCTATGTGTTCGAGGGCGAGGCTGCGTTTGCCGATGCCTCAGCCCCGCAAGGCGTGCTGCTGGAGAAAGAGGTCGCAGGCCAGGAGGTCAACATCCGCGATCTGTCCGGCGACCGCACCCTGATCCGTTTCGGCACCGGCGACGAGATCACCGTGCAGGCGGGCCCCCAAGGCGTGCGCTTCCTGCTGATCGCCGGCGCGCCGATCAATGAGCCGGTGGCCTGGCACGGGCCGATCGTGATGAACACGCAGGAGCAGCTGCACCAAGCCTTCCGCGACCTGCGTAACGGGACGTTTATCAAGCCCGCGCACTAACCGGATCGCCTGCCAATCGGCGCCACTGATGTGCTATACTCCCCCTGTCCAGTAACCGATGGGGGGAGTGATGATCATCCGGGTGTTCCGTGCCACTGTCCGCGACGACAAAATTCAGGAATTCAAGAATTTTCTGACCGATACCGCGGTGCCGCATGTGCGCCGCCAGCCTGGGCTTGTATCAGTGACCGCCGGGCTGCCGCGGCCCGAATCTCCCGCCACATTCTGTGTGGTGATGGTCTGGGAAAGCATCGAAGCGCTGCAGGCCTTTGCCGGCGAGGACTGGGAGCAGCCGCATGTGCTTCCCGAAGAGGACCCGATGGTGCTCAGCCGCCAGATCGATCACTACGACATGCTTGGACTGCTGAGCTGACCCGGGCTTCAGCCGCCGGAAAACCAGCTGTAGACGGTTTCCGCCCCCGCAGGCTCCGGCGTGAAACCGGCTTTCTGCAGCACCCGGGCCGAGGCCGCGTTTTCTTGCATAACCCCGCCGGATAGGGTGACGCCGCTGCCGCGGAAATGCGCCTGCAATCCGCTGATCAGCTCGCTGGCCAGGCCCTGCCCCCAGGCATCCTCGACAAACAGATAGCCAAGGTTGCGGGTTTTGCTGCCGTCCTCAGGATAAGACAGGATGATCAGCCCGATACCCTCGCCTGACGTATTGCTCAGAGCCACCGCTTCGGCCTGCTGCGACACCGCTTGCAGAAAGGCCTGCCGCGCGCTGTGGTCCTGCGCCGTCTGAAACCCGGCCGGCAGCCACTGCACCACCTTCGGGTCAAACAGCTTCGCCAGTTCCATTGCCGTCAGATCCTGCCACGGCGCCGCCTGAAGCCGCTTGGTTTTCAGCTCCAGCAGGCTCATGTGCTGACCGCCTTTTCCACCATGCCCCAATAGACCCGCTCCACCTCGTCCAGCGACAGCCGGCCTTCAGAGCGGTACCAGGTGTTGACCCCGTTCAGCATCGCAATCACCGCCAGTGTCGCGATCTTGGTGTCGGGAATGGCAAACTCACCCTGCTCCACACCTTCCTTCAGGATCCCTTCCACCCCGTTCTCGTAATCCCGGCGCAGCGATTCGATGACGGTGAAATTCTCCTCCGTCAGGTTGCGCAGTTCCATATAGGCGATGAACACCGCATCCGGGCGCTCCAGGTGAAAGCGGATGTGAAAGCCGGTGAACGCGCGCAGCCGCTCCAGCGCGCTTTCCGCTCGCGGCACCGCGTCCCAGGCGGCCTGCAGCTCTTCCATGTGGCTGGACATCAGGCTGAACAGCAAGCTCTGCTTGTCCGGCGTGTAATTGTAGAGCGCTCCGGCCTGCACCCCGACCTCCTTGGCGATCTGGCGCATTGAGACAGCAGCATAGCCATGCTGAGCAAACAGCCGCAAAGCCGCCTCGCGGATGCGGGGGCCGGTGATATCGGAATGGGAACCTTGGGTACGTGCCATGGGCCGACAATAACTGAACAGATGTTCAGAAAAAAGAGCGAATGCCGCCGGTTCGCTTACCTGACAGCACACTGCCGCCGGACCATCCCCCGAAAGCTGCGGGAAATCAATTGTGCCAGCCCGCCGGAGCCCCTAAAACCGGACCTGCAGAGCATGAGGATTGGGCAATGCAGATTTGCACACGGATCGCACTTATTCTGACGGTGACGGCAGCCGCTGCCTGCACCCGTGTGCCTGAGCTGGAGGACCGGCTGACGCCTGACCTGCGCGGCGCGGATTATCCCCGCCTGCTGCCGCTCGATGACGCGCTGGAGCCGCTGGACCCGCCGCAGCAGGCCAGCCAGGAGCTTCAGGATGAGCTTGATGCCCGCAGCGCCCGCCTGAAACGGCGCGCTGAAGCTGTCAAAAACGCCGAACTCTGACCGCTTCGCGGCATTCCTGCCTGCATCTCTCTGCCTTGTTCCGCAGCGGCGTTGCACGCTTGCGCCGAACCCGCTAAGGCGGGGCGGACAAGTTTCGGACAAAGGACCTCCAGCCATGACAGAACCGCTACGCCTAGGGATTGCAGGCTTGGGCACCGTCGGCATCGGCGTGGTGAAGATCGTCCGCCGCCACGCGGCGCTGCTGGAGGCGAGGACCGGACGCCCTGTCGTGATCTCCGCGGTTTCAGCACGGAATCCGAACAAGAACCGCGGCGTGTCGCTCAAGGACTACGCCTGGGAAAACGACCCGGTGGCGCTGGCCGTGCGCGATGACGTCGATGTGTTCGTCGAGCTGATGGGAGGCCATAACGGCGCTGCCAAGGCCGCGACCGAGGCCGCGCTGGCCGCAGGCAAGGATGTGGTCACCGCCAACAAGGCGCTGCTGGCCATCCACGGTCAGGAACTGGCGGAACAGGCAGAGGCCGCAGGCCGGGTGATCCGCTTCGAGGCCGCTGTGGCCGGCGGCATCCCGGTGATCAAATCCTTGACCGAAGGCCTGGCCGGCAATGAAATTACCCGCGTCATGGGCGTGATGAACGGCACCTGCAACTACATCCTGACCCAGATGGAGGCCACCGGCCAGGGCTACAACGCCCTGTTCGAGGAATGCGGCCGCCTGGGCTACCTGGAGGCCGACCCGAACCTTGACGTTGGCGGCATCGACGCGGGCCACAAGCTGGCGCTGCTGGCCTCAATCGCCTTCGGCACCAAACCGGCCTTTGAAAAAGTGGAATTGGAAGGCATCCAGCGCATCCAGCTGGAAGATATCCGCGACGCCGCCGACATGGGCTACCGCATCAAGCTCTTGGGCGTGGCACAGCGCTCGCCCCGCGGGCTGGAACAGCGCATGTCGCCCTGCCTGGTGCCGGCCGACTCGCCGCTGGGCCAGCTGGAAGGCGGCACCAACATGGTGGTGATCGAAGGCGACTCGATTGAGCAGGTCGTGCTGCGCGGCCCCGGCGCCGGCGAAGGCCCCACCGCCAGCGCGGTGATGGGCGATATCCTTGACCTCGCCCGTGGCCTGCGCATTGCCACCTTCGGCCAGCCCGCCAGCACCCTGCAGGATGTGCCTGCCGCCCAGACCGGCCTGCCTGCGCCGTTCTACCTGCGCATGGGGCTGCTGGACAAACCCGGCGCGCTCGCCAAAGTCGCGGCCATTCTGGGCGAGGCCGGCGTGTCGATCGACCGGATGCGCCAGTACAGCCATAAGGCGCCGGTGGCGCCAGTGCTGTTCGTGACGCATAAATGCACCCGTGCCACCCTGGACACCGCGCTTGAGGGCCTCTCTGCCACCGATGTGGTCGACGGCACCCCCGTTGCCCTGCGCATCGAAGAGGTCTGATCCGCGCCAAAAGGGGCAAAATTGAGCTTATTTACGCGCCGCGGCAGGGATTTCCTGCCGCAGCAGCGCCTATCGCCCCTTGCGAGCCTGCCCCGCCCCGCGCTATTCGGCTTGGAACGCCCATTCACATCTGACCCGTTGAGACAGGATTTCCGGTATGACATCGAACACCTCTGACGCGCCCTTTCATGACCGTATGCTGTCGCTGGGCCTTGCCCGCGTTGCCGAGCAGGCCGCTCTGGCCTCTGCCTCGCTGATCGGCCGCGGCGACGAGAAGGCCGCCGACCAGGCCGCCGTCAACGCTATGCGCGAGCAGCTGAACCTGCTGGATATCGCAGGCGTGGTGGTGATCGGCGAAGGCGAGCGCGACGAGGCCCCGATGCTGTACATCGGCGAGGAAGTCGGCACCGGCAACGGCCCCGGCGTTGACATCGCGCTGGACCCGCTGGAAGGCACCACCCTGACCGCCAAGGACATGCCGAACGCGCTGACCGTGATCGCCATGGGCCCGCGCGGCTCCATGCTGCACGCGCCGGACACCTATATGGACAAGCTGGCGGTTGGCCCGGGCTACCCCGAAAACGTGGTCTCTCTTGACATGTCCCCGCGCGAGCGTGTCGAGGCGCTGGCCAAGGCCAAGGGCTGCGCGCCGTCCGACATCACCGTCTGCATCCTGGAGCGCCCGCGCCACGAAGCGATGATCGCCGAAGTGCGTGAAACCGGCGCCGCGATCCGCCTGATCACTGACGGCGACGTGGCCGGCGTCATGCATTGCGCCGACAGCGATGTGACCGGCATCGACATGTATATGGGCCAGGGCGGCGCGCCTGAGGGCGTGCTGGCTGCCGCGGCACTGAAATGCATGGGCGGCCAGATCTTCGGCCGTCTGCTGTTCCGCAACGACGACGAGAAGTCCCGCGCCGCCAAGGCAGGCATCACCGATCTGGACCGCGTCTATTCCCGTGACGAGATGGTCACCCAGGACGTGATCTTCGCCGCCACCGGCGTCACCGGCGGCTCGCTGCTGCCCGCGATCAAGCGCACCCCGGGCTGGGTTGAGACCACCACCCTGCTGATGCGTTCCAAGACCGGCTCTGTGCGCCGCATGTCCTACCGCACACCGCTGGAACCGCACCAGAAGTGAACCGGCACTGCGCCTGGGAAGCGGCTTGCGCCGCTGCCTCCGGCGGGAGTATTTGACCAAAGAAGAAGGGCCGGATCCATTTGGGTCCGGCCTTTACACATGGGGGCAGATGATGAGTTTTCTGGGAGTTGAGCAATCCCTGACCGGGCGCCGCTGGGTCGGTCCGGGGGTTGAGGTGGACCGCGCGTCCGAGATGATGGCGCAGCAGACCGGCCTGCCCCGCTCTGTCTGCCAGGTGCTGGCCCGGCGCGGCGTGCCCGCGATGGAGGCCAAGGGGTTTCTTGAACCCAAACTGAAAGAGCTGCTGCCTGACCCGCGCGAGATGAAGGACATGGAAGCCGCCGCGACCCGGTTCCTGGAAGCGGTCCGGCGCAAGCAGCGGATTGCGGTCTTTGCCGACTATGACGTCGATGGCGGCAGCTCTGCCGCGCTGCTGCTGGTCTGGCTGCGGCAGATGGGGCTGCAGGCGACGCTCTACATCCCAGACCGCATCGACGAGGGCTATGGCCCGAACGTGCCCGCCATGCAGGAACTGGCGGCAGCGCACGACCTGATCATCTGCGTGGACTGCGGCACCTTGAGTCACGAGCCGATTGCAGCCGCTAAGGGCGCCGACGTGATTGTGCTGGACCACCACCTGGGCGGCGAAACGCTGCCCGACTGCGTGGCGGTAGTGAACCCCAACCGTCAGGACGAAAGCGGCGACCTCGGCTATTTCTGCGCGGCCGGTGTGGTGTTCCTGATGCTGGTCGAAGCGGGCCGCCAAATGCGCGAGGCAGGCGCCAAGGGTCCGGATCTGATGGCGCTTCTCGATCTGGTGGCGCTGGCCACCGTGGCGGACGTGGCGCCGCTGATCGGCGCCAACCGGGCTCTGGTGCGCCAGGGGCTCAAGGTAATGGGCGCCCGCAACCGTCCCGGGCTGGTGGCCCTCTCCGATGTCTCCCGCATGGATTCGGCGCCCTCCACCTATCACCTGGGTTTCCTGCTGGGACCGCGGGTCAATGCCGGCGGGCGGATCGGCAAGGCCGACCTCGGCGCCCGCCTGCTGTCCACCGACAACCCGCATGAGGCCGCCGCCCTGGCCGAACGGCTGGACGAGTTGAACACGGAACGCCGCGACATTGAAAACGCCGTGCGCGCAGCGGCGCTGGAGCAGGCCGAAGAACGCGGGCTGGAGGCCCCCCTTGTCTGGGCCGCCGGCGGGGGCTGGCACCCGGGCGTGGTGGGTATCGTCGCCTCCCGCCTCAAGGAGGCCGCCAACCGGCCCGCCATCGTGATCGGCTTTGACGGGGAGGTGGGCAAGGGCTCGGGGCGCTCTGTCTCCGGCGTCGACCTCGGCGCCTCGATCCAGCGGCTTGCGGCTGAGGGCCTGCTGGTCAAGGGCGGCGGCCACAAGATGGCGGCGGGCCTTACCGTGATGCGGGACAAGCTGGAACCTGCCATGGAGCGGCTGTCCGAACTGCTGGCCAAACAGGGCGCTGGCCAAGGCGGCCCGGCAGACCTGAAGCTTGACGGCGCCCTAATGCCCGGCGCTGCCAATGTGGATCTGATCGAACAGATAGAACAGGCAGGCCCCTTCGGGGCCGGCGCCCCTGCCCCGCGCTATGCGCTGCCGGACCTGCAGGTGCGCTTTGCCAAGAAAGTGGGCGAAAGCCATCTGAAGCTTTCCCTCAGTGACGGCATGGGCGGCGGCATCGATGCGATCAGCTTTGGCGCCTTTGACACCGCCTTGGGCCCCCGCCTGCTGGAGCATGGCGGTGCCCGCTTCCATTTCGCCGGCCGGCTGGAAGTCAACACCTGGGGCGGCCGCCAAAGCCCCCAGTTGCGCCTGGAGGACGCCGCCGAAGCGTGAGAATTCAAGCACTTGCAGCCTGTGGATAAGAAAATGCGCGAATGCGTATTTTTCCTCTTGCGGGTTCCAGCGCTTATAACTAAATACCCGCTCACGCACAGAGTGGCCCGTTCGTCTATCGGTTAGGACGCCAGGTTTTCAACCTGGAAAGAGGGGTTCGATTCCCCTACGGGCTGCCACTTCCCCCGCCAGACACAGACAGTCTAGACGCGTTGATAGCGCGGCTTTTCGCGTTTGTTTTCAGCGAATTAGTCCTGCAGGGCGGCACGCAAAAAATCTTCACATTTCCGCAAAAATCCTCTTGCGCCCAGCAGGCGCAATCAGTAAACACCGCCTCACAAACAGAGTGGCCCGTTCGTCTATCGGTTAGGACGCCAGGTTTTCAACCTGGAAAGAGGGGTTCGATTCCCCTACGGGCTGCCACTTTTTCCGGACAAATGAAAAGACGAGTGCACACCGCGATGGCGATGCGCGGACAGCTTCTGATCACTTTCAAGCCATAGAATGATCGCATCTGGCACGCTTCAGGAAGCTGGCGCCAGTGCGTGCGGCAGCCCTGCCTCAGGTGGCCGGGCCGCGCGCTGCGGCTGACTGGGACGGCACCGCAGCCTCTTCACCGGCGCCGCCTGCTTTGTCCATGCCCTCCCGGTAAAAGCAATGCTGCGCCCGGCCGGCACGTTTGGCGGCATACAAGGCCAAGTCCGCCTGATTCAGCAGCACCTGGGCGTCCGGCACATTTTGCCAGGTGGACAGGGTTGTCCCGGCGCTGGCCGATATCCGGCAGGTCTGACCGCCAAAGGGGATCGGCTCCTCCAGCCGCTGGATGAGGCGTTTCGCAATCGCCGCCAGCCTGCCTGTGTCCAGGACGCCCTCGAGAATCATCACAAATTCGTCGCCGCCAACCCGGGCAACCGTGTCCGATTGGCGGGTGCATTCCACCATCAGGCGCGCGGCCTGCTGCAGCACCGCGTCGCCCGCCGCGTGCCCCAGCGTATCATTGACCTGTTTGAAGAAATCCAGGTCCAGATGCATCAGCGCAAACTCGCGGCCGCTGCTGATCAGCCGCGTCAGCACATGATCCATCGCCCGGCGGTTCTTCAAGCCTGTCAGCGTGTCGGTAAAGGCCTGTTCCTCCGCGGCGATCTTGGCCCCCTGCAGCCGCAGGTTCAGCTGCCGCGAGGCCTCCATCGCTGCGGATTTCGCCTCCACCAGATACAGCATCTCGATGGTCAGATCGGTGGGGGAAAAATCCGCGCTGGTCAGATCGTAGTCCCGCACCGCCTCCAGCACGGAAATCCCGAAGGACAGGTTGACGAACGCGCCCTGCCCGTCCGGCAGCGGCGTGCACACTCCTTTGAGCCCGGTCTGCGGCGTGTCCCGGAATTGCAGGTGAAGCTTGCTGCCGGCAGCTGCCAGCAGATCCTCCACAGAACGCACCGAGCGCGGCCGCGAAAGATCGAAGATGCGGAAGAACCGCCGCCCTTCCCAATGCAGCCGCGGACGCAGCTTTTTCAGGGTCGGCCCGGCGGACACAATCCGGCCCTTGTTGTCCACGATCACAAACATCGGGCAGATCACATCTGCCATTCCGGTCAGTTGCTGGAGTGTCATCATAACGAATGCGCCCCCAGATCGAATTCCCGCCCGGCGGCGAATTTGGTTTCCACCAGGGTGATGGAAATCACCTCGGCGCCGCCATGGATGCCGCTGTGATCCAGAAACACCAGATCGCCATAGTCATCCGCCATAGCCCGCAGAACCCCCATCAGAACATGCGCGTACCCCGGCAGCCCCGGCTGGCAAATCAGTTCGAACTGGTCGGGTGCCTGCTCCAGCAGTTCCAGCCCGGGCAGATGCAGATCCGAAACTGCCAGCCGCGCACGATCCGGCAGATCATCCAGCGAATGCAGGAATTCCACATAGTTCACGCCGCCAAACCGCAGCAGCCGCCGCAGCGCTTCCACCTGCGGGTTGGACACCAGGAAGGTTCCCATGTCCTCCAGCATTTCCGGCAGCGGGCGGGCCAGGACTTTTTCCATCGCCGACAGCATCAGGCCGGATTGCTCTTCGCTATAATACAGCATTGCCTCGAACTCGGTAAAACCGAGTCCGGCCTCTTCCATGACCTCTTCCCAGCGGTCAGCCCCGTAGGTACTCGTCACAAAAGCCTGAATCGCCCTGTTGATCAGACCGTGCATGCAATGGCCCCTCTTTGCCCATGGCACAGTCTTGACGCCTGCTGGTTAAGAAAGACCCAACAAAGCAGGAGCACCCGGCAATTAACGCACGAATTTTCCGCTTTTTCTTCCCCTAGCACGAAACCTGCACCCTCAGCATCCGCTACCCCGCACACCGTCCGGCCATTATATGCCAACCGCTGCGCTGGCCAATCACTTCTGACGCAGGCAGATCAGATTCACAGCATCCGCCTCCGGCTCCAAATGACGTTCCACTGCTCACTACTGAACCCGCAGCCCCGCGGTGACAAGCCTGCGGCTGCAAGCCGGCGGTTTCTTACCAGCGGGCTGCGGACGCAAAAAAGCGGAGGCGCTGCCTCCGCTTCTACTGCCTGATCCAAGGCTCAGAAATCAGTGGGCGCTCCGCCTTCCGCTTTTCTCCGGGCCACAAAATCCGCCAGTTCATCCCGGATCCCGGCATCCATCGGCGGTTCCTCGAAACTGCCGATGATCTCCTTGAACATCTTATGCGCGCGCTCCGCGGTCCAGGTAGCGCCGGCCGCCTCCCAGGCCTCATAGTTGCGCCAGTCGCTCAGGAACGGCTGGTAGAAGGCCGAGGCATAGCGGTCCTGGGTGTGCTGGATGCCGAAGAAGTGGCCGTCGTTGCCGACCTCCTTGATTGCATCCAGCGCAATCTCTTCCGGCCCGGTGGCCGAGATCTGCGGCTGCATGTAGCGTTCGATCTGCTGCAGGATTTCGCAATCCATGATGAACTTCTCGGGGCTGGCGATCAGCCCGCCCTCCAGCCAGCCGGCCGCGTGGTAGACCATGTTGGTGCCCGACTGCACCGCCGCCCACAGCGAGTTCGATGTCTCCCAGACCGCCTGCCCGTCCGGCACGTTGGCCGCGCAAACCCCGGAGGAGCGCATCGGCAGCCCGTAGAACCGCGCCATCTGCCCGGTCATCTGGGTCGAGCGCATGTATTCCGGCGTGCCGAAGGCCGGCGCGCCCGATTTCATGTCCACGTTCGACGTGAAGGTGCCGATCACGCAGGGCGTGCCGGGACGCACGTACTGGAACAGCGCAATCGCGCACAGGCTTTCGGCAATCGACTGCGCCACTGCGCCCGCCATGGTCACCGGCGCCATTGCCCCCGCCAGGGTGAAGGGCGACACCACGATCGCCTGGCCGCGCCGGGCCAGCCGCAGGCAGCCGTCGATCATCGGGAAGTCGTGCTTCAGCGGCGAGGTGGAGTTGATGTTGGTGTACATCCGCGGCTTGGCCTCGAACTCCTCATGGCTCAGGCCGCCGGCAATCCGCACCATCTCCATCACATCCTCGACCCGCTCCTTACCCAGCGAGTAGGCATGCATCGCCTTGTCGGTGATGGTCAGCTTGTCATAGAGCACATCCAGGTGGCGGACCGAGGCATGGATGTCCACCGGCTCCACCGGGTAACCGCCGGCAAAGTGGATGCAGTTGAAGTACTGGGTCAGCTTCAAGAGGTTTCGGCACTGCTCCCGGTTGCCTGCCACCTTCCTGTTGAGTTCCATGTCCCAGTAATTCGGCGGCGAGGACACGTTGCCGAACAGGATGTGATTACCGCCCAGCGGAATGGTCCGGTCCGGGTTGCGCGGGGTGATCGAGAACTCGCGCGACGCTTTACCCACCATCTCCATCACGAAGTCGCGGTCCATCCTGACCAGCTCGCCCTCGACCTTGACGCCGGCCTGCTTGAAGATCTCCAGCGCTTCGGGGTTCAGGAACACCACGCCGATCTCCTCCAGGATCCGCATGGCACCCTCGTGGATCGCCTGAATGCCCTCCTCGCTCAAAGGTTCGGTCGGCCGGTCGATGTTGACCGGAATCTGCCAGGGCATCTGCTCCAGCACCTCGCTGCCGCGCCGGGCCGCCGCGCCAGCCCTGCCCCCGCCCCGCCGTTTGCGTGCGCCTGTCTCTGCCATGCCGGCCTCCCTGAGTTCGAATTTGCAACGTGCTGCTAGCTGCCAACTGTGCCAGTCCCACCGTCCTGAACCTGTCCGTTCACGACTTCGGCTGTCGTTTTCACCCCATCAACTGCCGTGGCTGGCCACTTCTGTACACATGTGACTAGTCTGACACATAGAAATGCCGCCGCACAAGCCCAGTACGCCGGCAGTCTTTCAGGAAGTTGTGCGCCGCCGGGAATCAGCCGCGGGGCAACAGCGGCTCAGCGGTCCAGCCAGCCGGGGATATGGCCGATGTCCGGCAGCACGGTATCCGCGTGCGGCAGCAGCTCCTCGCGCAGCGCCATGCCGGTCAGAACCCCGATCCGCTGCATCCCCGCGGCCGCGCCGGCCTCCAGGTCGTGGCGGCTGTCGCCCACCATTGCGGTGCGTGAAGGCTCAACGCCCGCCGCCTTGCAGAACGCCAGCAGCGGATCCGGGTCCGGCTTGGCGCCATGACCGCTGTCGCAGCCCGCGACAAAGGCGAACCGGTCCAGCACACCGGCCCGCTGCAATTGGCTCTTGGCGGAAAACTCGGCGTCGTTGGTCATCACGCCCAGCACCTTGCCGCGCGCCAGCAGGCCGTCGAGAAATTCCGCCAGCGGCACTGCCGGCGCCAAATCCGCGTCCGAGGCGCTCTGCGCCAGGTAGTCCGTCAGCTCTGCAAGACTCATATGCGCAACATAGGGGGCAAGGGCCTCAGCAACTTCGTCGTTGGAACTGGCAATCACCAGGCTGTCCGGATTGAACGCCTCGCGCTCCAGGTCATAGCTGATCGCCTCGGCCATTGCCTTTTTGGCCGTCTGGTCCCCCCTGGAAAGGGCGTCCAGAAGATCGGCGGCCCAGCCATCCCAGGTGGCGGCAAAGTCGAACAGGGTTCCGTCCTTGTCGAACAGGAAAGCGTCTACCGGCATGGCGGGTCCTTTCTCCGCGGGATTCGGGCAGGACCCTAGGGCCGGCCTCAACCATTCTCAAGTCCAGTTCACCTGCGCACCGCCTGGAAGCGACATCCGCGCCTGCATCGGCAGCTCATAAGCCAGCCCTTCGGAATCGCAGAACTGCATCACCCAGGCATCGTCCATCGTTAAGAAATCGAGCACCGACCCCAGAAACGCCGGTTCGGACGCCTGCGCCCGCAAATCCGCCTCGCTGGCCCCGGTGGCGCCCAGAAACACCGGTAAAAGCTCATCATTTCCGGCCAGCCAGGCCAAAGCCTTGAGCGCCAGCGTTTCAGCTGCATCAGCGGATATCCGCATGTTCTCCACACTCCTGCCGTTTTGCGGCCAATTTAGTAAAAATCCGAAAGGGTTTCTTAACCAGTCTCAGCAAAATTGGAAGGCATAGGAATTGCAAGGGGCGAAAGGATACCGCGTGCAAGGCACCATCCTGGTCATCGACGGCGTCTCCACCAACCGCATCATGCTGAAGGTGCAGCTGGCGGCTGCCTATTACGATGCGGTCCAGGCCGGCAGCGTGGCCGAGGTGCTGCAGGCCGCGCGCAGCTGCAGCCCTGATCTTGTGCTCACCGCCATGTCGCTGCCCGATGGCAGCGCCGCAGATGTCAAACGCGCGCTGGCAGCGGATGAGGCGCTGGCCGACCTGCCGGTGATCGCGGTTTCCGACTGGGAGGGCCACAAGGCCCGGCTGCAGGCACTGGCCGCAGGCATTGACGATGTGCTGCAGCAGCCGGTGGACGACGTGATCCTGCAGGCCCGCATCCGCAGCCTGCTGCGCGCCCGCAGCGCCAGCGAGGAGCTGAACCTGCAGCGCGACGCCTCGCACGGGTTCATCCTGCCGCTCTGCGACCGCGCCTGCGCCGAGGATCTGCGCAATGCCACCGTCGCCCTGGTGGCCGAGGACCCGCGCACCGCCATGGCCTGGCGCGACCATCTCTCGGCCCGCCTGCCCTATGAGCTTCGCACCCATGCCATCAGCGACATCCAGGGGCTGATGCAGGCGCCGGTCGCCGATGCCATCATCATCGAGCTGAACGAGGCCTCGGCCGGCCCCGGCCTGCGGCTGCTGGCCGACCTGCGCGCCCGCGCCGCCACCCGCAAATCAGTGGTGATCGCTGTGCCGAACCCGGCGGATCCCATGATTGCCGCCGAAGCGCTGGACCGCGGTGCCCACGATGTGCTGCAAACCGGCTTCGACGTGGAGGAACTGAACCTGCGCCTCACCGCCCAGCTGCAGCACAAGATCCGCAACGACCGGCTGCGCGACAGCGTCCGCAACGGATTGCGCGCCGCGGTTCTGGACCCGATGACCGGGCTGTACAACCGCCGCTACGCCAAGCCTTTCCTCGACCGGGTGGCGCACTCCGCCTCTGAGACCGGCGAGAAGTTTGCCGTCATGCTGGCCGATCTCGACCACTTCAAGCGGATCAACGATGTTTACGGCCACCCGGCCGGGGACGCCGTGCTGGTTGAAGCCGCCCGCCGCATGCAGGCGGTGCTGCGCCCGGCGGACCTCCTGGCCCGGGTCGGCGGCGAGGAGTTCATGGCGGTGCTGCCCGGCGCCACCGAGGCCGAGGCCGGCCTCGCCGCGATTGCTCTCTGCAACGCCATAAACAGCACCCCGTTCCAGCTGCCCGGCGCCGCCGAACCGGTCAAGGTGACCATCAGCATCGGTGCGGTAATGGGCGGTGCGGGCCACGACAGCACCACCGCCGCACTGGTCGAAAAGGCCGATCAGGCGCTCTATGATGCGAAGGACGCCGGCCGCAATCAGGTGACCCTGACGCCCGAGTGCACTCAGGCCGCCTGACCGGCAGCAATCAGCTCCCTGCCAACCGCCTCGCTCAGCGCCGCCATCATTTCCAGTTCCGGTGGCGCAAACGGTTCGCGGGCCTCAATGGCGGTGAAGTTGACCGTTCCCCAAGGCGTGCCGCCGATTTTGATCGGCGCACCGATGTAAGTTTCCAGCCGGAACATTTCGTAACAGGGGTGCCCGGCGATCTCAGAACTGCCCGCCTTGTGAAACGCCAGAGGCGCCTCTGCGTTCAGGGTGTGGACACAATAGGTGTCCCCCAAACCGAATTCGGTGCCGGGATCGACTTCAACCTCGTCCGACACGCAGTACATGACAACATACCTGCAGCCCCGAACATTACTCACCAAGGCCGACGCTGTTTTGAACAGTTCGTTCCCGCAGGCAAGCAGACGTATTATCTTCTCCTGCGGCTTAAGATCCTGACGCTCTGCAATCGCCAGAACATCCGCTGCTGCCTCTTCAATTCCTTCCATTCTGGACCGTTTCCCCTTTTCTTTGGGACTTAAACGGGGCCTGGCACCACTAATCCTACCCGGTTCGCCAGTTCCCGGGGCGCACGTGTGCCACGTGCCCCTAGGCTGATCCTTCTGCAGGAGATCCATCAAAGCAACGGGGGACAGGCTGCACAGCACTTGATCCGGCAATTTGCAATCTGAGGGCGCTGCGCCCTTCAACCGTAAGACGCTACAGTCACCTGATAGGTGAAACGCTGCCGCAATGCTCGTGCGGCCCGCGGCAAACAGCAAAGGCGCGCGAGTGATTCTGCCGGCCTATTCCGCCTCGCGCCAGCCGTGCCGCTTGCCCTTGCCGCGGCGCTGCATGCGTTCTTCCATGCGGCCGGCAAACTCCATCCGCTCCTCCGGCGTCATCGCTTCCAGCTTGCGCACCCAGGCCTCCTGCACCTTGGTGTGGAACTCATGGCGCGCCTCAGCCTGCGCCCGCAACAGTGCCAGCAGGGCCGCACTATCAAACGCCTCGCTGCGCAGCGCCGCAACAACTGCTTCGCCTTCTGCATGACGGCGCCTCACAAAGCTGCCATGGCCGCCGCCGGCTTCCTGCCGCAGCGCCTTGCGGGTGCCGGGGTCCAGCTCGCGGAAGATCATCGCCCCGACCGACGGCGGCCGCTGCCAGTGCCTGTCCTTGCCCCCGAACCGCCAGGCCGCCCCGGCGGCGATGCCGATCACCGCCAGGTTCAGCGCCAGCGAAGCCGCCAGCAGCAGCTTCAGCCACAGCTTCATTCCGGGTTTTCCCTCCGCAGTCATTGCAGGTCCTCGCTCAGCATCAGCGCCATGTCATAGCTCTCATCGGCAAACGCGCTGCCGCTGTCCTCATAGCCGGCCAGCGCCACCGGATCCGGCACAAAGGAGGGCGGCGCCACCCCGATCCACAGGCCCGCCGCGCTGGCCGCCGCCAGCCCGCCCATCGCGGGCCAGCCGCCGACCGCCTCGATCAGCTGCCGCCACAGCGGCTGCCGGGCCGCCCGCGCGGGCCGCGACGCCCGAAAGCCCGCTTGCTCCCGCGCTGCGTCCGCCAGGATGGCGGCGCTCAGATGCTCCGGCACCGCGGGCCGCTCGCTGCGTGCCGCGGCAAACAGATCCTCCAGCTCCTGCAATGCTTTATCCGTGTCAGCCATCGCTATACCCCAACTCTTCGCGCCGCCCGGCCAGTGCCGCGGCCAGCGCCCGTTTGCCCCGGGCGGTCAGACTTTCCACCGCCTCGACGCTGATGTCCATGATCCCGGCAATCTCCGGATTGGAAAGCTCCTCCAGATGCCGCAGCACCACCGCCTGCCGCTGCCGTTCCGGCAATTGCATCAGGGCGGCCTGCAGCGCATCCTGCCGCGCCCCCTCCTGCATCTGCTCCGCCGCCGAGCGGCCCGGATCCGGCGGTTCCGGCACCGCGTCCAGATCCACATACCCGCCGCGGGCGCGCCGCTTGCGGTCGATGCACAGGTTCATCGCCACCCGGTACAGCCAGGTCGAGACCTGCGCCTCCCCCGGCCGCCAGTCCGGCGCCATTTTCCACAGGCGAAGCATCGCCTCCTGGGTCACATCCTCGGCCTCGGCGCGGATCCCCATCACCCGCATCGCAACGCCAAAGACCCGCGGCCCCAGCCGCGCGGTCAGCTCCGCCGCGGCCCGCCCGTCGCCATTCGCGTAGAGCACCAGCAAGGCATCGTCGGAGGCCTTCTCCGCCGATGCGCTCATGGCCGCCGGACCCGCAGCAGGGGTCCGGCGCCGCAATATTTCCGCGTTGTGCAGCACGCTTCAGCGATCAGTTCTGCTCCGTTTCTTCCCCGTTCCAGCGTTTGCCGCCGTGCCGCGACCGGGCCTCTTCAAACTCCTGCTTCGAGATCCCGCCGCTGCCATCGGCATCCATGCGGTCGAACATCCTGCCCGCGCGGCGCGGCTGCGGCATCTCGTCCTTACTCAACGCGCCATCGCCGTCCTTGTCAAAGCGTTCCAGCATCCGGGCGGCCCGCTCATTGGCGTGCTCCCGCGCCCGCGCCTGCATTTCCTCCAGCGTCAGCTTGCCGTCGCCATCGGTATCCGCCTTTGCAAAATGCGCGTCCTTCATTGCCTGAATCTCAGCCTTGGTGACCTCGCCATTGCCGTCCGCGTCGATTTCCTCAAAGGACATCCGCGGCCCATGGTGCCCGAACCCCTGGGCCAAGGCGGCGCCGCCTGCGGTCACAGCAGCAGCGGCAACGATCGCGGCGATGAACTTGACGTGTTTCATATCGTCTTTCCTTTGTCCTGCGGCAGCCTCTCGCTGCCCGATGCACAGGAAAAACGCGCCGCCCCCGCGCTTCCGTCGCAGAAATCCAAATAAATTTTTCACCCGGCACGTTGCGGCAAACCGGCACAGAAACCGGGCTTTCCCCTTCCCCCCCCTTCTGAAGCGCGCAAAGATGTGCCCAGCACACAGGAATTTGCCATGACCGAGTCCCCTGCCGCGACGGCCCCCGGAACCGAGCCCGACCGCCCCACCATGCCCGCCCTGGCCAAGGGCTGGCGCTGCAGATGCCCGGAATGCGGGGAAGGAAAGCTGCTGCATTCCTATCTCAAGGTGAACAGCAGCTGCAGCCACTGCGGCCTCGACCTGACCCATGCCCGCGCCGATGACGGGCCCGCTTACCTGACGATTCTGATCGTCGGCCACATCATGGCGCCCATGATGCATGTGGTCTATTTCTCCTGGCGGCCGGAGCCCTTGGTGATGTTCACGGTTTTCACGATTGGCTGCCTGGCATCTTCCCTCTATCTTCTGCCGCGGATGAAGGGGATTGTCATCGCCTACCAATGGGCGCGGCGGATGCACGGCTTCGGCAAGGCCACCCCGGCAGGACAAGGGCAGTAACACGATGAGCGAGACGTATCTCAGCGGCGAGACCACCACCGACAAGACCGCAATCCGCAACGCGGCAACGGTGATCGCGATGCGCGGCCGGATGTCGGCGGACCCGCAGGTTCTGATGGGCCAGCGCGGCTCCAAGGCGGCATTTATGCCGAATAAATTCGTCTTCCCGGGCGGCGCAGTGGATTTGGCGGATGCAGACATTCCGCTGGCTTCGCCGATTTCCCCTGTCTGCCAGGACCGCCTCGCCGACAAAGCTCCGGATGGCCTTCACCACGCCCTCGCCGTCGCCGCGGTGCGCGAGCTGTGGGAGGAAACCGGTCTGATCCTGGGCGAGCCGGGCAATTGGCAAGGGGATGTCCCCGAAGACTGGCAGAGCTTTGCTGCCACCGGCCATGTCCCCTCCGCCCGCGCCATGCAGTTCGTGTTCCGCGCCCTGACCCCGCCGGGCCGCCCGCGCCGCTTTGACGCGCGCTTCTTCCTGGTGGATGCAGATCAGATCACCGGCAATCTGGATGATTTCTCCCGCGCCGCAGATGAGCTGTCGCATCTGCAATGGATCCCGCTCAGCCAGGTGCGCAGCTTTGATCTCCCCTTCATCACCGAGGTGGTGCTGGCCGAAGTCACCGCCCGCGTCCGCGATGCCGAGCCGCCGCAAAGCGTGCCCTATTTCCACAACAACGACGAGGCCAGCCTGTTCCTGCGCCTCAAGGGCTATCCGATGCCCGCCGACGGGTAACGTTTCCCGGCGCGGGAAACGCCCCGGCAACCACGTGTTTTCCGGGCCGGAATTGCCGCAGAATTCCGGCCGCCCTGCCGCAGGCGCCGTGCCTCAAAGGGCCAGAACCAGCACCAGGATCGACACCACCAGCAGGCCCATCCCTGCCAGCTCGCGCGCCGTGACTTTCTCCTTGAAGAACAGCACCGAGGCCAGCAGCGACAACAGCAGCTCCACCTGCCCCACCGCCTTCACATAGGCCGCGTTCTGCAGCGTGAAGGCCCAGAACCAGCAGAAAGAACCGCCCATGCTGGTGAGCCCCACCCAGACGGCCACTTTGCGCGCGGCCCAGACCCGGGCGATCTCGCCCTTGTCGCGCAGGCCGAGCCAGACCAGCATGAACAGGGTCTGCAGGCTCACCACCGCTGCCAGCGTCACCGCCGCGCGGAATGCGGGCTCCAACTCGCTGAGCTGCAGGGAGGCACCGCGGTAGCTGACCGCCGAGAAGGCAAACAGCACCCCCGACCCCAGCCCCAGCTGCGAGGCGCGGTTGGTCAGATGCCGCCACCAGGGGCCTGCCGTGTCCGGCGTCTTGGACAGCACCAGCACCGCCGTCAGCCCGATCAGGATCGCCGCCCAGCCGCCAAGGCTGACCGGATCGCCCAGCACCGCCAGCCCGACGATGGCGGTCTGGATCACTTCGGTCTTCTTGAAGGTGATCCCAACCGCGAAATTGCGCTGCTTGAACAGCGCCACCACGCAGACCGTTGCCAGGATCTGCGCCGTGCCGCCGATGGCCGCAAACATCCAGAACTTCGCCCCCAGTTCCGGCAGGCTCCGCCCCGAGACCGCCAGATAACCCGCCAGCCCGGCCAGGATGAACGGTGCGGAATAGACAAACCGGGCGAAGGTGGCTCCGCCCGGCGACAGCGTCACGCTGCTGAGGACCTTCTGCAGCATGAAGCGCACGGTCTGAAAGCTGGCAGCGGCAATGGAAACGGGGATCCAGGCAAACATGCCCCTGCTTATGCGGGTTTATTCCCCCTGCTGCCAGAGCGGATGCGGCACCGGGTCCTTGGCGCGCAGCAGGTAGTTGCGGAAAATCTGCAGGTAGTTGCGGTAGAAATACCCGTCATTGGCGGCCAGGAACTCCGCCCGGCGCGTCTGGTACAGCCGCGGCAGCGCATACCAGGGCACGCCCGGATGCATGTGATGCACGATATGCAGGTTGTTGTTGAGGAACAGAAAGGCCAGCGGCCCCTTGTCCTCGATCACCACGGTGCGGCCGCGGGCGGTCTCATGCGCCCGGTGCTCCAGAAAGGTGCGGATCTTCAACAGGCCAAGCCCCAGGTAGGCCCCGGCAACCGCCGCCCACAGCGGCGCCGGCGACTGCAGCACCACCCAGATCACAACCGCCAGGCCAACGGCATGCAGCCCCCAGTCGCGGACAATGCCCGGCTCGCCCCGGCGCGCCAGCCGCCAGTCGCCCGCCATGAAGCAGAGCTGCCCGATCAGCGGCCCCAGCACCACCCGGCCCAGCAGCGTGTTGTTGACCCGCAAAAGCATCTTGCGCCAGCCGGGCAGCCGGGCCCAGACCGCCGGATCCTGGAAATTGCTCTCCGGATCGTCATAGGGATCGGTCAGCGCCTCATCCTCGTGATGCGCCAGATGGGTGTCGCGGAACCGGCCATAGGGAATTGCCAGGCTGAGCGGAAAGAACATCAGCGCCTCGTTGAGCCAGCGGCTGCGGAACGGGTGCCCGTGCAGCGCCTCGTGGGTCAGCGAGGAATGCAGCGCCGCCATCAGGCCCAGCGCCAGAACCGTCAGCAACAGGCCGGCCTGCGGCAGCAGCCACAGCGCTGCCAGCCAGCCGCCGTGGCAGGCAATGATCAGCGCCAGGGTGCCCCATTCGACGCCGCGCGGCAGGTAGTCCCGGCCCCCCTCAGACATGGCTGCGCCCCCAGCTGATTTTTGCCCAGACGCGCTCGTAGAACAGATATACGGTGAAGCCGATGCCGGTGTTGACCAGCGCCATCATGCCGCCTGCCTTGACCGAACCGGTAGCGATCAGCCCCACCAGCGTCATCGAGACCAGCCCGAGAACGTTCCAAATCACCGCCTTTACAATGGAGCGCCTGCGCGTTTCCATCTTTCCTCCTGAAATTCTTCGATAAGTGCTTGTTTCCAAACTACCGCGGCAGGCACCTGTGCAGAATTCCGAATGCAGTTAACAAAATCCATCAATCATGATATTTCTAAACGCATGATGGAAAATATCGACAAACGGGTGCGGGCAGAGCAGTTCCGGCAAAGATTGAACCGGGCGCTGCGCGACAGCGGCCTCAGCCAAAGCGCCCTGGCCCGCGCCGTCGGCGTCGACCGCTCCACCATCTCGCAGCTCTTGACGGATGAGGGCGCCCGGCTGCCCAACGCCCATGTGGTCGGTGCCTGCGCCGGCGCGCTGGGGGTCTCCGCCGACTGGCTCCTCAGCCTCTCCGACCGGCCCGAAAGCGCCGCCGAGCTGCTGGCCTCCAGCCTCACCCTCTCCGAAGCCCCGCGCGCGCTGGTCGATGAAAAGATCTTCGACTGGCACCAGGAGGCCGAGGGCTATAAGATCCGCCACGTCCCCGCCGCGCTGCCCGACATGCTGAAAACCCGCGCGCTCTTGGAATGGGAATACGCCCCCCATCTGGGCCGCACCGCGGGCCAGGCCATTGGCGCGTCGGAGGACCGCCTGACCTGGATGCGCCAGTCGCCGTCCGATTATGAAATCGCCCTGCCGCTTTATGAGCTCGACAGCTTTGCCCATGCGGTTGGCTATTACGAAGGTCTGCCGCTGGAGATCCGGCTGGAACAGCTTCAGCAGTTCGAACGGCTCTGCGAGCAGCTCTACCCCCGCCTGCGCATCTATCTGTTCGATGCCAAGCGGCTCTACTCCTCACCGATCACTATTTTCGGCCCGCTTCTTTGCGTGTTCTACGCCGGCACCCATTACCTCGCCTTCCGCGACAAGGAGCGGATCGCCACCTTCACCAGCCACTTCGACAATCTGGTGCGCGAGGCCGACATCACCGCGCGGCAATTGCCGGGACGGCTGCGGGCTCTGCGGGCGGCAATTTCCTGATACGCCCGGCCAGTGGGCAGATTGTCCACCCTACGCAGCACTTTCACTAAGGGCAGCGCCCGCCCCGAGGGGGCGGGACGGGCGGAACACTTAACCGTAGGGTGGGCGATTCCGCCCACCACCCAGACCTCACACCTTGGGATCCGGGTTCACCGTATGGCCGTCGACGGCAATCACCTGCCCCGACACCAGCCTTGCCGCGTCCGATCCCAGGAACACCGCCATATTGGCAATGTCGCGGGCTTCGACAAAACTGCCCATAGAGGTGCCGGAGGCATATCCCGCATAGACCTCGTCCCGGGTCATGCCCTTGGCCGCCGCTTCACGCTCCAGCACGCCTTCCATCCGCGGGCCTTCGACAGCACCGGGACAGATCGCATTGGCACGGATGCCAAAGGGGCCAAGCTCCATCGCCAGCGTCTTCATCAGGCCGATGACCGCCCATTTCGCCGACGCATAGGGCGCCCGGTTCGGATAGCCGTACTGCCCCGCGGTCGAGGAGGTCACGATGATCGACCCGGCCTTCGCAGCCTTCATCACCGGCGCCGCGTATTTCGCGGCCAGAAAGCAGCCTTCCAGGTTGACGCTCACACATTTGCGCCAGTCCTCCAGCGCAATGTCCTCGATCAGCGCGGTGGGCCCGGCAATGCCTGCATTGGCGCACAGCACGTCCAGCCCGCCCCAGACCTCGGCGATCTCAGCAAACAGCGCCTTCATGCCCGCCTCGTCGGTGGCGTCCACCGCCGTGGCCCGCCAGCCCTCCGGCACATCTGCCAGCGCCACCGCGCTCACATCCGTGACCCAGACCTGATGGCCGGCGGCGGCAAAGCCCTCGGCCATCGCCCGTCCGATGCCGGAACCGCCGGCGGTGATCAGAACCCGGCTCAACGCGGCGCTCCAATCGCACGGCCCAGCCCCTCCGGCGCCGGCAGTGCCGCATGGGCCTCAGCGAGCTT
Source organism: Leisingera sp. JC11 (assembly GCF_040704725.1). Classification (NCBI taxonomy): domain Bacteria; kingdom Pseudomonadati; phylum Pseudomonadota; class Alphaproteobacteria; order Rhodobacterales; family Roseobacteraceae; genus Leisingera; species Leisingera sp. JC11. Next base: position 313,223 of record NZ_JBFCVS010000001.1, read on the forward strand.
GACCAGATTGGCCTCGATATGCGCCGCGGGCGGCGCCGAGCGGCGGGTCGCAAGGTCCACATGCAGCAGCATATGCTCGCCGGTCGCCAGCAGCCGCTCGCCCGAATACATCTCGTGCCACAGGTGCATCTTCTTGCCCGCGCCCATGATCACCCGGGTTTTCACCTGGATCGGGTCGCCCGCATGCACTTCGTCGATGTGGCGTATGTGGGTTTCAGCGGTGAAGTAGCTGCCGCCGTTGGCGATATAGTCCGCATCGCAGCCGATGATCATCATCAGCCGGTCAGTGGATTGTGCAAAAGCATCCAGATAGCGGCTCTCGGTCATATGGCCGTTGTAATCGGTCCAGTCCAGCGGCACCACGCGGCTCTGAGTCAGCACCGGCTGGCTCAGGTCCTCCAGATCCTCAATCGCGCGCACCAGCCCGGCCTCGCCCTCGCGGCCCTTGTCATGGGCATTCTGCAGCGCACCCGCACCCCAGTCGTTGTTGCCCAGCGCCCGCATCATGCCGACCAGGTTGTCATCGCGGATCCGCTCCATCTCGCGGATGTCCAGATGGCCCGACTGTGCGTCCGACTGGCCTGCGATCAGGTCGACCAGATCGTCGGTGAATTCCGGCACATCCATCAGCTTGGTCCAGGGCCAGGACAGGCAAGGCCCGAACTGTGCCATGAAGTGGCGCATTCCGGCCTCGCCGCCCGCCACCCGGTAGGTGTCGAACAGCCCCATCTGCGCCCAGCGGATGCCAAAGCCGTAGCGGATCGCGTTGTCGATCTCCTCGGTGGTGGCGATGCCGTCCTTGACCAGCCACAGCGCCTCGCGCCAGACCGCCTCCAGGAACCGGTCCGCCACATGGGCGTCGATTTCCTTCTTCAGGTGCAGGGGATACATGCCGATGGCGGTGATGATCTCCTTGGCGCGGTCGATGACACCGGCCGGGTTGGCCTCCGTCGTGACCAGCTCTGCCAGCGGCAGCAGGTAAACCGGGTTGAACGGATGCGCTACCACGATCTGGCCGGGGTTCTCGCGCCCGTCCTGCAGCTGCGACGGCTTGAAGCCGGAGGTGGACGAGCCGATCACCGCATCCGGCGCGCAATGGGCCTGCAGTTCGGCATAGACCTTCTGCTTCAGGTCCAGCCGCTCCGGCACGCTCTCCTGCACCCATTCGGCGCCATCCACGGCCTCCGCAATGGTCTCATGGAACGACAGTTGCCCTTCCGCAGGCAGCGCCACATTGCCCAGACCGGGCAAGCTGCGGCGCGCGTTGCCCAGCACTTCGCTGATCTTGCGTTCCGCTTCAGGGTCCGGGTCGAACACCCGCACGTTCCAGCCGTTCAGGAGGAACCGCGCGGCCCAGCCGCCGCCGATAACCCCGCCGCCGATGATTGCTGCTGTCTTTGTCATCTGAGTACCCTAGTATCCTTCAACCGTGATGACGTTTCCCTGGTCATCCAGTTCTTGCCAAATTCCAAACAGCTGATTCCGCGCCGAACACGTTTTGGTCTCAGCCATGCATTGCCCGCGGCAGTCCGAAGCCCGTGTGCAGGACCTTCCCGCATCGGCAAACGGCAGGATGCATTCGTAGGAAACATGCGGATGCTGCAACAGGTAGCTCCCGCCTTGCTCCTCGCACATCTTTTCCTCGCGCACATCCCGCACCGGCCCCGCAGGCTCCGCCTCAGGCAAACAGGCCTGAAGCACCAAACAGAAGGAGAGACTGATCGGGAGGAGACGCATCGCCGTGTTGCTGCCTAACCGGTGCATAGGGGGTGTACAGGGGGTGCACGCAGGGCACCCCCAGTTTCGGTCTCTTACTTCGCTACCGGCGCGCGTTTGGTCAGGCCCAGCTTTTCGCGCACTTCCTGCGGCCCGATCACCCGCGCGCCCATGTTCGACACGATGGTATTGGCCCGCTCGACCAGCTGCCAGTTTTCCGCCAGCACGCCCTTGTCGAGCCACAGATTGTCTTCCAGCCCGACCCGCACATTGCCGCCCGCCAGCACCGACGCCGAGGCATAGGCCATCTGGTTACGGCCCAGCGCAAAGGCCGAGAAGGTCCAGTCATCCGGCACGTTGTTGACCATCGCCATGAAGGTATTGAGGTCATCCGGCGCGCCCCACGGCACCCCCATGCACAGCTGCACCAGCGCGTTCGGCTCCAGAATCCCCTCTTTTACCAGTTGCTTGGCGAACCACAGATGGCCGGTGTCGAAGGCCTCGATCTCCGGCTTCACGCCCAGATCGGTCATCATCTGGCCCATTGCCCGCAGCATGCCGGGGGTATTGGTCATCACGTAATCGGCCTCGGCAAAGTTCATGGTGCCGCAGTCGAGGGTGCAGATCTCGGGCAGGCATTCCGCCACATGCGCCACCCGCTCGGTAGCGCCCACCATATCGGTGCCCGCTTCTTTCAGCGGCAGCGGGTTTTCGGTGTCGCCGAACACCATGTCGCCGCCCATGCCCGCAGTCAGGTTCAGCACCACATCCACCTCCGCGTCGCGGATCCGGTCGGTCACCTCGCGGTAAAGATCCAGCCGCCGCGACGGCACGCCGGTCTCCGGGTCGCGCACATGGCAGTGCACGACAGCCGCCCCGGCCTTGGCCGCAGCGATGGCGCTGTCGGCGATCTGCTTCGGTGAACGCGGCACATGCGGGCTGCGGTCCTGGGTGCCGCCGGAGCCGGTCACGGCACAGGTGATGAAGACTTCCCGGTTCATTTCCAGAGGCATTTTCGTTTTCCCTTCAATGTACAGGGTTTTGCCTCGGGTTATCCCCAGGCTCCTCCCCAGATTCTGATTTGCGCTGACAGCGACTCTGCCGCAGCCTTTTACGGCACAGTTTACACCAGGCGAATCGAAGTTGATGAAATCCGCAAAAAACATCCTGCAGCCCGAAAACCGGCCGCTGAAAACGGCGGTGCTGGTTCTGGACGAATGCAACACGCTGTCCTTTGCGGCCGCGGTTGACCCGATGCGCGCCGCCAACCGGCTGGCCGGGCGGGCGGCATTCGACTGGGACTACGTCAGTGCGACGGCAGAGCCGCCGATGCTGACCAGCGGCCTCACCGTGCCCAGTTTCCCGCTGGCCCGGCTGCAGGGCTGCGAGCTGCTGATCGTCGTCGCAGGCTTCCAGCTTGCGCGCCATGCCACCCCCAGCCTGCTGGCAGGCCTGCGCCGCATCGCGGCCACCGGCGCCACAATTGCCGGCATCGACGGCGGCCCCTGGCTGATGGCCGAGGCCGGGCTTCTGGACGGCCATCCCGCCACCACCCACTGGGAAGACCTGGAGAACTTCTCTGCCCGTTTCCCGGAGGTGGATGCCCGCAATGACCGCTTCACCGTGTCCGACGCCCGCCTGACCTCCGGCGGCGCCACCCCGGCGATCGAAATGATGCTGCACATCATCGGCGCCCGCCACGGCGCGGGCTTCGCCTCCCGCGTGGCCGGGCTGTTCCTGTTCGACGGGCCCGCCGCCCTGCCGCGCCCGCAAAGCCGCCTTGGCGGCCGCGCCCACAGTGCGCTCACGGCCAAGGCCAATGCGCTGATGGAGGCTTCGCTGGATGAGCCGCTGCCGCTGGCACAGATTGCCGAGACCCTCGGCACCAGCCCGCGCAGCCTGCAGCAGCAGTTCCGGCTCAAGCTCAACACCACGCCGCAGGACCACTACTTGCAGCTGCGCCTGGCCGAGGCCCGCCGCCTGGTCACCGATACCGCGATGCCGCTGATGGAAGTGGCACTGGCCACCGGCTTCACCTCGCAGTCGAGCTTTGCCCGCGCCTTCCGCACCGCGCACGGCACCTCTGCCCGCGACCTGCGCCAGGAGCAGGCCCGCCCGACCGCGCATTGACCGGCAGCCCGGCCCCGCGGGTCAAGGTCCGCGCAGCGGCGGTGCGCAGCACCGTTCACCCTTGACGCGCAATCCTTGAATACACTCGCGAAGGCGCTTCAGGGCATAGGCTCCGCCCGTTCGGCCCTGAAACCGTCCCCCGGACGGTTTTCGAGACAGGCCTCACCCCTGAAGCGCCTCTCAGCCAAATCTTCCGCGCTGCGCCAGCAGCGCCCGGCCCAACCGGCCCAGGGCATGTCAATGCCCGCAGGACGGGCGGGAGCTTCCCGCTCCGGATGCGATCAATACGGCATCGGATGCGCCCGGTGCGCAGCATTGATCTCGTCCAGCACCTGCTGGCTCAGCTCCAGCTCCACCGACTTGAGCAGATGCTCCAGCTGCGGCAGGTGGGTGGCGCCAAAGATCGCCGCAGCCATGAACGGCCGGGTCCGGCACCAGGCCAGCGCCATATGCACCGGGTCCAGCCCGTGCCGCTTGGCAATCTCCAGATAAGCCGCCACCGCATCATAGACCCGCGGGCTGTGGCGCCCGCCCAGTTCCGGGTTGATGGATTTGCGCGAGCCTTCCGGCACCGCCCCGTCCTGGTATTTACCGGTCAGAAGCCCGGTGCCCAGCGGCGAAAACGCCATCAGCCCCACGTCCTCATTCACACTCAGTTCCGCCAGGTCGGTGTCATACATCCGGCACACCAGCGAGTATTCGTTCTGGATCGAGGCCACCCGCGGCCAGCCGCGTTCTTCAGCGATCCGCAGCCATTGTGCGGTGCCCCAGGCGCTTTCGTTTGACAGGCCAAAGGCCCGGATGGTGCCGCGCTCCACCTCGCGCTGCAGCGCCTCCAGGCAGTCCTCCATATTGGCCAAAGTCTCCTCGCGGTTCTGGCGGGAGGGGTCATAGGTCCAGTTCTGCCGGAACATGTAGCTGCCCCGGTTCGGCCAGTGAAACTGGTAGAGGTCGATGTAATCCGTCTTCAGCCGCTTCAGCGAGGCCTCGATGGTGGGCGCGATGGTCTTCGACGAAATCGGCGCCCCGTCGCGCACATGGCGCATCCCCTCACCGGAATGCTTGGTCGCCAGGATGTAGTCGCCGCGCCGCCCGGTCCTTGCGTTCCAGTTGCCGATGATCCGCTCGCTGTTGCCCAGGGTCTCCGCGCTCACCGGGTTCACCGGGTACATCTCGGCGGTATCGACAAAGTTCACGCCCGCCGCCAGCGCCATGTCGATCTGCGCATGCGCCTCGTCCTCCGGCGTCTGGGTGCCAAAGGTCATCGTGCCCAGGCACAGTTCGGACACCATCATGCCGGTGCGGCCCAACGGGTTCATTTTCATCTCGCGCTCCCCTGTTCCGGATTTGCCCGCGACCCTAGCCGGCAGCACGGCAAGTGCAAGCCGCTGTGGCCTGCCGGCAGACAGGCGTTAACCATTCGGAAACAACCTGAAAATGATTCGTCTCAAATGTGATACACTCAAATTTGCCGCAAATTGCGAAACAAGAGGTGGCCGATGACGATTACGGTGTTTGAAAACGGCGGTGGTCCCGCCATTGAAGCAGAGGCGCCGCTGCCGCGGTTGTCGCCCGCAGAAGCACGCAGGGTCCATGCCCGCGGCGGCGCTGTCTTTGTTGACCTGCGCATGACGTGGGAAATGAAAAGAACCGGGCTCATTCCCGGGGCTTTTCCCTGCCCCCATGGGCTCATGGATCTGTGGATCGATCCCGATAGCCCCATCAGCGGCACCGCCCCTGCCAACAGGAAGGTTTTTGTTTTCTGCTGCGGCAATGGCGTGCACGCCTCTCAGGCCGCCCAAAGCGCACAGCATATGGGGTTGCGGCAGGTTTTCTTTCTGGATGGAGGGATGGATGCCTGGCTCGCCGGCGGCGGCAGTGTCGCAGCGTTTGATCAGTTCCAGGTTCATTGAGCCGCACCCGGCCGCTTGCACCCGGGCGTAAAACTCTGCAGCCTGTCTCCCGTATAACTCCGGGAGAGCACAGAATGCCGCAACAGATCACCAAAGGCGTCAAGGCGCTGCTGGCGGAGGCAAACAGCCTTGTCGAAACCATGCCCGTCGAGGAAGCCAAGCAGAAAGTGCTGGACGACAGTTACGTCTTCATCGACCTGCGCGACATCCGCGAGCTGCAGCGCAGCGGCATGATCCCCGGCGCGTTTTCCTGCCCGCGCGGCATGCTGGAATTCTGGATCGACCCGGACAGCCCCTATCACAAGCCGGTGTTCAACCAGGACAAGACCTATGTGTTCTACTGCGCCAGCGCCTGGCGCTCGGCGCTCAGCGCCAAGTCGGCAATGGAGATGGGGCTGAAGCCGGTTGTGCATCTGGAGGGCGGCTTCACCGAATGGGCCAAGCAGGGCGGCCCGGTGGTGCCGCGCGAGGGCTGAGGCCCGCCGCGAAGCGCGGGGGCAAAGGGCAGTACCAGCGGCTTTGCCCGGTTGAGAACAAACAGGGAACATGCTAGTTTGACGGCATGCCGACTCACCTGCTCGCCCGCCGCAGCCACAAGCCCCGTCCGGCGCTGCCCCTGACAGAGGGGGTCGCGCTGGAGCGGGCCCGCGTGCATGAGGCCTGCGGCCCCGCCCGCCACAGTTTTGCGCTGTGGCTGGCAGCCGCCGCCCAGGGCCCCGTGCTGTGGCTGTCCCCGCCCCAGGCCGGCAGGGCGCTGAACCCGGCCCAGGCCGCGAGGCCGCTGAACCCGGACGGGATGGCGGGATACGCCAGCCCTGCCCGGTTCCTGTTTGTGCGCACCGCCCGGACGGAGGATCTGCTCTGGGCGATGGAGGAGGCCCTGCGCAGCGGCGCCGCGCCGCTGGTGGTGGCGGAACTGGCAGAGCCCCCCGCCATGACCCCGGTGCGGCGGCTGCATCTGGCGGCAGAGGGGGGCGGCCGCTTCGGCCCGGCGCCGCTGGGCCTGCTGCTGACCCCCGGCGCCGGCGGCGCCCAGGGCATCGAAAGCCGCTGGCACCTGGCCCATGCGCCCGGCCCCGGCAGCAGCCCGGCCGGCCGCGCCCCCGCGGGCAGAGGCTGCTGGACATTGCAGCGCCTGCGCGCCCGCACCCTGCCGCCCCGCAGCTGGCAGGTCACCCGGGCCTGCGCAGGCGGGCCGCTGCGGGCCGCCCCGGCCGCTGACGGCGCCATTCCTGCCGCGGCCGCTGCTGCCCCCACTGCCGGGAGGCTCCCGCAGCCGCAGGCTCCCCTGGCGGCGCCGGCGCTGCCCTAGCGGCTTTGGGGCCGGCACCGGGCCCAACAGGCAGAGAATTTGCCAGGAGCCAGCGCCTGGCGGGGGCCCTCCGCGGTCTCACAGGCGCGCAAGCAAAAGTGAGCGCCCGCTGCGGCAAATCCGGTTAAACTCGTCCGGCAGCACAGAAAACACGGGCCAGAAAACACAGAAGGAAACGCACGCATGGGCAAACCCCGGATGCCGCGCCGCTCCCTGCTGGCCGGTCTCGGTGCCGCCCTGCTGGCGCCGCAGGCACTGCTGGCCGCTCTCCTGCCCTACCACCTGATCCCCGAAGCCACCGAGGTGCGCTTCACCTTCCTGCTCAGCGGCCAGCCGCAGCACGGCCGGGTTCCCGTCTCTGCCGCCCGCATCCGCATCGACCCGCAGAACCTGGCCCGCAGCCAGGCCGATATCACCCTGGACGCGCGCCGCGCCCGCACCGGGCTGATCTTTGCGACCGACGCGCTGAAAAGCCCCGGTGTTCTGGACGCCGCGCGCTTCCCGCAGATCCGTTTTCGCTCCACCCGCGTCCGCCTCGGACCGGACGGGCGGCTCTCAGGCGGCGCCGAAATCACCGGCAATCTGACCCTGCGCGGCACCACCCGGCCGATCACCCTGCAGGCGGCGCTCTACCGCCGCCCCGGCACCGCCCCGGACGACCTGCACGAACTGGACGTGCATCTCTCCGGCCAGCTCAGCCGCGCCGCCTTCGGCGCCACCGGATACACGGACCTCGTCGCCGACCGCATCGCCCTCGCCGTCAGGGCCCGCATCCGTCGCAGCAGCTGAGCCTCCCGCCGGCCCCGGTGCCGAAAAGCACCGCCCCGCAGAAATACGACACGCCGGTGGCGGAAACCGGCTGGCAATGAAGCGCCAGCCTGTCATGGTCGGACCGTTATGCGCCTGATCGTCTCCTTTGCCGCCCTGTTCCTCTCCGTCATCCTTCTGCAGCTGTCCACGGGGGGCGTCGGCCCGCTCGATGCGATCTCAGGTCTGACGCTCAACTTCACCAAGGAGCAGATCGGCCTCCTCGGCTCGGCCCATTTCTTCGGCTTCTTCATCGGTTGCTGGTGGGCGCCGAGGCTGATGGGCAATGTCGGCCATTCCCGCGCCTTTGCGGTCTGCACCGCGCTGGGGGCAATGGGCCTGCTGGGCCACACGCTGACCGAGAACCCCTATGCCTGGGCGGCGATGCGGATCGCCTCCGGCCTCTGCGTGGCCGGTGCCTATACGGTGATCGAGGCCTGGCTGAACGCCAAGGTCACCAATGAAAACCGCGGCCGTGCCATGGGCACCTACCGGATTGCTGACATGAGCGCTTCGCTGGCGGCGCAGCTTATCATCGCGGTGCTGCCGCCTGCGGTCTATATCTCGTATAACCTGCTGGCCGTGGTGTGCTGTGCGGCACTGCTGCCGCTAACCCTGACCAGGGCAAGCCAGCCCGAAACACCCGACGCCCCCCGGCTTCGCCCCAAGCTGGCATGGCGCTGTTCGCCGCTGGCAGTGGCGGGCGTGATCGTCTCGGCGCTCAGCTCCGCCTCCTTCCGGATGGTCGGCCCGGTCTATGGCCAGGAGGTTGGGCTGGAGATCGGCCAGATCGCCTTCTTCCTTGCCTCTTTCGTCCTGGGCGGCGCGCTGGCGCAGTATCCGATGGGCTGGCTGGCCGACAAATACGACCGCCGCTGGGTGCTGATCTGGCTGTCCGGTATCGCCATCCTCAGCTGCGGCATCACCATGGCAGCCAGCGGCACCGGCACTCTCGGAGTGATGCTGGCCGCCGGGTTCTTCGGCTTCACCACTTTCCCGATCTTCTCGGTCTCCGCCGCCCATGCCAACGACTTCGCCACCTCTGCCGAACGGGTCGAGCTGTCGGCGGCGCTGATGTTCTGGTACGCGCTTGGCGCCATCGCCTCGCCCTATGTTTCCTCCGCCCTGATTGACAGCTTCGGACCGCCGGCGCTGTTTGCCTATGTCGCCTGCGGCCATCTGCTGCTGATCGTCTTCGGCCTCAGCCGGATGCGCGCCCGCCCCGTGCCGGAGGAACGCACGCATTATGTCTATGCGCCGCGCACCTCCTTCACCATCGGCCGCCTGCTGAAACGCTCGCGCGAAGGGCGGTAGCGCCGCCGCTGCCCAATTTTCAGCGAAATACGCACGCGGGGTTTCCGCCGCCCGCTGCATAGGCTAGACGAGCCTCTGACGCATTACCTGGATGGATGGCATGGCACGCATTCTGATTACTTCGGCGCTTCCCTACATCAACGGGATCAAGCATCTGGGCAACCTGGTGGGCAGCCAGCTGCCTGCTGATCTTTACGCCCGCTACAACCGCGGCCGCGGGCATGAAGTCATGTTCCTTTGCGCCACCGATGAACACGGCACTCCGGCGGAACTGGCTGCGGCCAAAGCCGGCAAGCCGGTTGCGGAATACTGCGCCGAAATGCACGAAGTGCAGACAGACATCGCGCGCCGCTTCGGCCTGTCTTTTGACCATTACGGCCGTTCCTCCAGCCCGCAGAACCACGCGCTGACCCAGCATTTCGCCGGCAAGCTGGCCGAAGCCGGGCTGATTTCGGAAGTCAGCGAAAAGCAGGTCTACTCCAATGCCGACGGCCGCTTCCTGCCCGACCGCTATATCGAGGGCACCTGCCCCAATTGCGGTTACGAACGGGCGCGCGGCGACCAGTGCGAGGAATGCACCAAGCAGCTGGACCCCACCGACCTGATCAATCCGCGCTCCGCGATCTCCGGCTCCACCGACCTGGAAGTGCGCGAGACCAAGCACCTGTTCCTGCGCCAGTCCGCGATGCGCGATCAGCTCGACGCCTGGATCGACACCAAGAAAGACTGGCCGGTGCTGACCACCTCCATTGCCAAGAAATGGCTTCATGACGGCGACGGTCTGCAGGACCGCGGCATCACCCGCGACCTGGACTGGGGCGTGCCGGTCAAAAATGGTACCGACGACTGGCCGGGCATGGAGGGCAAGGTCTTCTACGTCTGGTTCGACGCGCCGATCGAGTACATTGCAGCCGCAGGCGAGTGGGCCGAGAAGCATGGCAAGACAGACGCAGACTGGCAGCGCTGGTGGCGCACCGACAAGGGCGCGGAGGATGTGAAATACGTCCAGTTCATGGGCAAGGACAACGTGCCGTTCCACACCCTGTCGTTCCCGGCCACTATCCTTGGCTCGGGCGAGCCGTGGAAGATGGTCGACCACTTGAAATCCTTCAACTACCTGAACTATGACGGCGGCCAGTTCTCCACCTCGCAGGGGCGCGGCGTCTTCATGGACCAGGCGCTGGAGATCCTGCCCGCCGACTACTGGCGCTGGTGGCTGCTGTCCCACGCGCCGGAAAGCTCTGACTCCGAATTCAACTGGGAGAACTTCCAGCAATCGGTGAACAAGGACCTGGCGGACGTTCTGGGCAACTTCGTCAGCCGCATCACCAAGTTCTGCCGCTCCAAGTTCGGCGAGGAGGTTCCCGTCGGCGGCGAATACGGGCCGCAGGAGCAGGCGCTGATCGACGAGCTGACCACCCGCATCCGCGCCTATGAGGGCCATATGGAAGCGATGGAGGTCCGCAAGTCGGCGCAGGAGCTGCGCGCGATCTGGGTGGCCGGCAATGAATACCTGCAGTCCGCCGCGCCCTGGTCGGTGTTCAAGGAAGACCCGGAGCACGCCGCAGCACAGGTGCGCCTGGGCCTGAACCTGATCCGCCTTTACGCAGTGCTGTCGGCGCCCTTCATCCCGCATGCATCGGACACGCTGATGGCGGCGCTGAACTCGGACGACCGCAGCTGGCCGGAAGACGTGGCGGCTGCCCTCTCTGCCCTGCCCGCGGGCCATGGCTTCACCGTGCCTGAAGTGCTGTTCGCCAAGATCACCGACGAGCAGCGCGAAGAGTGGCAGGAACGCTTCTCCGGGATCCGCGCCTGAAGCATCAGACATTGACTAACGCGAAGGCCGCCCCCTGGGCGGCCTTTTCATTTGCCAATCCCTTGCCGCTTTGCAAAATTTATTTCCGACTAAAAAACTCGGATTGACATAGGTGAGTAAATAAATCAGGTATACGGCATTCCAGCCAGCCTGACTCGGATCGGGCGAGCCCGAGTGACATTCAATCAACCGAGATCGCCCCCATGCCGACCAGTGCGCGCCGCCTTAGCGGTCCTGAGATCAAGGAACCGGAGTCCGAGGACATGCGCCACCTGTGGCCGCAGGTCTTTGCCCCGTCCGGCGCATTGTCCGGTTTTTGTCTGGAATGGCTTCTGGACAGGGCGGAATTCAGCAATGGGCGCAAGTCATGAACCAGATTACTTCCAAACCTGTCCCCACTGAGGCCACAACCGAGGTGTTTCCCACCTACCACGCGGAGGATCTGACCCGCGGCGGCGCACAGGCCCGCATCCTCCTGAACGGCCAGATCTACTCGCTGCGCATCACCCGCGCCGGCAAGCTGATCCTGACCAAATGAGCGGCGGCGCCTCCCATCCCCGCGGCGGCGTGACCGTCGGCACCCTGTCGGAACTGCCGCCGCTGGAGGCCGGCGCGGTGATCTACCTGCGCCACTGGTTCTCCGGCGATGAGACCCGCGAGCAGATGCGCCGTGATTTTGAGATGAACTTCGGCCCGGAACTCGCAGGGGCCGCTTTTGAGGCCTTCGGGTCCTTATGCAATTTCTGTGCTGCCCACGGCCGCCGCCCGCTGGTGCGCCACGGCATGACCTGCAAATGCCTGGGCGCTGATGAAAACTGCTTTGCCAACCTGCTGGCCTCCGCCGCGGAGGGCCAGCAGGACGACGCCTATGTCCTCGCCTCGCTGATCGTCACCCCGCGCAAGGCGCCGGAGCTGGCACAGCTTGCCTCTGACTGCGGCCTGCTGATGCAGCAGATCATGAGGCTGCAACCGGCCATGCAACCCGCCCGGCCAGCCACCGCCACCCTTCATTGAACACAAAATTCCAAGGACTTAGCTGATGAAACCTGTCTTTCTCGCGGGCACTGCCCTCGCCGGTCTCGCCTTTGGCACCGCCACCGCATTTGCCGCCGACAAGGCTGCGGTGCTGACCAACTACGCCAATATCGCCGAGGCCAAATACCAGGACAGCCTGGCCACCGCACAGGTGCTGAAAGCCGCTGTCGACGCGCTGGTTGCACAGCCCTCCGCTGAGAACCTGGAAACGGCCCGCGCCGCCTGGATCGCTGCGCGCGTCCCATACCAGCAGTCCGAAGTGTTCCGCTTTGGCAATGCCATCGTCGATGACTGGGAAGGCAAGGTGAACGCCTGGCCGCTGGACGAGGGTCTGATTGACTATGTCGACGCCTCCTATGGCGGTCCGAGCGACGAGAACACCCTGGCGGCGCTCAATGTGATCGCCAACCCCAGCTTTGAACTGTCCGGCAAGGTGATCGACGCCGCCAAGATCACACCGGAACTGCTGGAAGGCGCCCTGCATGAAGCCGACGGGGTCGAGGCCAACGTCGCCACCGGTTACCACGCCATCGAATTTCTGCTCTGGGGCCAGGACCTGAAGGGCACCGAGCACGGTGCGGGCGACCGTCCCTGGACCGACTACGCGCAGGGCGACGCCTGCACCGGCGGCAACTGCGACCGCCGCGGCGAGTACCTGCAGGCGGCGACCGATCTGCTGATCTCCGACCTGGAGTGGATCACCGCACAGTGGGGCGCCGAAGGCGAAGCCCGCACCGCCCTGCTGGCGGATGAGGACGCCGGCATCACCGCCATGCTGACCGGCATGGGGTCGCTGTCTTATGGCGAGCAGGCAGGTGAGCGGATGCGCCTGGGCCTGATGCTGAACGATCCGGAAGAAGAGCACGACTGCTTCTCCGACAACACCCACAACAGCCACTATTACGACGGGCTGGGCGTGCAGAACGTCTATCTGGGCGAATACGTCCGGGTGAATGGCGAACTGGTCTCCGGCCCGTCGCTGTCCGATCTGGTGGCTGCCAAGGACGCGGATCTGGACGCCGAGATGCGCGGCAAGCTGTCGACCACCATGCTGGCGCTAGGCCGCATTAAGACTGCGGCTGAGGCAGGCCTCTCCTATGACCAGATGCTGGCGCAGGGCAACTCAGCCGGCGAGGCGCTGGTGATGGGCGGCGTCAACGGGCTGATTGACCAGACCCGCTCGATCGAGCGCGTGGTCTCTGCCCTGAAGCTGGACGGCGTGGCCATCGAAGGCTCCGACAGCCTCGACAACCCCTCGGCAGTCTTCAACTAAGCCATTCCGGCGAATGGCAACACATCTGAAAAGGGCCGCTATTCCCGCGGCCCTTTTTTTGCGTGCAGCGAACACCCGCCAATACCCTAGTGTTTCACTCTGGATACCCCTTGAATCCTCAGTAATTTTGTCGGATATATTTCCCAACGGAATCACTTGGCCATTTGCGCCACCGGGCTAGGACGCGAGCAGCATGATCGTTTGCCACTGCACACAGATCTCGGACCACGACATCCGCGCAGCCATCGACTGGATGCGAAGCGCCGATCCTGAAACGATAATCACTCCCGGCAAGATCTACCACGCGCTGGGAAAATCTGCCGATTGCGGCGGCTGCATGCCCCTTTTCCTCGACACGATGCGTTCCAGCAGTAAGCTGGAAGTACCTGCGCAGCTTGCGAATTTACGCGCAGGATCAATTCGGGAGGAAAATAATGAAGGGCGACGCCAAGGTTATCGACTATCTCAACAAAGCGCTGCGCCATGAGCTGACGGCCGTCAGCCAGTATTGGCTGCACTACCGGATGCAGGAAGATTGGGGCCTGGGCAGCATGGCCAAGAAAAGCCGCGAAGAATCCATCGAGGAGATGGAGCACGCGGACAAATTGATTGAAAGGATTTTGTTCCTCGGCGGCCACCCGAACTTGCAGAAGCTTGACCCGCTGCGGATCGGCCAGACCCCGAAAGAAACCCTCGAATGCGACCTTGCCGCCGAATTGGACGCCCGCGCGCTCTACAAGGAAGCCCGCGACGCCTGCAACAAGGCAGGCGATTACGTTTCCCAAAAGCTGTTTGAAGAGCTGATGGCGGACGAAGAAGGCCATATCGACTTCCTCGAAACGCAGCTTGAACTGCACGACCGGATCGGTGCCGAAAACTATGCCCAGCTCAACGCCACCAAGATGGCAGAGGTTGAAGACTAACATTGCCCTGGCTGCCGCGCTTGCGGCGGCCACCCCCCTTGCGGCGCTGGATCAGGCCAGCCGGCACCAGGCAGAGCCGCATCTCTCCCCCCATCCCCGCACTGATGCCGAACGCGCCCGGATCGAGGCCGTGACAGCCCCCGCCACGGACTTCTCCGCGCCTGAACCTTATGAGGATCTGCCCGCAGGCGCCGCCACGGTGCGCGCGCGGGCAGATGATGAGGCGTTTTCCCAGCATTCCGCCAATCTCTCTTTCGAACAGGAGCTGGAATTCAAGCTCGGCAACGGGCTGTTCAAGAAGATCTGGGTGTTTTCACCCGCCTCAACCAAGGCCTCCGACGGGCTTGGCCCGCTTTATAACGCGCGCTCTTGTCAGCGCTGCCACCTGAAGGACGGCCGCGGCCATGTGCCGGAACAGCCGGACTATGCCTCCGCCACCATGTTCCTGCGGGTCTCCGTTCCCGGCCCGGTGCCGCCACAGATGCAAGCAGTCAGCGATTACATCGGCACCGCGCCCGATCCGAACTATGGCAGCCAATTGCAGGATTTCTCTGCCCCCGGCATCGGACCGGAATACAAGCTTCAGGTCGAGTACGAGGAATTCGAAGTCGCCCTGAACGGCGGCGGGACCGCCTCTCTGCGCCGCCCCCGCTACACCGCCGCGAACCTCGGCTACGGCCCGCTGGCAGACGGCGCCATGCTGTCCCCCCGCGTCGCGCCGCCGATGATCGGCCTTGGACTGCTGGAGGCGATCCCGGCCGCCGACATTCTTGCCCAAGTGGATGAGGGTGACGCTGACGGCGACGGTATTTCCGGCCGCGCCAATCTGGTCTGGTCGCGGGAGTTCAACCAAATCATGCTGGGCCGTTTCGGACTGAAGGCCGGCTCCCCGACGGTGCATGACCAATCCGCAGGCGCCTTTTCCGGCGACATCGGCATCTCCACGCCGCTGTTCCCGGCCCATGCCGGCGAATGCACGGATCTGCAATCAGCGTGCCACGCCGCGCCGCACGGCGGCGGTGATTCCCGTGAAACCGAAATCGACCAGCCCAACATGGATCTGGTCACCTTCTACAGCCGCAACCTCGGCGTGCCCGCGCGCCGGGACAGTGGCGACAGCCAAGTGCTGCGCGGCAAGCAGGTGTTCTACGACAGCGGCTGCACCTCCTGCCATGTGCCGAAATACGTGACCCACCGGCTGGCAGACCGGCCGGAGCAGAGCTTCCAGCTGATCTGGCCCTACAGCGACTTGTTGCTGCACGACATGGGTGAAGGCCTGGCAGACCACCGCCCCGAGGCCCGCGCCACGGGCCGCGAATGGCGCACCGCACCGCTCTGGGGCATTGGCCTGACGCAGCAGGTCTCGCCACGCGCCACTTTCCTGCACGACGGCCGCGCCCGCACCCTGCTGGAGGCCATCCTGTGGCACGGCGGTGAAGCAGAGGCCGCGAAGACCCGTGTTGTGGAGATGCCGCCGCAGGACCGCGCCGCCCTGATTTCTTTCCTGGAGAGCCTCTGATGCGCGCCCTTGCCCTGACCCTGGCCCTGGCAGCTGCGCCTGTCGCCGCCTCGGACCTCTCCAGCAGCATTACCGACCAGTTGATCATCCCTGCTTTCAAGGAGCTGGCAGAAGATGCGGCAGCGCTGGCGGACACGGCCAAGGCCGATTGCACACCGCAGTCCGAAGCCCTTCGGTCCGCATACGGCGAAGCCTTTGACGCCTGGATCGCCGCCAGCCATTTCCGTTTCGGGCCGACGGAAACCGACAGCCGCGCCTTCGCGCTGGCCTTCTGGCCCGACAGCCGCGGCAAGACGCCCAAGGCGCTTGGCAATCTGATCCGCAGTGAGGATGCTGGCATCAGCGATCCGGCCGAATTCGCCAGCTATTCCATCGCCGCCCGCGGGTTTTATGCGCTGGAGTACCTGCTCTACGACCCCAGCCTCTCCAAAGACGGCAGCGCGGACTACCGCTGCGCCCTGATCCGCGCCATCAGCACAGATATCGCCGCCACCGCACAGGCCATCGCTGCGGACTGGGAGGAAAACTACGCCGCTGAAATGCGCGAACCCGCCACCCGCTACCGAACCGAGGCGGAAATCACCCAGGAACTGCTGAAGGCGCTGACCACCGAGCTGCAAGTGCTGGACGACATGCGCCTGGGCCGCCCGCTGGGCAGCTTTGACAAACCCCGCCCCTACCGCGCCGAGGCCCGCCGTTCGGAGCGCAGCCTGCGCCATGTGCTGGTGTCGCTGAACGCGATGGAACCGCTGGCGCTGGCCCTGGCGCAGGACGATGCCGGGCTGAAAGCAGACCTCGCCCAAGGGTTTAAAACCGTCCGCCACCGCGCTGAAGCCCTGGAGGACCCTGTGTTTGCCGGCGTTGCCGACCCCGCCGCCCGCATCCGGATCGAGGCCTTGCGCCAGCAGGTGAAGGATTTGCGCGCGCTTGTCTCTGAACGCCTTGGCCCGGCCCTCGGCGTGGCGGCAGGTTTCAATTCGCTCGACGGCGACTGACGGAAAGGATCCCGCATGACCTCCCGCCGCGGATTTCTGGCAGGCCTCGCGGCCTCCGCCCTCGCCCCGCAGACCAGCTGGGCCGCTGCGGGCAGCCCGGCTTTCCTGTCGGCGGGCAAAGATGCCAGCGGCGCCTTCCTGCTGGCAGGACTGACAGAAACCGGCGAAATCCTGTTCCGCCACCCGCTGCCGGACCGCGGCCATGCGGCTGCTGCGCATCCCGTGCGGCCGGAAGCCGTTGCCTTCGCCCGCCGCCCGGGCCGCTTTGCCGATGTGATCGACTGCCGCACCGGTGATGCGCTGGCCCGGCTGGAGCCGCCCGCCGGGCATCATTTCTACGGCCATGGGGTGTTTTCCCCGAATGGCAGCCGCCTGTTCACCACGGAAAACGACTATGAGAACGCTCGCGGCGTGATCGGTGTCTGGGATGCTGCAGATGGCTACCGCCGCATTGCCGCGTTCTCCTCCGGCGGCATTGGCCCGCATGACATGGCTTTGCGCCGCGATGCGCCCGGACTGGTGGTGGCAAACGGCGGCATCGAAACCCACCCCGACAGCGGCCGCGCCAAGCTGAACCTGCCTGATATGCGCCCCAACCTCAGCTACCTGAGCCTGGACGGCGAAGTGCAGGAACAGCTGGAGCTGCCGCCAGAGCTGCGTCTCAATTCGATCCGCCACCTGGCGGTGCGGGCGGACGGCACCGTTGGATTCGCCATGCAATGGCAGGGCGATCTGGGCGAACAAGTCCCCACCGCCGGCCTGCACCTGCCCGGTGGCGTGCCGCGACTGCTGGCCGAGGATGACGCGCGGGTGCTGAACATGCAGGGCTACGGCGGCTCCATCGCCTTCTGCGCTGATGGCAGCCGGATCGGCGTCACCTCGCCGCGCGGCGGGGTGCTGCAAGTGATGGACACGGTCAGCGGCGTGCTGCTGGCAGAGCACAAGATGGCAGATGTCTGCGGACTGGCCCCCTCCGCCGGCGGCTTTACGGCCAGCACGGGAACCGGCCAGTTCTATGCGGTGTCGGATAGCGGCCAGCATGTGCTGCACCATGCGGAATTGGCCTGGGACAACCACCTGATCCCGCTGATCTGAAGCCAAGTTTCATGGTACTGCACAGGCGCGCCCGCCACGGCGCGCCTTTTCGTTTTCGAAACCCGCGAAAGCAACACGAAAACAAATAGTGACTCCACGCGCGCGATGCGCTACAGAATCGCAGCGAAAGGAAAGCAAATGGATGCTGCAAGCCGTCATAACGAAATCATCTCTCTCCTGAACCGTCAGGAGCGGGTCGAGGTTGAGGATCTCTCGCAGCGCTTTGGCGTGTCCTTGCAGACCGTGCGCGCCGATTTGCGCGACTTGTCGGCGCGTGGTGTCTTGTCCCGCGTGCACGGCGGTGCTGTCAGGGTCAGCTCCGCTGCCAGCCAGGGCTATGAGGACCGGCGCAAGCTGAACGCCGGCAACAAGCTGGCGATGGCCGCCCTGGCAGCAGAGCTGATCCCCGACAATTGCTCGCTTTCGCTCAACATCGGCACCTCTACCGAACAGGTCGCCCGGGCGCTGTCCGGCCACAGCGGTCTGACAGTGATGTCTAACAACATCAACATTATCAACATGATGATGGGCGGACAGGCCAAGGAACTGATCCTGGCCGGCGGCACCGTGCGGCAAAGCGACGGCGCCATCGTCGGCGAGGACGCGGTGGAGTTCTTCTCCCGCTACAAGGTGGATTTCGCTGTAATCGGCGCCTCTGCGCTGGATGCCGACGGCGCAGTGATGGACCACGACGCCCGCGAGGTTTCAGTCGCCCGAGCGATCCTGAAGAATGCTCGGCAGAGGGTACTGGTCTGCGACGGCAGCAAGTTCGACCGCTCCGCGCCGGTGCGGATCTGCGATGTCTCCGACCTGGACGTGGTGATCACCGACCGCCCGGTTCCCGAAGATTTTGCCGAGGCCGCGCAGGCGGCCGGCACCCGCATCCTGACCGCAGGACAAAACGAAAGCAGCGAAAATGACTGACACGCCTGTAACGGACCTTTTCATCATCGGCGGCGGCATCAACGGCTGCGGCATCGCCCGCGACGCCGCCGGCCGCGGCCTGTCGGTGACGCTGGCAGAGATGAACGATCTCGCCTCCGCCACCTCCTCGGCCTCGACCAAACTGTTCCACGGCGGGTTGCGCTACCTGGAGTATTTTGAGTTCCGCCTGGTGCGCGAAGCGCTGATTGAGCGCGAGGTGCTGCTGAATGCGATGCCGCATATCTCCTGGCCAATGCGCTTTGTGCTGCCCTTCCACAAGGACATGCGCTTTGATAGCGAGACCCCGACGTCGAAGCTGCTGACAACCTTCATGCCTTGGATGAAGGGCCGCCGCCCGGCCTGGCTGATCCGGCTGGGGCTTTTCCTGTACGACTCGCTTGGCAAGCGTGGCATTCTGCCCGGCACCGCAAAACTGGATCTGGAGGCCGACCCGGCGGGCAGGCCCCTGAAGGACAAGTTCAAGACTGCCTTTGAATACTCCGACTGCTGGATCGAGGACGCCCGCCTGGTCGTCCTGAACGCCCGCGACGCACAGGCCCGCGGCGCCGAGATCCTGACCCGGACCAAGGTGCTGTCAGCCGAGCGCCATGCGGACCACTGGGTGATCACCCTGCAGGACCAGGCCACCGGCGACACCCATCAGCGCCGCGCGAAAATGCTGATCAACGCTGGCGGGCCTTGGGTCGCAGACGTGCTGCATCAGAAGCTGGGCCAGAACAGCCGCGAGAATATCCGCTTGGTGCGAGGCAGCCATATCGTGGTGCCGAAACTGTTCGATCACGGCCGCTGCTACTTCTTCCAGGGAACCGACGGGCGGATCATCTTTGCCATTCCCTATGAGGAGGACTTCACCCTGATCGGCACGACGGATGCGGACCACGCTGACCCGGACACCGCGCCGGAATGCACCGAAAGCGAACAGGAGTACCTGATAAATTTCGCCTCCGGATACTTCAATCAGCCGCTCAAGCGCGAGGATATCGTCTGGACCTACTCCGGCGTGCGCCCTCTTTATGATGACGGCGCCAGCTCTGCTACTGCGGCCACACGTGAATATGTGCTGACGCTGGATCAGGCCCAGGCGCCGCTGCTCAACGTCTTTGGCGGCAAGATCACCACCTACCGCAAGCTGGCAGAGGCGGCGCTGGCAAAGATCGGCGAGGTGTTCCCGCAGCTGCCCGCGGACTGGACCGCAGGCATTGCCCTGCCCGGCGGCGATTTTGCGGTGGCGGATGTGGAAAAGCTGCAAAGCAAACTCGCAGCGGACTATCCGTTCCTGACCCCCTACGGAACCCGCCGCCTGATCCGCGCCTATGGCACCGAGGCCTGGGAGGTGCTGGGCGAGGCCAAATCCGCGGCTGATATGGGGCAGGACTTCAGCGCGACAATCACCGCGCGGGAGCTGGATTGGGCGATTGCCCGCGAATGGGTACGGACCGGAGACGACTACCTGTGGCGGCGCACCAAGCTGGGGCTGCGGCTGGATGAAGCCCAGCGCGCGGCTGTGGATGCCTATATTCAAGGAAAAGCGTCACAGCTCGCGGCATAACGCGAAGAGGCGTGCGAACCCGAGCGGAGGCGCTGCCCGGCCTGCCGGCCGGGCGAAAGATCTTAAAACTCCACGCCCTTCTGTGCCTTCACGCCGGCGCGGAACGGGTGTTTGATCTGCCCCATCTCGGTCACCAGATCAGCGATCTCGATCAGCTCTTCCTTGGCGTTGCGCCCGGTCAGCACCACATGGGTCATCGGCGGCTTCTGCTCCACCAGGAACTCCAGCACCTCCTCCAGGTCAAGATACTCATAGCGCAGCGCGATGTTGATTTCATCGAGCAGAACCATGGTGTTGCGCTCGTCGAGGATCATCTCCTTGGCCTTTTCCCAGCCCTTCTGCGCGGCGGCAATGTCGCGCGCCTTGTCCTGGGTTTCCCAGGTGAAGCCCTCGCCCATCGCGTAGAACTGGCACAGATCGCTGAAGTTTTCCTCGATCAGCGTCCGCTCGCCGGTCTGCCAGGCTCCTTTGATGAACTGCACCACGGCACAGGGCATCTTGTGGGCGATGCAGCGCATGATCATGCCGAACCCCGAGGAGGATTTGCCCTTGCCCGGCCCGGTGTGGACGATGATCAGGCCCTTCTCGCCTTCCTTGGTCTTCATCATCCGGTCGCGCGCGGCCTTCTTCTTGGCCATCTTGGAGGCGTGACGGGCGGCTTCTTCCTCTGAGATGCCGGTTTCAGACTTTTCGCTCATGGGGGCTCTCCAGCTGTTTGACCCCATGTCTTGACAAAGAAGCCCGCCATAGCGCAAGGGGGTTCAGCTGGTTCCTGTGAAAACAGGCGAAGAGGGAATGTGAAGGCCTCGCTGAGGCTCAAGCACAGCCGCCCCCGCGACCGTGACCGGATGAGGCCGCCATGCCACTGGGAAAGCCCCGGGAAGGCAGGATGGCCGGCAAGGCCCCGCGCCTTGGCATCCGCAAGCCGGGAGACCTGCCAGCGAGAGAGAGAGATCAACGGGCAGACGGGGTGTTCTGCGACCGGGTGAGGGACTGGCACGACACAGTTCCTTTCTGGCCATCCCGCAAGCCCTGCCGCGACAGGAGACGCGCTGATGGCTGACGAAATGGCAGGCAAGACTGCCAGCACCCAGGGACCGGTCACGCTGACCGTTTGCCTCACCTGCCGCCGCGAGGGCGCCGATCCCGAGGCCGCCCGCCCCGGCGCCATCCTGCACGCAGCCCTGGAAGAAGCCGGGATGCCCGAAGGCGTCCGCCTGCGCGGTGTCGAATGCCTGTCCTCCTGCAAGCGCGGCTGCGCCGTTGCGCTGGTCGGCGGCGCAGAGCGCTGGACCTATGTCTACGGCGACCTCGACCCGGATCAGCATGTCCCCGATATCCTGGAAGGCGCTGCCGCCTATGCCGCCACTGCGGACGGCGTCGTGCCCTGGCGCGAGCGCCCGCAGACCTTCCGCAAGCAATCCGTTGCCCGCATCCCGCCGGCCAAGTTCTTCTCCGAGGAGTAAACATGAGCGACCTCAACAAGATCCCCGTCACCGTCATCACCGGCTTCCTCGGTGCGGGCAAGACCACCCTGATCCGCCACCTGATGCAGAACCCGCAGGGCAAGCGCCTGGCGGTTGTGGTCAATGAATTCGGCACCGCCGGTGTGGACGGCGACATCCTGAAATCCTGCGCCGACGAGAACTGCCCGGCGGAAAACATCATGGAGCTGGCCAACGGCTGCATCTGCTGCACCGTGGCCGATGACTTCATCCCCACCATCGAGCAGCTGATGGACCTGCCGGAAAAACCCGACCACATCGTGATCGAAACCTCCGGCCTGGCACTACCCAAGCCGCTGCTGAAAGCGTTTGACTGGCCGGCGATCCGCTCCCGCATCACCGTTGACGGCGTGATTGCGCTGGCCGATGCCGAGGCGGTCGCCAAGGGCCAGTTCGCCCCCGACCTGGACGCCGTGCAGGCCCAGCGCGAGGCCGATGACAGTATCGACCACGAAACCCCGCTGTCTGAAGTGTTTGAGGACCAGATTTCCTGCGCCGACATCGTGCTGCTGTCCAAGGCCGACCTGGCCGGCGACGCAGGCGTCGAGAAGGCCCGTGCGGTGATCGAGGCCGAAGCGCCGCGCAAGCTGCCGATCCTGCCGATGAGCGAAGGTGTCATCGACCCGCGCATCATCCTGGGCCTGAACGCGGCGGCCGAAGACGATCTGGAGGCCCGCCCCAGCCACCACGACGGCCACCACGACCACGAGCATGACGATTTTGAAAGCATCGTTGTCGAAATGGGCGAAGTCTCCGACCCGGAAGCGCTGCAGAATGCCATCGTGAAACTCGCCCGCGAGCGCAACATCCTGCGCGTCAAAGGCTATGTCGCGGTGGAGGGGAAACCGATGCGGATGCTGCTGCAGGCCGTGGGCGAGCGCCTGCGCGCCCAGTATGATCAGCCTTGGGGCGCGCAGCCGCGCAAGACCGCCCTGGTGGTCATCGCCGAACATGACGACATCGACGAACAGGCCATCCGCGCCGAGCTGGGGGCGTAAGCTATGCTTCCGACCCCTAAACTTCATGAGCGGAAAGGATCGCGCCCGTCCCGGGATGGGCGCAATCGCGCCCGCCCATGGGGGCGGGTCGGGCGCGATCCGGGGCTTCCGCCCCGGGACTCCATTTTGCTGGCCGGGAAGGGCAGAAACTGATGCACGTCATCTTCCGCGAAAGCCACGGCCTTGACGAGACCGACACCCCGCAGGACCTCGGGCAGACGCCCGCGGACCTTGTGGTGCTGTCGTTTTCCGACAGCGATCTCGGCGCCTTCGCGGCGGGCTGGCACCGCGCCGACGGCAAGCTGCCCAGCTTGCGTCTCGCCAATCTGGTGGCGCTCAAGCACCCGCTCTCGGTCGACGTCTACGCGGAACAGACGCTGGAGGGCGCCAAGGGCGTCCTCGTCCGCCTGATCGGCGGTGAAAGCTACTGGTCCTACGGCCTCGCCACCCTGCAGGACCTCGCCCGCCGCAAGGGCATTGCGCTGGCCATTCTGCCTGCCGACGGGCGCGAGGATGCGCGGCTGGATGAGCTGTCCACCCTGCCCGTCTCCACCCTGCGCCGCCTGCAAGCCCTGTGCGACGCCGGCGGCGCCGTCGCAGCCCAGGCAGCACTTGCGCAGCTGTCGCTGGCAGCAGGCCTTTACGCAGGCCCTGTCCTCGGCCTCAAGACGATGCCTCAGCACGGCTTCTACGACCCGGCCAAAGGCGTGCTGGCCGACCTGCCGCCGCAGGACAAACCGCTGGTGCTGGTGAGCTTCTACCGCTCCTACCTCACCGCTGCCGACACCGCACCGGTGGATGCGCTGATCGCAGAGCTGCGCGCCCGCGGCTATGCGGCCTATGGCGCCTTCGCCGCCAGCCTCAAGGCCCCCACTGCCGCCGATTGGCTGCGCGCAAAACTTCCCGAGCTGGCCCCCGCTGCGATCATCAACGCCACTGCATTCTCGGCCCAGGGCACCGACGGCAGCGCCTCGCCGCTCTCCGCCACCGGCTGCCCGGTGTTCCAGGTTGCCCTCTCCACCGCACGCAAGAAAGACTGGGCCGAGGCCGACCGCGGGCTGTCGCCCGCCGACCTCGCCATGCACGTCGTCCTGCCGGAGGTTGACGGGCGCATCTTTGCAGGCGTCGTCAGCTTCAAATCGCCGGGCAGGAAAGACCCGGATCTGCAGTACTCCCGCTTTGCCCACCGCGCCGATGCGGACCGCATCAAGGCTGCCGTCGACCGCGTGGAGGGCTGGCTGCGCCTCGCCAAACTGCCGAATGCAGAAAAGCACCTGGCGCTGATCCTCTCCACCTACCCCGGCCGCGACTACAACCTTGCCCATGCCGTCGGGCTGGACGCGCTGGCCTCCTGCGATGAGATCCTGCGCGAACTTTCCGCCAAAGGCTACGCCGTCGAAGCGCTGGAAAACACCGGCCTGCGGCTGATGGAAGAGACGCTCAGCGTCCCGCTGGAGGACTACCACCAAGCCCTTTCCACCCTGCCGCAGGACCTGCAAAACACCCTGACTGAGGCTTGGGGCACTCCGGAAGAAGACGCAGACTGCCGCGATGGCGCCTTTCACTTCAAGGCCTTGCGCGCAGGCAACGCCCTGATCGCGCTGCAGCCCGAACGCGGCGAAGTGAAAACCCGCGTCGATGACTACCACGACCTCGACCGCACCCCGCGCCACGCCTATGTGGCCTTTTACCTTTGGCTGCGCAGCCAAACCGACGCGCTGATCCACATCGGCGCCCACGGCACGCTGGAGTGGCTGCCGGGCAAGGCGGTGGCGCTCTCCGGCGCCTGCTGGCCCGAGGTGCTGACCGGCCCGCTGCCAGTCGCCTACCCGTTCATCGTCAATGACCCCGGCGAGGCTGCCCAAGCCAAGCGCCGCATCGGCGCCGTCACCATCGGCCACCTGCCCCCTCCGCTGGCGCAGACAAACCTGCCCGAGGGCATGGCGCGGCTCGAAAGCCTGCTGGACGAGTATTCCACCGCCGACGGCCTTGATCCCGCACGCCGCGACCGGCTGATCGGCGACATCCGCGCCGAGGCGCAGGGAACCGGGGTAGAGGCCGACCTTGGCCTCACCCCCGACACCTCCCCCGCCGAGGCGATCACCCGCATCGACGCCTTTGTCTGCGACATCAAGGAAAGCCAGTATGGCGAAGGTCTGCACATCTTTGGCATCGGCCAATGCGGGGCAGAGGAACGCGCCGGGCTGATCGCCGCGCTGGACGGCAAGATCGTCACCCCCGGCCCCTCCGGCTCGCCGTTCCGCGGCCGCGCCGATGTGATCCCGACGGGGCGCAACCTGTTTACCACCGATCCGCGGGCGGTGCCGTCGCGGGCGGCGCATGCGCAAGGGGTCAAGCTGGCGGAAGAGCTGCTGCGCCGCCACCTTCAGGACCACGGCGACTGGCCCAAGGGCCTGGTGATCGACCTCTGGGGCTCCGCCACCATGCGCACCGCGGGTGAGGAGTTCGCGATGGCGCTGCACCTTGCAGGGCTGGCGCCCAAGTGGGACGAGGGCTCCGAGCGCGTGTCCGGTTTCGAGGTGCTGCCGCTCTCAATGCTGAACCGCCCGCGCATCGACGTGACCCTGCGGGTGTCCGGCCTGTTCCGCGATGTCTTTCCCGGCCTTGCCCAGATGTTCGAAACCGCCGCTGCCGCGCTCGCGGGACGCGAGGAGGCGCGGGCCGACAACCCGTATCTCACCGAGACCCCGCGCGTCTTCGGGCCCAAGCCGGGCCAGTACGGGCTGTCAATGAACCCGCATCTGGACGACTACACCGATGCCGCGCGGCAAGCGGCGGGCGAGGCCTGGCTCAACGCCTCCTCCCACGCCATTGACGCCAAGGGAGAGATCAGCGACGCCCGCGAGGCGCTGGAAACCCGCCTGCAGGGTGCTGACAGCTTTGTGCACTTGCAGGACTTGCCGGAAACCGACCTGCTGATCGCGTCCGACTATGCCGCGCATGAGGCCGGCTTTGCCGCCGCCATGGCCCGCATCGGCCAGACCGCACCCGCGCTCTACCACCTCGACGCAACCCGCCCCGACAAGCCGCAGGCGCGCAGTTTGGGCGAGGAAATCGCCCGCGTCACCCGCGCCCGCGCCGCCAATCCGGACTGGGCCACCTCGATGATGTCCCACGGTTTCCGCGGCGCGGCTGAAATCGCCGCCACGCTCGATCACATGGCGGCCTTCGCGCATCTGGCGCAGGTGGTGCAACCGCATCTCTTCGACCTCTACTTCGAGGCCACCCTGGGCCGCGATGACCTGGTTGACTTCATGGAGCGCGAAAACCCGGAGGCGCTGCAGGCCATGCGCGACCGCTTCCGCGCCCTGTTCGACGCGGGCCTCTGGAGCACCCGCCGCAACTCGATCATGGCAGAGCTGGAGGGCGCCGCATGAGTGCTGCCGCCGAGCCCAAGGTCTACGGCTGGTGCCCCGGCGCACTGCGCCCGATGATGTCCGGTGACGGGCTGGTGGTGCGCGTGCGCGCACCGCTGGGCAAACTGTCCGCAGCCCAAGCGCGCGGTGTGGCAAGACTTTCTGAAAAGTTCGGCAACGGTCTCCTCGACATCTCCGCCCGCGCCAACCTGCAAATGCGCGGCATCCGTGAGGATGCGCATGGACAGCTGATTGAAGCCTTGCGCGATCTCGGGCTGATCGACAAGGACGCCAGCGCAGAAACCCGCCGCAATGTCCTGCTTGCCCCGTTCTGGCAGAAGGGCGACGACACCCACGCCATCGCCAACGGTCTCAGCGCCGCTCTGACAGCCGCAGCGGACCTCGCCCTGCCAGGGAAGTTCGGCTTTGCCGTCGACTGCGGCGAAACGCCGGTGCTGCAGGGCACCGCCGCCGACATCCGCATCGAACGCGCCGGCGAAACCCTGATCCTGCGCGCCGACGGCGCCGAAACCGGCCAAACCGTCACACGTGAATCCGCTGTTTCCGAAGCCCTCGCCCTGGCCCGCTGGTTCCTCGACCAGGGCGGCGCGCCGGAAGGCCGTGGCAGGATGCACCGCCTCATCGCGCGCCGCGGCCCGCCAGCAGCGCATGCCGCCCCGGTGGAAACGGCCGGCTTCACCGCAAAACCGGGCGCTGTGTCCGCGGGAACGCTTGCTGCTTTGGAATTCGGCCAGATGCCTGCCGCAACCCTTGCGCAGCTGGCAGAGCACGGCGAAATCCGCCTCACGCCCTGGCGGATGCTACTGGTGGAAGGCGCCGGAACCCTCCCGCCACTGCCCGGCCTGATCCTGGACGCCACGGATCCACGCCTGCAGGTGGTTGCGTGCACTGGAGCACCCGGTTGCCTGCAGGCGCTTTCCTCCACCCGCGATCTGGCGCGGGACTTGGCGGCCCATGTCCCGGCAGGGACAAAGCTGCATGTGTCCGGCTGCGGCAAGGGCTGCGCCTGCCCGGGTCCCGCGCCGTTGACACTGACCGCGACCGGCGAAAACGAATTCTCCCTGATCCGCCATGGCACTGCCGCGGATCAGCCGCTAAAGACCCACCTGAGCGCCGACGCGTTGCGCGCCGCTCCCGAACTTCTGACAGAGGGCAGCTGACATGCTCCACACCTATGAAACCAACGGCGCCGCGATCTACGCCGAAAGCTTTGCCACCATCCGCCGCGAAGCCGATCTGGCGCGCTTCAACAAGGACGAGGAGAGCGTCGTCGTCCGCATGATCCACGCCGCCGGCATGGTGGGGCTGGAAGAGCACGTGCGCTTCTCCGAGGGCATGGCCGAAACCGCGCGCGCAGCGCTGGCAAACGGCGCGCCGATTCTGTGTGACGCCTACATGGTCTCCGAAGGCATCACCCGCCCGCGCCTGCCCGCAGACAACGAGGTGATCTGTACGCTCCGCGACCCCAAGGTGCCGGAACTGGCCAAGGAAATGTCCAACACCCGTTCCGCCGCAGCGCTGGAGCTGTGGCGCCCGAAACTGGAGGGTGCGGTCGTGGCCATCGGCAACGCGCCCACTGCGCTGTTCCACCTACTGAACATGCTGAAGGACCCGTCCTGCCCCCGCCCCGCCGCCATCATCGGCTGCCCCGTGGGTTTTGTCGGTGCGATGGAATCCAAGGACGCACTGATGGAGGACCTGCCGGTGCCGTCGATGATCGTGAAGGGCCGCCTGGGCGGTTCCGCCATCACCGTCGCTGCGGTAAACGCGCTGGCGAGCTGGAAAGAGTAACGATGGGAAAAGTCATCTGTGCAGGGCTTGGCCCCGGTGATCCAGACCTGATGAGCGTCCGCTCGCACCGGCTGATCTCCGGCGCACGCCACATCGCCTATTTCCGCAAGGCCGGCCGTCAAGGCCAGGCCCGCGCCATTGTCGAAGGCATGCTGGCAGACGGCGTCACCGAACACGCGATGGAATACCCGGTCACCACCGAGATCCATTTCTCGGATCCCGAGTACAACAGGGTGCTGGCTGAGTTCTATGACCAATGGGCCGACACGCTCGCCGAGATCGCGCAGGACGAAGACGTGGTGGTGCTGTGCGAGGGCGACCCGTTTCTCTATGGCTCCTACATGCACCTCTACACCCGCCTGCAGGGCCGCGCCGCGCAGGAGATCGTGCCCGGCATCACCGGCATGTCCGGCTGCTGGACCGCCTCCGGCCAGCCGATTACTTGGGGCGACGATGTGCTGACCGTGGCGATGGCCACCCTCAGCGAGGATGAACTGGCTAAACGCGCCGCCGAAACGGACGCGCTGGTGGTGATGAAGATCGGCCGCAACCTGCCCAAGCTGCGCCGCGCACTGGAGCGTGCAGGCCGTGCCGGTGACGCCTGGCTGGTCGAGCGCGGCACCATGCCGGGCCAGAACGTACAGAAGCTCTCGGAGATCGACGGCGAGGTGCCGTACTTCTCCATCGTACTGGTTCACGGACAGGGGCGTCGGCCATGAGCAACACAGGAAATGGCTGGGTGGTGATCGCCGGGCTTGGCCCCGGCAACGAGGCGTTGGTGACGAAGGAAGTGCGCGACGCCATCGGGGAAGCAACTGATATCGTTGGCTATATCCCCTACGTCAAACGCATCGAGCCGCGCGAGGGGCTGACCCTGCATGCCACTGACAACCGCGTCGAAGTGGACCGCGCCACCCATGCGCTGGAAATGGCCGCCGAGGGCAAGCGTGTGGTCGTGGTCTCCTCCGGTGATCCGGGGGTCTTTGCCATGGCCTCCGCCGTGTTCGAGGCGCTGGAGAACAACAGCGAGGCCCACCCGGACTGGCTGGACTTGGAGATCAAGGTGCTGCCCGGCATCACCGCGATGCTCGCCGCCGCTGCCGCCATCGGCGCGCCGCTGGGGCATGATTTCGCGGCTATCAACCTCAGCGACAACCTGAAGCCCTGGAGTCTCATTGAAAGGCGCCTGCAGCTGGTCGGCGAGGCCGGGCTGGCGATGGCGTTTTACAATCCGCGTTCGAAATCGCGGCCGCATCAGTTTACCCGGGCGCTGGAAATCCTGCGGGAGGCCTGCGGGCAGGACACGCTGATCACCTTTGCCCGCGATGTGACCAAGCCCGGGCAGGAACTGCTGACCGTGCCGCTGAAGGACGCGACGCCCGAGATGGCCGACATGCGTACCGTGGTGATTGTCGGCAACCGCGACACCCGCCGGGTCGGCAATTACGTCTACACGCCCCGCTACGCTGCCGAGGGATGAGACAGCCAGGCCATAACCTCTGCCACGCTGCCCATGACGGGGCGCTCGGGCACCTCGGGTCTGCCGATCATGATGACCGGCAGGCCAAGGTCGCGCGCGGCGGTGAGTTTGGCCGCGGCCCCCGCGCCGCCTGCGTTCTTGGCCACCACATGGGTGATGCCATGGCGCTGCATCAGCGCGGTGTCGCCCGCGACGTCAAACGGCCCGCGGGCGATCTCGGCCGTTGTGTGCGGCAGCGGCAAGTCCGTCTCCGGCGCGTCTACCAGCCGCAGCAGGTAGTGGTGCTGGGGTTTGGCCGCGAACTGTGCAAGGTTCTGCTTGCCGATCGCCAGGAACACCCGTGCGGGAACTTCGGGCAGAGCGTTTACCGCGCCCTCGATGCTGTCCGCGTGAACCCACTGGTCGCCCTCCCCCGCCTGCCATGCCGGGCGTTCAAAGGCGCAAAGCGGCACCCCCGCAGCTTCGCAGGCGTACACCGCGTTGGTGCTCATCTGGGCGGCGAACGGGTGGGTTGCATCGACCACATGGGTGATGCTTTCGGTCTTCAGATATTCCGCAAGCCCTTCCACGCCGCCAAAGCCGCCAACGCGGGTAGGCAGCGGCTGGCTGACGGGCTTGGCCGTGCGGCCCGCGTAGGAAAACACCGCATCCATGCCCGCCTCGGCCAGGGTCTTGGCCAGCGTCGAGGCTTCGGTGGTGCCGCCCAGGAGAAGGATGCGTGTCATGTCTGATCCGTGGCTTACGATAATCGGTCTGGGCGAAAATGGACTGGATTCCTTAAGCGATGCAAGCCGGAAGGCGCTGGCGGAGGCCGAGGCAATATTCGGCGGCCCGCGGCATCTGGAGCTGGCCGGCGCAGGCAGCAAGGGCCATCCTTGGCCGGTGCCGTTCTCCATCGCGCCGGTGCTGGAGATGCGCGGGCGCAAGGTCGCCGTTCTGGCCTCCGGTGATCCCTTCTGGCATGGCGCCGGAGGCTCGCTGGCGCGGCACCTGGAAGATGGCGAGTGGGTGTCGCATCCGGTGCCATCAACCTTTGCGCTGGCTGCCAACCTTCTGGCCTGGAAGCTGGAAGAGGTTCTGTGCCTCGGCCTGCACGCGGCACCCTATGCGCGCCTATGCCCTCTGCTTGGAAACGGCACTCGCGTGATTTGCACCATGCGGGACGGAGCCGCACCCGCGAAGCTGGCGGAATGGCTGGCCGCTAAGGGCTTCGGCGCCTCAACGCTGACCGTGATGGAATGCCTGGGCGGGCCGCGCCAGAAAGTGCGGTCTGCCACTGCCGAAGGGTTTGATTTGCAGAGCATTCAGGCGCCTGTTGCCGTGGCTGTCGAAGCCGCAGGCAGCAAGGGCCTGCCGCAGGCGGCCGGGCTGGCGGATGATCTCTTTGCCAGCGACGGGCAGATCACCAAGCGGCCGATCCGGGCGCTGACACTGTCGGCCCTTGCGCCGCGCACGGGCGAGCTGCTGTGGGATATCGGCGGCGGCTCCGGCTCGGTCTCGGTGGAGTGGTGCCTGGCGGCCTCCGGCGCTCGGGCGATCACCTTCGAGCCGCGCGAGAGCCGGCTGGAGAACATCCGCGCAAACGCGGCGGCATTCGGGCTGGATCACCGGATGACGCCGGTTCTGGGCAAGGCGCCAGCGGTGCTGGACGGCCAACCCCTGCCCGATTGCGTGTTCATCGGCGGCGGCGGCTCGCAAGAGCTTCTGGACCACCTCTGGGAGATCCTGCCCGAGGGCACCAGGCTGGTGGCCAATGGTGTCACGCTGGAGACCGAAACCCTGTTGATGCAGGCTCATGCCGCGCGCGGCGGGCATCTGTTGAAAGCGGAGATTGCCGAAGCCGGGCCGCTGGGGTCCATGCGCGACTGGCGCCGGGCCCGGCCCGTCATTCAGTGGAGCGTCACGCGATGAAGGTGGCGGGCATCGGATTTCGCAGCGCAGCAACGGCGGCAGATTTGCAAGCCGCGCTGACGCTGGCAGGCGAGCATGTGGACGCGCTGGCGTCCGTCGCCGGAAAGGCCGCAGCCCCTGCCATGCAGGAGTTTGCGCGCGCCGCCGGACTGCCGGTGATTTCATTGCAGGAACAGGATATTGCCGGGGAGCAGACCCTCACCTGCTCACCCCGGATCAAGGCGCGATTCGGCACCGGGTCGCTGGCGGAAGCCGCGGCGCTGGCCGGGGCGCGCAAAGGGGCACCGGGCGCCAGCGCGCGCCTGCTCGCGCCCAGAGTTGTCACCGCGGATGGGCTTGCCACCGCGGCCATAGCAGAAAGACTTGAGCCATGACCGTTCACTTCATTGGCGCCGGACCGGGCGCTGCCGATCTTCTGACCCTGCGCGGGCGCGACATCATCGCGTCCTGCCCGGTGTGCCTCTATGCAGGCTCGCTGGTGCCGGAGGAAATCCTGAGCCACTGCCCGGCGGACGCGAAGATCGTGAACACCGCGGCGATGGATCTGGATGCCATCGTGGCAGAGATCAAGGCGGCGCATGAGGCGGGCCAGGACGTGGCGCGGCTGCATTCCGGCGACCTGTCGGTGTGGTCGGCGATGGGCGAGCAGATCCGCCGCCTGAAGGCCGAGGGCATCCCGGTCAGCGTCACCCCGGGCGTGCCGTCCTTTGCCGCCGCTGCAGCGGCACTGGGAACCGAGCTGACCCTGCCCGGCCTTGGTCAATCGGTGGTGCTGACCCGCACGCCGGGGCGCGCGTCCTCGATGCCTGCCGGCGAGTCGCTGGAGAACTTTGCCAGGACCGGCACCACGCTGGCGATCCACCTGTCGATCGGCAACCTGGACCATGTGGTCGACAGCCTCACCCCGCATTACGGCGCGGACTGCCCGGTCGCGGTGGTCTACCGCGCCAGTTGGCCGGATCAGCAGATCATCCGCGCGACGCTGGACACCCTGAAGGCATCGCTCGACGAGAAGATCTCCCGCACTGCGCTGATCCTGGTGGGGCCGGTGCTGAAGGGTGAAGGCTTTGACGAAAGCTGCCTCTATTCCACCGACTACGACCGCCGGTACCGGCCGCAGAGCGCCGACAGCCCGTGGTCGAGCTGGAGCCACGGGGACGATTAAGGCCATGACAAGCATGAACCCTCCCGGACTGATGATCTCGGCGCCCTCCTCGGGCACCGGAAAGACCACCGTGATGCTAGGCCTGCTGCGGGCGCTGGCCGAGGACGGTCTCACCGTGCAGCCCTACAAGAGCGGGCCGGACTATATCGACCCGGCGTTCCATCTGGCGGCTGCCAAACGCCCCAGCTTCAACTTGGATACCTGGGCGATGGACGGCGGGCTGCTGGATGCGGTCACCGGCCAGTCGGCGGGTGCGGAAATCTGCATCGGCGAAGGCTCGATGGGCCTTTATGACGGCGTGGCAACGCGCGGCCAGTCAGGCTTCGGCTCCTCGGCCGAAACCGCCAAGCTCATGGGCTGGCCGGTGGTGCTGGTTGTCGATGTGGGCGGCCAGGCGCAGTCGGCGGCGGCCACGGCGCTGGGGTTCAAGAATTACGATCCGGAGCTGCCCTTTGCCGGGGTGATCCTGAACCGCGTGGCCAGCCCGCGGCATGAACGGCTGACCCGGCTGGGGATGGAGAAGGCAGGCATCAAGGTGCTGGGCTCCCTGCCCCGCCGCGGCGACCTGACCCTGCCGGAACGGCACCTGGGCCTGATCCAAGCGGTGGAGCATCCGGATCTGGAGGCTGCCATTGCGGGTTATGCAGCGTTTCTGCGCGAGCATGTGGACCTTGAAGCAATCAAGGCGGCAGCGCTGGCTGGTAAGGCGCCCGCGCCGGCAAGCCTGCCCAAACCGCCCGCGCAACGGATTGCGCTGGCCCGGGATGCGGCGTTTTCCTTTACCTACCCGCATCTGCTGACCGGCTGGCGCGCGGCGGGCGCAGAAATCCTGCCGTTCTCGCCGCTGGCGGATGAAGCCCCGGCGGCGGATGCCGATCTGGTCTGGCTGCCCGGCGGCTACCCGGAGCTGCACGGCGGCACACTGGCGGCGGCGGAGACCTTCCGCGCCGGTGTCCGCAAGCACGCCGAGACCAAGCCGGTGCATGGCGAATGCGGCGGCTATATGGCCCTGGGCGAGGCGCTCATTGACAAGGAAGGCAACCGCCACCAGATGCTGGGCCTTCTGGGCCTCGTGACCTCTTACGAGAAGCGCAAGTTCCACCTCGGCTACCGCCGCGCCATTCTGCAGGCCGGGATGCCGGGCTTTGACGCAGGCACAGCACTGCGCGGGCATGAGTTCCATTACTCCACCATTCTGGAAGAACCGGATGCGCCGCTGGCAAGTGTCATGGACGCCGACGGCGGCCCGGTGCCGGAAACCGGCTCCATCAAGGGCAACGTCACGGGCACCTTCTTCCACCTGATCACGGGAGAACGCGCATGAGCGGTTTTGTGAGCTTTGTCTCCTCCGGCCCGGGCGACCCGGAGCTGCTGACCGTCAAGGCGGTGAAGCGGCTGGAAGCGGCGGATGCGGTGCTGTTCGACGATCTGTCCTCTGGCCCGATCCTGAGCCACGCGCGGGCCGACGCCGATCTGGTGGGCGTCGGCAAACGCGCAGGGCGGCCCTCGCCCAAGCAGGATCATGTCAGCCAGCTGCTGGTCGACTACGCGTCCTCCGGCCTCAATGTGGTGCGGCTGAAGTCCGGCGATTCCGGCGTCTTCGGTCGGTTGGAGGAAGAGATGACCGCGCTGCGCGAAGCGGGCATCGGGTTCGAGATCGTGCCCGGCGTCACCGCGGCCTCGGCGGCGGCGGCGGCGGCGAATATCCCGCTGACCCGGCGGCTGACCGCGCGGCGGCTGCAGTTCATCACCGGCCATGATGTGACCGGCGGGCTGCCGGATGACCTGAACATGGCGGCGCTTGCCGACCCCCATGCCACCACGGTGGTTTACATGGGAAAAAGCACCTTTGCTGCGCTGGCGGAAAAGCTGATGGAAGCGGGCCTGCCCGCGGAGACTCACGCGCTGGTGGCACTGGGTGTGTCAACGCCCGAACAGAAACTGTTCTGCCATAACGTGGGCGAGCTGCCATCAGTGCTGCGCGCGATGGAAACCAAGGCCCCGGTGCTGATCCTTTATGGGCCGCTGGCGGACCAGGACTTGCCGGGCAGTTTAGCCGGCAATTGAGAAAGACACTGTCATGATTGAGCTTTCCCTGATCGGCATCGGCACCGGCAACCCGCAGCACATGACGCTGCAGGCGATCGACGCGCTGAACGCGCAGGACCTGATCCTGATCCCCAACAAGGGGGCGGGCAAGGACGACCTGGCGGGGCTGCGGCGTGAGATTTGCAACCGGGCCATCAAGGGCGATGGCCCGAAAGTTGTCGAGTTTTCCCTGCCGGTGCGGGATGAGGCTACCAAGAGCTACCGCAAACGTGTGGACGACTGGCACGATGCCATCGCGGAGATCTGGTGGCAGAACATCACCACCAACCTGCCCGGGGGCGGCAAGGCCGGGTTCCTGGTCTGGGGTGATCCGTCGCTTTACGACAGCACCATGCGGATTGCTGAGCGGCTGAAAAAGCTGGCAGAAATCAAGCTGACAGTGATCCCCGGCATCACTTCTATCCAGGCGCTGACAGCGGCTCATGCGATCCCGGTCAATGAGATCGGCGCGCCGTTCACCATCACCACCGGCCGCCAGTTGCGTGAGAACGGCTGGCCGGACAGTGCCGACACGCTGGTGATCATGCTGGACGGAGAGTGTTCCTTCCAGTCCATCGAGCCGCAGGGAGTGGAGATCTTCTGGACCGCCTATGCCGGGATGGAAAACCAGATTTCCGTTTCCGGGCCTTTGCCAGAGGTCACGGAAGACATCATCGCAACCCGTGCCAAGGCGCGCGCAGAGCATGGCTGGATCATGGATATCTACCTGCTGCGCAAGGGCTGAGAGTATAGCCTCCCTGCGAGGCCGCCGGCCCCCGTAGGCTGCGGGAGATTCGAGTGGCGGTCGAGCCGGGAAAAGTGAGAGCCCCTATGTCATTGAAGCCCCTATGTCATTGAAATAGAATCATTTCCCTGGGGGAAACGCTCGATCACCGCAACTTTGGCTGCAGAGAGCTGAGGCTGAGAGCCCGGTCAGCGAGTTAGGGGCGAATGAGTCTTTGCCACCAGGAAGAACGTAGTGACAGGAGCTCAAATTGCGGCCGGCGCAACCAGAACGCAGTCAGGGAAGGCTGTAGACAAAGCAGTTCGAAGCGAAAGCAATCCGCCTTCGGATGACCGGTGGCAATCATGCCGGCTTTTCTTTGCCAGGCGTGACTATACTTCTTCTGCGGTCGAAAGCGGCACCCTTCGGCAGGACTGCCTTTCGAACTTCAGTCATTACGCCGGCAATGACGTTCTTTAGCGATACAGTGCCCTGAAAGCGCTCGGACAATCTCCCCCTCGGTGCTTCCAGGAAATGACCAATTTTGTGGAAACGATTTTTAAACATGTCCTTGAGTTGTTGAACACACCAGGCCGGCCGGCACTATGACACACAAGTGCCGCCGGCGGGTGGTCTCATCAATAACGCCGGTTTCCGGGTAACTGGCAGGATCTCCATTTTATTAACCCTTGACGGTTATGAAATGTCCAGCTCAACCGGGAGACAAGTACCGTGCGGGATTCCAAAGAATTCGATGCAAATAGCTCAGAAACCAGCCCGGAACGCCTTTATGCTCCCCAAGAGCACCAAACCTCAGATGCCGACCGGCGGCAGGAAGACACAGCCGCCGATACACCTCTTCTGACAGGAGGCGAAGCAGCAGCTTCGGCCTTTTCTTCAAAACTTTCGGCACTTGGAATGTATTTCCAGGATCTGGCGGGCTCGGGCTGGCAGGCACTCCGTTCTGCACCCGGCCCGTTTCAAAAAAACCATGTGGAGACCTCTCCGGAGTCGACCGGAGCCACAGGCTCCTCCCCGCGGCGCACCGCCGCTCCCGCGCAAGACGGCAACACCTCTCCGGCAGCTTCTGATACCGTGCCGGCAAACGAGGCGGCCAGTCTCGGCGCGGGACGCGACCCGGCCCCGACACCCGAGCCAGTGCAAGAGGAAGTCTCCAGCACCAGGGCTGAACGTCCTTCAGAACCAGGGGCCAGACCGGCACCGGTAGACGGCTCAGGTACAGATCCGGAGACGGTAGATGACCCGGCCCCCGTTGGCGTGTCCGGTACAGATCCGGAAACCGACCCGGAGACGGAAGAGGACCCGGCATCCGGTGACGAACCCGGTACAGATCCGGAAACCAACCCGGAGACGGCAGAGGACCCGGCACCCGGTGACGAACCCGGTACAGATCCGGAAACCAACCCGGAGACGGAAGAGGACCCGGCACCCGGTGACGAACCCGGTACGGATCCGGAAACCGACCCG
This sequence comes from Leisingera sp. JC11, assembly GCF_040704725.1. Taxonomy (NCBI): domain Bacteria; kingdom Pseudomonadati; phylum Pseudomonadota; class Alphaproteobacteria; order Rhodobacterales; family Roseobacteraceae; genus Leisingera; species Leisingera sp. JC11. The sequence continues at coordinate 350,116 of NZ_JBFCVS010000001.1, forward strand.
GAGACGGCAGAGGACCCGGCACCCGGTGACGAACCCGGTACGGATCCGGAAACCGACCCGGAGACGGCAGAGGACCCGGCACCCGGTGACGAACCCGGTACAGATCCGGAGACCGACCCGGAGACGGCAGAGGACCCGGCACCCGGTGACGGACCCGGTACAGATCCGGAGACCGACCCGGAGACGGCAGAGGACCCGGCACCCGGTGACGGACCCGGTACAGATCCGGAAACCGACCCGGAGACGGCAGAGGACCCGGCATCCGGTGACGGACCCGGTACAGATCCGGAAACCGACCCGGAGACGGCAGAGGACCCGGCATCCGGTGACGAACCCGGTACAGATCCGGAAACCGGCCCGGAGACGGCAGAGGACCCGACATCCGGTGACGAACCCGGTACAGATCCGGAGACCGACCCGGAGACGGCAGAGGACCCGGCACCCGGTGACGAACCCGGCACAGATCCGGAAACCGACCCGGAGACGGAAGAGGACCCGGCGCCCGATGGCGATTCCGGTACCGATACGGGATCCAATGCGGAGCCGGAGGTCGAGGTCGAGCCCGAAGACGAGCCTGAGGGCATGTATCTAAGGGGCACTGATGAAGTAGATCACTTGGTCGGCGGCGGCGGAGCCGACACCATCGAAGGCAACCGCGGCGACGACCACCTCTCGGGCGGCGCGGGCGATGACACCTTCCTGGTCTACGGCTCCTCCGCGGGCACCGACCAGGTCGACGGCGGCGAGGGCCATGACGCGCTGCAGGGCAGCCGCTACGGCGACACCTTCCGGGTGACCGACAACCTCGGCAACCTCACCTCCATCGAGGAGATCCGCGGCGGCGAGGGCTACGACGTCATCGCGGGCACCGCCGGAGATGAGACGCTGGACTTCTCCAGCGGCATCCAGCTCGCCGGGATCGAGGAGATCGACGCGGGCTACGGCGACGACACCGTCATCGGCACTGATCAGGCCGACACCATCGAAGGCAACCGCGGCGACGC